>JBNKZR010000161.1:0-14941 GCA_050301735.1 Polyangiaceae bacterium | reverse complement strand
GACGGGCTCATGCATGATGAACATGACGGTGCAAGAGCCGATCATCGTGGCGAAGGTGGTATAGATGTTGAGCAGCGGGCTCGGGACAGACTTGTCGACCAGCCTGACGAGTACGGAGGAGGTGGCGTAGCCGGCGGCCGCGACGTTGCCGCGGGCGTCTTCGTCGACGTCGATTTGTTGCATGAAGGCGTCGCGCTCGGGGCGTTCGAAGCCGATCGCGACCAGCACGAGTTCAGCCGGTACGACGCGTTCACTGCCCGCAATGGGGGCGAAGTCTGGAGCTTTGGCTTCGGCGATCTTCACGCCGGTGGCTCTCCCGCCTTGTCCGAGGATCTCGAGCGCGATCGTTTGCCAATGGCGTTTGCCGCCTTCTTCCAAGGCGTAGGAGCTGATCTCTCGGCGTGGGGCGTTGGGCCAGCCGACGGTATCTCGAGGACGGGTGCCGTGAGGAGCGGGGTAGCGGTCGAGCTGAGTGACCGATGAGGCGCCTTCGCGGTGCGCGTTGGCGATGCAGTCGGCAGCCGTGTCGCCGCCACCGATTACTAGGACGTGTTTGCCAACCGCAGTGATCGCGCCTTCGTGGCGCTGGTGGGGCGCACCCGCGGCCACCGCACGGTTGCAGTCGTAGAGGTAGTCCATCGCCAAGTGCACGCCCTCGAGCTTGCTGCCGGGGATGCCGAGTTGACGGTGCAAACGTGCGCCCACGGCGATCACTACGGCGTCGAACTGTTGCTGCAGCTCGTCGGCGCTGACGTCGACGCCGACGTCGACTTGCGTGCGAAACTCGATGCCTTCGGCTTCGAGTACCTCGACGCGGCGGTCGATCACCTTCTTTTCGAGCTTGAAGTCTGGAATGCCGAAACGCAGTAAGCCGCCCACAGCTTCGTCCCGTTCGAACACCACGACCGTGTGCCCCGCAGAGTTGAGTTGGGCGGCAACGGCCATGCCTGCAGGACCCGAGCCCACCACCGCGGCGCGCTTGCCCGTACGTCGGGCGGGCGGTTTGGGTACCACCCAACCCTCGGCAAAGGCCTTCTCGATGATCGACACCTCGACGTGTTTGATCATCACTGGGTCGTCATTGATTTCTAGGGTGCATGCTGGTTCGCAGGGCGCGGGACAGGTGAATCCCGTGAACTCCGGAAAGTTGTTGGTCGCGTGTAGGCGCACGATGGCGCTCTCCCACAGTCCGCGGTGTGCCAGGTCGTTCCACTCCGGGATCAGATTGCCCAAGGGGCAACCGCGATGGCAGAAGGGTACGCCACACTGCATGCAACGCTGCGCCTGCTGTTGGACTTCTTCGAGCGGCAGCAGCCGAATCACCTCGTGGTAGTCGCCAACGCGCTGTGCGGGATCCCGGCGTGGGTCACCAGGCACCGCCCGCTTGATCTTCAGAAAGCCTTTGGGATCTGCCATTACACGCTCACTTCCTCGGGGGCTGCCGTTTCGATCGATTCTTGGGCGCGCAGCTCGATCAGCGCTTGCTTGTACGCTCGTGGCATCACCTTGACGAATGCCCGGCTGCTCACCTCCCAATGGTCCAGTATGCGCTGCCCGACCGGCGACTCCGTGCGTTGTACGTGTTCGTTGATCAGCGCTCGCAAAGTCTGCCAGTCGCTCTCTTCGAAAGGTTCCAGATCGACTAGCTCGTAGTTGCAGCGTCGCGCAAGGCGCCCCTCGGGGTCGTAGACATAGGCGATGCCGCCGCTCATGCCCGCAGCGAAGTTGAAGCCCGTGTGGCCCAGGATCACCACGGTGCCGCCGGTCATGTACTCGCAGCCGTGATCTCCCACGCCTTCGACGACCGCCTGAGCGCCGGAGTTACGCACCGCAAACCGTTCGCCTGCCTGGCCACGGAAGAAGGCTTTGCCAGAGGTAGCGCCGTACAGCAGCGTGTTGCCGACCACGACGTTGTCTTCCGCCGCGTAGCTGGCATCGCGCGGTGGCCGCACGACGATGACGCCACCGGACAGACCCTTGCCGACGTAGTCGTTCGCTTCGCCCTCGAGATCGAGGTCCACGCCGCGGGCCAACCAGGCGCCGAAACTCTGCCCGGCAGAACCCGTCAAGTGAACGCGGATGGTGCCGGGGGGCAAGCCGTCGCGGCCGTGCAATTGAGCGATCCGCGACGACAGCATGCCGCCGACTGTGCGGTTCTTGCTGATCAGTTTGGCGCTCAGCTCCACGGGTTTCTTGTGTTCGAGGGCGGCCTGAGCTCCCGCAATCAGCTCGTGGTCCAGTGCGTCTTCCAGTATGGGGTCCGGCTCGCGGGTCTTGTGCCGGGCGTGTTCGGCGGGGCCAGGGGGTGGCGCTAGTACCGCGCTGAGATCCACCAGCTGTGCTTTGTTGCTGCCAGTGTCTTTGGCCTGCTCGAGCAGATCGACCCTGCCGATCAGATCGACGAAGCGGCGGATGCCCAGGCTAGCCATGATGGTACGCGCCTCTTCGGCCACCATGAACAAGTAGTTGATCACGTGCTCCGGGGTACCGACGAACCGTTTGCGGAGTTCAGGGTCCTGAGTCGCGATCCCGACGGGGCAAGTGTTGAGATGGCAGACTCGCATCATGATGCAGCCCAAAGCGATCAGCGGTGCCGTCGAAAAGCCCATCTCTTCGGCGCCGAGCAAGGCGGCGATCACCACGTCGCGGCCCGTCTTCATCTGGCCGTCGGTCTGCAGGGTCACCCGCGAGCGCAGGTCCTGCTGTGTCAGCGTCTGCTGAGTTTCTGCCAAGCCGAGCTCCCAGGGAATGCCCGCGTGTTGAATCGAGCTCAGGGGTGACGACCCCGTGCCGCCGTCGTGCCCGGCGATCACGATGTGGTCCGCGTTCGCCTTGACCACGCCGGCGGCTACGGTACCGACGCCCACTTCGGCGACGAGCTTGACCGAGATCGATGCCTCGGGGTTGGCGCAACGCAGATCGTAGATCAGCTGCTTCAGATCTTCGATCGAGTAGATGTCGTGGTGCGGGGGAGGCGAGATCAGTTCGACGCCAGGCGTCGAGTGGCGCAAGGTTGCGATCAGTTCGCTGACCTTGTGGCCCGGTAGCTGCCCACCCTCGCCGGGCTTGGCGCCCTGGGCCACCTTGATTTGCAGTTGGTCGGCATTGGCCAGGTAGTGGATCGTCACACCGAAGCGTCCGGAAGCTACTTGCTTGATCGCGGAGCGCCGTTCGTCGCTGAAGCGCGCCGGATCTTCGCCGCCTTCGCCGGTGTTCGACTTGGCGCCGAGGCGGTTCATCGCGATGGCCAGCGTCTCGTGCGACTCCGGCGAGATCGAGCCGAGGCTCATCGCGCCGGTGGTGAAGCGCTTGACGATTTCTTTGGCTGGCTCGACCTCGTCGAGAGGCACCGGGTTTTGGTTTTGCACGAAGCGCAGCAAGCCGCGCAGGGTCGAGCCGCGCGTCACCTCGTCGTTGACGTGTTTGGCGAAGCGCCAGTAGGCTTCAGCTCCGGCTTTGCCGCCACGGGCCGCTTCTTGCAGCATTGGCACCGTCTCGGGGTTCCACATGTGTCTCTCGCCGAAGCGCCGCCAAGCGTAGATCCCGCCGGTGGGCAGCAGCTTGTCGTCGTCACTCGGGAACGCCCGCGCGTGGCGAGTGAGCGCCTCGGCGGCCAGAGTCTCGAGCCCTACACCACCGATGCGGGAGGGGGTGCCCGTGAAGTATTCGTCGACCAAGTCCTGATTCAGGCCCAATGCTTCGAAGACCTGGGCCCCCATGTACGACTGCATGGTGGAGATCCCCATCTTCGAAACGACCTTGAGCAGACCCTGGCCGAGTCCGCGGATGATGCCCTTCTGTGTCGCGATCACGTTGGTGTCGGCGGGCAAGTCTGCGGATGCGATCAGTGCTGGGATCACTTCGAACAGCATGTAGGGGTTGACCGCCGACGCGCCGAAGCCGATCAGCAGCGCCATGTGGTGCACTTCCCGGGCTTCGCCGGTTTCGGCGATCAGACCGACGCGCAGGCGAGTACCCCGTCGCACCAAGTGGTGATGGACGGCCGCGGTAGCGAGTAGCGCTGGGATGGCCGCGCGCTCGGCGCTCAGTGCGCGGTCGGAAACGATCAGGATCGCGGCCCCCACGGCGATCGCCGTGTCGGCTGCGACCTGCAGTGCTCGAAGGGCCACCCGCAGACCTTCGCTGCCCGCCTTCGCTTCGAACGTCGCGTCGAGTGTTACCGCCGGCAGTCCTACAGCCTCAGCCTGACGGATGCGCGACATCGCCTTGTCGCGGATGATCGGCTGTTTGAGCATGATCTTCTTGCAGTGCTGTGGCGACTCGTCGAGCAGGTTGAGCTCGGGTCCCAACCCCACCTCCAAGCTCATCACTACGGCTTCGCGCACCGGATCGATCGCTGGGTTGGTGACTTGAGCAAAGCGCTGCTTGAAATAGCTGAACAGGCTCGGCGCTTGATCGGACAGCACAGCCAAGGGGATGTCGTTGCCCATCGAGCCATTGGCCTCCTTACCCTTGTGCGCCAGCGGTGCAGTCAAGAAGCGAAGGTCCTCTTGCGACCAACCGAAGGCGAGCTGCCGCGTGCGCAGGCTGAGTTCGGAGACTGGAGCCGGTTGGTGCCTGGGCAGGTCGTCGACACGCAACATGTTGTTCGCGTACCACTGACCGTAGGGTTTTTGGCGGGCGACCTCGAGCTCCACCTCGCCGTTGAAGAAGACCTCGTGTCGCTCCATATCGACCACGAAGAGGCGTCCTGGTTTCAGGCGCCCTTTGCGCACGATGGTCGTCTCGTCGAGGGCGAGTGCGCCGGCTTCAGAGGCGAGCACCACCCAACCGTCGTCGGTCATCGCCCAGCGACCGGGACGTAGGCCGTTGCGGTCCAGGGTTGCGCCTATTACCCGACCGTCGGTGAAGGTCAGGCAAGCGGGCCCATCCCATGGCTCCATCACGCACGAGTGGTAGCGATAGAAGCCGGCCAACTCTTCAGGGATGTCGTCGTTGCCCTGCCAGGCCTTGGGCACGAGCATCATCGCGGCGTGCGCGATGCTGCGACCGCTCAGCACCAGCAATTCGAGCACGTTGTCGAGAGACGCGCTGTCTGAGGCGCCCGGGCGAATGATCGGCAGCATTTCCACGAGTGCGTCGCCGAAGAGTTCGCAGGCCAGGTCGGACTCACGGGCGCGCATCCAGTTCGCGTTGCCGATCACCGTGTTGACCTCGCCGTTGTGCGCGATCATGCGAAACGGATGCGCCAAGCGCCAGCTCGGAAACGTATTGGTGGAAAAGCGCGAGTGCACCAGCGCCAGCGCCGACTCCAGGCGCTCGTCGGTCAAGTCGGGGAAGTAGGGGCCGAGCTGCGGAGCGGTCAGCATGCCTTTGTAGACCAATGTCCGGGTCGAACAGCTGGGGATGACCAACTCGTCGTTGGACGCGCATTCCGCGCTGCGACGCAGGACGTAGAGCTCGCGCTCCAGGGCCTCACGGTCGACGTTCGGCGGCGCGCTGACGAACATCTGGCGAATGCGGGGCGCAGCATCCCGCGCCACCTTGCCGATGTTGCCATCCTCGACCGGAACCTCGCGCCACCCCAGTACCTCCAGACCGCGCTGTTTGGCACGGTCATGCAACAGGTGCTCCAGCTCACTGGCCCGACCCGCATCCCGAGGCAGAAACACGACGGCCACGCCATACCTCCCTGCTGGCGGCAGCTCGAAATCGACGACCTCGCGCAGGAAGCGGTCGGGCATTTGCAGCAAGATCCCCGCCCCGTCGCCAGTATCGGCATCAGCCCCCTCGGCGCCTCGATGCTCCAGATTGCAAAGCGCCGTGAGCCCCCGGATCACCGCCTGGTGGCTTGCGACGCCGTCGGGGCGGGCAACCATCGCAACGCCGCAGCCGTCGTGCTCGTTCGCTGGGTCGTAGAGTCCGTGTCGCTTCATGGCGCTAATCTCTCAGGGCAGGTGTTTCCGCTGCGTCAACAGACGTGAAACAATCGGTTTGCTGGTCTGGCACCGAGGCAGCAGGTGCGCCACTGCCGATCGCGCGCGGCCCACCCCGGACGGGCTTGCGCCCTCTGGCCATCCGGCGCAGAGTCGCGCGCGATGTATCAGGCCCCCGCCGACCATGCCCAAGCGATCAGTGCCGCCTTGTCCGTCGCCGAGTGGTCCGTTCGTGCGGCGTTGAAGCTGCTCGGAGACAAGGCCACCGTCCCGTTCATCGCGCGCTATCGCAAAGAAGCGACCGGGGGACTGGACGAGGTGCAGCTGCGCGCGATCGAGGCGCGCCACAAGTCGCTGCAGGAGCTTTGGGAGCGGAAAGAGGCGGTCCTCGAATCGATCGACAAGCAGGGCAAGCTCAGCGCTGCGCTGCGTCGCCAGATCGAGAGCTGCACGAACAAGTCGGCACTCGAGGACTTGTACCTACCGTTCAAGCCGCGGCGCCGGACGCGCGCCCAGGTCGCCCGCGAACGGGGCCTCGAGCCGTTGGCAGCTCGCATCGAGGCGCAGCCCCTCGACGGCTCTCCCAGCAAAGAGGCGCGGGCTTTCGTCGACCCGACCAAGGAGGTTCCCGACGTCGAAGCGGCGCTACTCGGTGCGTCGGACATCGTGGCCGAGGACGTGGCCGAGCGAGCCGCCGTTCGCGCCCTGTGTCGCGAGACCTATGCCCGGCGTGGCGTCGTGAGATCGAGTGTCGTCAAGAAGGTCGCTGCCAAAGGACCGACCAAGTTCGAGCAGTACTACGACTTCAGCGAGGCCGTTTCCAAAGTGCCCTCTCATCGCTATTTGGCGTTGCGGCGCGGAGAGCAGGAGGGCGTGCTGCGGGTCAAGGTGGCGGTCGAACAGCCAGAGGCACTGGTTGAACGCATCTGCCGACTGATGAAGCTCAACCCTCGTTCACCGTACGCCGCGACGTTGCGCGGCGCCGTCGAGGACAGCTTCAAGCGGCTGCTCAGCAGCGCGATGGACACTGAGAGTTCGAATCAGCTCATGGAGCAAGCGGCCGCCGGCGCGATCAAGGTGTTTGCCGAAAACCTGCGCCACCTGCTGCTCGCCGCACCCCTCGGTGGCAAGGCGGTGTTGGGGATCGATCCGGGCTTTCGCACCGGCTGCAAGTGCGCCGCGATCGATCTCACTGGCAAGTTGCTCGAACACGCGACCATCTACCCGACGGGCAGCGCCGAGCAGGCCGCACGTGCTGAGACGACCTTGCTTCAACTCGTGCGCCGTCACTGCCCCGCCGCGATCGCGGTGGGCAACGGCACTGCCGGGCGCGAGACAGTCGCCTTCGTTCGGGGCGCGCTGAAGGGTCTCGAGGGCGAGTTGCCCGACGTGGTTTCCGTCAACGAGTCCGGCGCCAGTGTCTACAGTGCATCCGAGATTGCTCGCAAAGAGTTTCCAGATTTGGATCTGACCATCCGCGGCGCGGTCAGCATCGCGCGTAGGTTGCAGGATCCGTTGGCAGAGCTGGTGAAGATCGACCCCCAGGCGATCGGCGTCGGTCAGTACCAGCATGACGTGCCGGAGGCGCAGTTGCGGGCAGAGCTCGCGAACGTGGTCGAGAGCTGCGTCAATCACGTCGGGGTGGAGTTGAACACCGCCAGCGCCGCACTGCTGGCGCATGTTGCTGGCTTGGGCGGCGCTTTGGCCCAGGCCATCGTCAGCTTTCGCGAGGCCAACGGTCCGTTCCGAACGCGCAAGGAGCTGCTGTCCGTGCCCAAGCTCGGTCCGAAGACCTTCGAGCAGGCCGCCGGCTTTCTCAGGATCCGAGGCGGGAAGCACCCGCTCGATGCCTCCGCTGTTCATCCAGAGCGCTACGCCGTGGTTGAGCGCATGGCCAAGCAGCTCGGTGTCGGGCTCAGCGAGTTGGTGGGTAACGGCGCCCTCGCTGACCGTCTGGACTTGCAGCAGTACGTGGACGAAGCGTCGGGCTTGGGGCTGCCGACGTTGCGCGACATCATCAGCGAGTTGAAGAAGCCAGGGCGTGATCCCCGCGCCAACTTCGAACCTCCGAAGTTTCGCGATGATGTCAACACCATGGAAGATCTGCGCGAGGGCATGCAGCTCGAAGGTGTCGTGACCAACGTCACGGCGTTCGGTGCCTTCGTCGACTTGGGCGTTCACCAAGATGGCCTGGTGCACGTCTCCCAGCTCGCCGATCGCTTCGTCCGAGATCCAGCCGAGGTCGTCAAGGTGGGCGACCGCCTGAGCGTACGCGTGCTCGGTGTCGACACTGCGCGCAAGCGTATTTCACTCAGCGCGCGCAGTGAGAGCAAAAGCGCCCGGAGCTGACGAAACCGGTCGGTAGAACTAGCGGATGAACGCGCTGAGCAGCAACGCCACCGAAAGCCCGACGACCGAAACGATGGTGGTCAGTGCTGTCCACGTTTTCAGGGTGTCGACGACGCTGAGCCCCAGATAACGGTTGACGAGCCAGAAGCCCGAGTCGTTGACGTGCGACATGCTGGTGGCGCCCGCGGCCACTGGTAGCACGAGCAGCGCGCGCATGGCTTCCGAGGGATTGCCCGGCTCGATCAACGGCACCACCAGCCCTGCGGCGGTCAACATCGCCACCGTGGCCGACCCCTGCATGACGCGGACCACCCAGGCAATGACGAAGGCAAGCAAGATCGGGGCGAAACCGAGACCCACGAGCTGGTCGGCAATGGTCTTGCCAACGTGGGTATCGATCATGACTTGCTTGAGCACCCCTCCAGCACCGGTGACCAGAATGATGATGCCCGCCGGTTCCAATGATTTGGTGGCGATCTGGCTGACTTCTTCACGCGAAAAGCCCTGAGCAGTACCCAAGACGCGAAAACAAAGGAGCGTCGTCAGCAGCAGCGCGATGAAGGGGTGTCCGATCAGACCCAACGCGCTGCGTAGTGTGCTCAACCCGTGTCCGTCACCAATACCTGTCAGCACTTCATCGGTCAGGACGGCGTGACTCGCGGTGTTGGCGAGGATCAAGCCGATCGGCAGGGAAATCAGCGCGGTGACGATGGCAAAGCTCGGTAGTCGTCTGTCGGCAGCGGGCGGGTCGACATCGAAGCCCTCAGGGATCTCGCCCGGTACGCGGTTTGCGATCCACTTGCCGAAGACGGGCCCCGCGAGCAACATGCAAGGCAGGCCGGCGATCGTGCCGAACAAGATGACCCGACCGAGATCCGCCTTCAGGATCGTTGCTACCCCGATCGGCCCCGGAGTGGGCGGGATGAAGGCATGGGTAACGACCAGACCCGCCAAGAGGGGCACCGCGAAGAGCATCAGTGGCTTCTTCGAGCGCTGAGAGAGGCCGTATAAGAGCGGCGCTAGGATAACGAAACCCACGTCGAAGAAGACAGGAATGGAAACCAGGAAGCCTGCCGCACCAAGTGCCCAGGGCGCGCGCTGCTCTCCGAACTTCGTCAGCAGGCCTTGGGCCAATACCTCGGCGCCTCCCGAAACTTCGAGCAGCTGTCCAAACATGGCGCCTAGACCGACGACGATGGCGACGAACCCAAGGGTTCCCCCCATGCCGCTCTGCATGGCTTGCAGCACCTTGTCTGGATCGACGTTGGGCAACTGTGCCCCCAAGCCGATCAGCACGCTGACCAACAGCAGGGCCACGAACGCGTGCAGCCTGCGCTGGATGATCAGGAACAGGAGCAGCGCGACGCCAACGAGTGCGACGACTACCAGTTGTGAGGTGTGAGTCACCGCCACCTACTTAACATGCGCCGGCCGCGGGTGAATCAAGCGATCGACTGGTCCGTCGGGGCGCGCTTGGGTCACGAGCCGATGTGCTTCTTTGCGGCATGGCACACATGGACAACTGTGACGCATGTTCTCGACCGCCTCTTGCTACATCGATGGCGTCCTACGTGCCACTGGGTGGGAGCTCGACAACGCCTACTTGCAGGTCACCTACGACCCCAGCGGTGCCCTCGCCACCAGCAACTACGTTGAATCAGGAAGCTATGTGTCGTCTTGGTTCTCATGTGACGAGGAAGGCTGGTTGACTGAACGTCGCGAAGGGTCCTTCACACCTGGAAGGTACCCTGCGATGACACCACCGTGCGTGGCGTGGGTGCTCGCTGGATACCGGTTTGCCTACTGGTAGGTAGCTCCGCCACCCTACGGAGCGCACAATCTCTACTCGTTGTCGTCGACGGGGGCGGTGTTTGCGTTATCTTTCAGCATGAGTCGACTCTGGCTGACGCTCTCGCTGACGTTGCTCGCGCATTGCTTGTGGCCCTCGGAAGCGCGTGCTGGCATCGCCGGGTGTGATGGGATCCGCATCGAAGCGGACGCTCGGTGCGGTATCGAGTTCTCCTGCGAGGCGGGCTGCAGCACGACCGTCTACCGGAAGAACTGCGCCACGAGGTTGATGAACGTCTGCCGCGAAGAGTGCGAAACGCCACCCACGATCGAATGCACGGACGACTGTGGCGCCTTTTGCGATTCCCAGTGCGCCGAGGGCATCGACGTGATCTGTCAGCACAACTGCTACCCGGAGTGCGTTGACAGTTGCGAAATGACCTGTGCGAGTGACGTCGATCCGGAGCGCTGCGACGCCAGCTGTGCGGCCACGTGTGACGGCGAGTGCACGACCCAGTGCGCCGAGCTGCCGCCGGACACCAGCTGCGTGCAACATTGCGAAGAGTGCTGCACGGGTTCGTGTCGCGCCATCGCGGGTATGGGCTGTCAGGTCTCATGCCAGGAGGTCCAGTGGGAAGAATGCGAAACCCAGGTGGACTCGGAGTGTCACGCTGGCTGTGAGGGTAGCGGTGCGTTGTTCTGCGACGGTGAGTTCATCGCCGGTCCGGACAAGTTGTTGGAGTGCGCGCGGGGGCTGGCTCAAGAGGGTATCGACACCCAAGGCTACGACGTGGATGTCGATGCGGTGATCGGCGATATCGAAGCCTCGGTCGATCTCGAGGCCGTGGCCGAAGCCGCGCAGGAAGCCAACGAAAAGGGGAAAAAGGGCTGCTCCGTGGCGAACGTGAGACCAGAGCGGCAGCAGTGGTGGCTGTTCGGTTTCTTGACGGTGGTGCTGCTGCGGCGACGCCCCAAAACGATTCGGCGCTAGCGTCGCCCCTCTGTGGAGACGCCTACGCGCGCTCTTCGGCGTCGGCGGGTCAGCAACAGAGCAATCACCCACGACGACCACAGCCAGGAAGCACCCGAAGCCGACGGGCGATCGGCGTTCCAAGCGCAGGCGGTTGGCGCGTCCGCGTTTGGACCAGCGTCATCGTCGGCGTCGCTGTCATCGTCGGTGGAGTCCCCTTTCCCCGTGTCGAATTCACCCAGACCCACTTCTGGGTCGTTGGGATCGCCAGCGTAGCGCAGCTCTTGAACGTCGGAAAGAAGGTCGCCATCCGAGTCGGTGGCGAGCACTTCGGACACGTACATGATGCCCAGCAAGTCATCGCGCGTCGTCCTCGCGCTGAGACCCAAGGTCTTCAGCGACAATGCGAATGGTCTGGTTGCGGTGGAATCTCCCCCCGCCGCCGATTCGTGGCACAGCGTGCAGTCTCCGCCCCACCCGTAGCGCTCGACCATGACGTCCCAGTGAGCTGGCACGGCGTGCGCAGCACTGGTCACCGCCAACGCGACGACGGCGAGGGCCGATCCGAATCCACGGGCGAGGGGACGTGCAGCCATGCAGCCGAGGATATGTCGACGCGGTGCAAAAGTGGAACGACTGTTGGCGGGGTTCGTGCCGCCGCCGCTCCCGGTGCCCGCGTATTCGGCTGCCCCCCCCAGGCCAAGAGCCGACGCGGTCAGCGCTTTCGAGCTAGTTCGAGAACCATTGAAGGTCCTGGGTGCTTCAGGTCCTTGGGGTGTTGAAGCCATGCCCAAATGTCTGCATCTCGTTCTGATCTCGATCACTTCACTCGCCCTCGCCGGCTGCGACACAGACGCAAGAGATGCGTCGAGAAGCTCCGATGCAGTTGGCGACGCTGCGTCACGCCCCGACGCCGCTGACGGACTGGATGACGAATCGGGCTCCGAGCGCGACGGAGCCGCGAGCGACACCGACGCTGCGGAGGTGGGCGCCAACCCCCCAACGGAGAGAACACCGAACGCCTCGTCAGCTGCGGCAGGTGACACCCAGGGGTCGACAGGCGCATCAGACGCCGCCGCCTCCGCGGACCCTGCACCCTCCATCGCCGGTGACAGCTCTGCGAACGACGTTGCCGACGAAGCCGGCTCTGCTGCGGGGAATTCGAGTTCAGGCGCCGAGGATGGCGGGAGTGCCGGTCGTGATCCGTCGCTGGACGTGTCGTTGGAGCAGGTGCTCGATCCGGCTCGAGCCACCCGTTGGGCACCGGGGATCCAGCACGACGATCTGTTGGGACTGCCGCTCGCTGCGGACGGGCTGCCCGTGCGCGAGACGCGGTGTGCGACGCTTTCGCCAGGTGACGACATTCAGGCGGCGATTGACGACTGCACTCCCGGGGAGGTCGTCGAGCTCTCGACGGGAACGTTCACCTTGGACGAGACGCTGACGTTGCGAGACGGTGTGGTGCTGCGCGGGCAGGGCTCCGAGGGCGCGCCGACAGGCACCACGCTGGTCAAGCAAGGAGGGCGAACCGTCGTGGCCATCGGCACCGCGCGCGACCAGGTCTGCTATGGCGGCGACGGCTTTCCACTGCTCGAAGACGCCGCGAAAGAAGGCACGACGCTGGTCGTCGGTGACGCTGCGGCACGGTTTTCCGTAGGTGATTTGGCCTTGGTCGACATCGTCGACCCGCCGGAAGTGCAGCAGGGGGATTGCCTGTACTTCAAGCGGGAGGAAGGGCGGTCTGTCAGCCAGCGGGTGGAGATCGCCGAGGTCGACGAAGCGAGCGGCAGGCTGACGCTGAGCTCACCCCTACACTGGAGCTTTCGCACCAGCGACCGGGCTGAAGTGACGCCGGTGGGTGAGCGCCCGACGCGCTGGGCGGGTGTCGAGCGCTTACGGGTGCAGGGGGGCAGCAACCCGGGCTACAACGGCGAGATGGCGGGCGGGATCGACATCTCCAACGCCGCCTATTGCTGGGTGAAGGACGTGCAAACGGACGAGACGATCGGCGGCATGCACGTCTCTCTCACGGCGACCTATCGCAGCGTCGTGCGTGATGGCAACTTCCACCACTCGGCCGACTACGGCTTTGGTGCCGACTGCTATGGCATCGTCCTCAGGTGCGGTGCGGCCGAGAACCTGATCGAGAACAACATCGTGCGTTACATGAACAAGCCCATCATGTTCAACGTGACCGGCGGTGGCAACGTCGTCGGCTACAACTACGCGGACAATTCGTGGGCTACCCCGCCCGAATGGCAGGAGGTCAACATCGACTGCCACTGCTCGTTCCCCCACATGGAACTGATGGAGGGTAACTACGCCCCGCACATGGGCGCGAGTACGACCCACGGCAACGCGGGCTACCTCAGTTACTTTCGCAACTACGCGTCGAGCCAGTTCGCAGCGCCCGCTGTGGCGGGTTCGAGCGCAGAGCAGACGGGCAACGTGACCGCGCTTCAGTTCGATGGCGGCGACGTGGGCATGAACGTGATCGGCAACGTGCTCGGGAGTGCTGGGGTCAGTGAGACCTACGAGGCCTACGACAGCGGGCCGATCTCCATCTACCAACTGGGCGCCAACGGTGACGGCTCTGACGACGTGGCAGCGACGTCGCTGTATCGTCACGGGAACTTCGATTTCGTCAACGATGAGACGCAATGGGTCGACGAGATGTCCCGCGAGCTGCCTGCCTCGTTTTACTACTCGACTCAGCCAGCGTGGTGGCCCGACGACATGTCTTGGCCCTGGGTGGGTCCGGATCTCGAGCCCATGGTTTTGGAGCTTCCGGCCAAAGCGCGCTCGGACGCCCTTCGGTAAAAAGTGCCAGGCCGTTACACGAACCCATGAGAGGCATGTTATGGCGCTTTCTCGTGACACCTCGTCGTGTTCGTTGTGCCGTCGCGGTCCTGATGCTGTCGTTCACCTGCGAGACGATGGCGCAGACGGTGACCGCGGTGTGTCCCAGCGAGGCCGAGTTTAGGGAGGCGCTGGCCAAGCTCGCCCCACAACGTGCTGAAGGTTTCGACTTCGAGGCCGCCTCGCGCTCGGCACGGGTCGAAGATCTGGGAACTCGCTACCGCGTGAGCATCGACGGTCAGGCGCGCGAATACGACGATAGCGAGCGTGACTGCGAGCGGCGCGCCCGCACCGCGGCCATCTACGTCGCGCTGGTGCTGTGGCCCGCCGACGAAGAACCCGAGCCGACGGAGGCTACGCCGCTGGAAACCGCGCAGCCGCAACCTGAGCCCCCACCCGAGCCAACACCACTCCCCGCCGCACAGCCCCAACCCAAAACCCCCAACAGCCCCCAGACGACAAAAGCGCCTCAGTTTTGGCTCGAGGGTGCCGGCGTGGTCGAGCTCGGCCTGGTCGCAGGGGCGCCCTTGCAGGTCCTGACCCAGATTGGGCTCGAACAGCGTTTGGGCGGCCATTTCAGCGCTATCGCGTACGCTGCGTGGCCCGTCTTGCCAGCCACCATCGAGCTCGGACCTGTCGAGGGTGAGCTGGCCCGCGCCCCGCTCGGGTTGGGCGTGCGCGCTGGTTGGGACTTCGCCGGGCTGCGCGCTGCTTGGCAGGCCGCCGTCTCTGCGAACTGGATCCGCGTCCAGCGACGTGATGGCGAAGGGCGCGATTCTGCACTGGAACCCGCCGTATCGACGGGGCTCGTCTTGGCTCTCCGCGGCAGTGTCGCCCCCCAGCTCGGCTTGCAGATGCAATTCGTACCCAGCCCCCACCAGGTCGCACTCACACCTACCGGTGTCGTGGGCGAAAACCCCGCGTTTTGGGCCGGTGCGAGCCTCGGGCTAGCGTTCGGGTTGTGGTGAACGAGCAAGTCCATTGAAGGTTCTCGGTGGCTGGTATCCTGTTCCAGCGTGCCGATACCGATCCCCACCACCCGATCCGCCGAGCGCACCGTGCGCGCGCCAGCGAGCAG
>JBNKZR010000160.1:0-15008 GCA_050301735.1 Polyangiaceae bacterium | reverse complement strand
GCGGATCAGCTACATCAACTCGGCTGGTTGTGAGCTGACGGGTTGGGAGGAGGCAGATGCCATTCAGCGTCCCTTGGGCGAGGTGCTGAGGCTGGAGTTCGATGATGGCGCACAACCCGAGGCGGCCCAGTTTGCGGAGCGTGCCCTCCGGGAGCAGACGAGCATTCGTCTCGACGACGACGTATACTTGATGCGGCGTGGGGTGACCATCGGCCTTCCGTTGGCATGCTGTGCATCACCGCTAACTCTCGAGGCGGGCGATGCCGAGCTCGGAGTGGTCGTCGTCTTCCGGGACCGAAGCCCTGAGGTACAGATGGTGCGTCAGAAGCTGGAACTCGAGAACCGCTTGATGCAGGCCCAACGCTTGGAGGGACTCGGCGTACTGGCTGGTGGCATGGCCCATCGGTTCAACAACCTGCTAGCGAGCATGATGGCCAACGTCACTCTGTGCAAGGTGGAGCCTGAGCAAGCCGTGGCCGAGGGCTGGTTGGATGAAGTGTTGGAGCTCGGAGAGCGTGGAGCGTCGCTGTGTCGGCAGATGCTTGCCTACGGTGGGCGTGCTCTGGCCTCTCCCTCATCGGTCAACATCAACCACTTCCTGATGGAGGCAATGGAGCTGCTCACCGCTTCCATCCCCAAGTCCGTTCGATTGACTCTGGAGCTAGACGATGAAGCGTCCGAGGTGGAAGTCGACAGCTCACAGCTGCAGCAAGTGCTCACCAACTTGGTGATCAATGCCGCGGAGGCGCTCGGTCAGCAGCACGGAAGCGTGGTGTTGCGCACGCGGGTGAAGGAGCTCTCAGCGCGCCAATTGCGACAGCTTGCCCGCCGGCATGCAGAGAAGACTGGGCGATTCCTCGTTCTTGAGGTGGCAGATACTGGGGGAGGCATGCCGCCGGAGGTGGCACGTCGCGCATTTGAGCCGTTTTTCAGCACCCGCCATGATGGTTCGGGTTTGGGGTTAGCGGCGGTTGAGGGCATCGTCAGGACGTATTCCGGTTGCGTCGACATCACGAGCACACCGGGGGAGGGGACGGTCATCCGCGTCTACCTGCCGATTCCCGCGGGCGAGCCGTTGCATTCGACTCGACCGGCGCCGGTGTCGGAGCGGCGGCCCTGTGTACTTCTCGTGTGTGACAACCCTTCAGTTCGTTCGGCTCTCACGGTCATCGTTTCCGACATGGGCTGTGCCGTGGAGAGCGTCGGTAGCTTGGAGGAAGCCCGCGAAGCCCTCGTAGCGCGGCACGGGTTGTTCTCGGTGGTGTTGGTGGACACGAGCGCAAAACAGCTCGGAGAAGCTAACGCTTTGGCGGATTTACGGGGGACGGCTCCGGAAGCCCAGCTGGGCGTCCTGAGTGGATATCAAGAGGCCTTCGCGCGGCATCACTTCGGAAATGCGGGAGTGAGCTTCTACATTCGCAAACCGTTCAGCCGCGACATTGTGCGGGAGCGTTTGGGCGCAGTTATCCCGGTGGCTTCCGCTGATGGTGCATACTCCTAGTTCACGTGCCCCGGTCGACGTGGGAATGCAGTTGCATTTCGACTCCCTCCGTTCATGGTTAGACGATACGCGTTTGCAGGCCCAACAGGGCTTCGCATCCGGGGGCGGCATGAAAGAACCAACACCAGCCGCGCAGGGAGCAAAGGTGGTCCATTTGGAGGCCCTGCACCACCCCGTCCTGCTCCTAGACCGAGGAGGGACGGTTGTGGGCGCGAACCGCTCTGCGTGTTGCCTCCTCAACATTGAGGAAGGCACGGCCATCACCTTGCGGGACTGCGCACCGGTGCAGGGTGTCGAGCGCTTGCTGGAGGCTGCCGCAAGCGCGACGAGTCGGGTAGCCGTACCCGGGCCCGTGCTCCTGTTCGACGCCGTAGGACCTTGCGCGACGTGGCTGGCGGCGCTCGAAGACAACTGCGTCATCGTCTCCCTTGAGCCCACGGTGGCTCAGGCTCAGCCAGCTGCAGGCCGTGCCGAAAGCCAGGCCAGCCTGGATGCGCGCCTCTTCCGAGCCAACCCGACGCCGGTGGCTCTGTGTGACCTCAGGTCGCGGCGTCTGTTGGATGCGAGTGTCAGCTACTTCGAGGTGCTCGGCCTCGACATCGACGCGTCGATCGGTGAACCGCTTTGGCAGCATGGCAATTGGCTGTCGAAAGATGACTTCGAACGACTGTTCGCCGCGTTGGAGAGCAACGGCACCGTTCGACAGCTGGAGACGCGCTTGCTGACGCGTCACCGCGAACAGATCGAGTGCGTCGTTAGTGGTGAACGGTGTGTCGTGAGCGGGCGAGACGTTGCAGTGCTCGCTGTGACCGACGTCTCCGCGCGCAAGCGCGCGGAGCGTGCCAGCGCGCTGTTGGAGACCCAGATTCGGCAGACGCAGAAGCTCGAGGCCATTGGCACGCTCGCGGGGGGCATTGCCCACGACTTCAACAACATCCTCGGCTCAATCGTCGCACGTTCCGCCCTCGCGGTGGCGGACGCCGACGAACCGGAGTTGGTGAAACAGCACATCGCCGAAATCAATGTCGCGACCGATCGCGCCAAGGCGTTGGTTCGACGCATCCTGACGTTCAGCCGTCAGAAGGCTCAGGACCGCGTGCCCGTCACGCTCGGTACGGTGTTGCGAGAGGCTCTGGACCTGGTCCGTCCCACTCTTCCGGCGACGGCCAACATCGAGTTGGACGTTCAGGATGGGCTGCCGGAGGTTCTCGCGGACGCGACCCAGATCCATCAGGTGATCATCAACCTGTGCAACAACGCTGCGTACGCTCTCGAAGGAAAAGTGGGCACCATCTCGATTTCTCTCAGGCCGGTGGTCGTGGATCAGACGATGGTGATCCAGGTCCCCGAGTTGCGCTGTGGCAACTACGCGTGTCTCTCCGTTACGGACACTGGGCACGGGATGGACGGCAGCACGCTCGAACGCGTGTTCGACCCGTTCTTCACCACCAAAGCGCCAGGGCAAGGAACGGGCTTGGGTCTGGCGGTCGTGCACGGGGTCGTGCGCGAGCACGAAGGGGCGATCATCGTCGATAGTGCACCAGGCATCGGCACCAGCTTCCAGCTCTATTTTCCCGAGACGAAGGAGCGCTCGCTGCCTGATTCGGATATCTCTCCTGCCGTGCTCCGAGGTCACGGTGAGCACATCCTGCTGGTGGACGATGAACGCTCGTTGTGCGGTTCGGTGGCGGCCTTGTTGACCAAGATCGGTTACCAAGTGACGGCATTTACCGATCCTCACGAGGCGCTCGAGTGCCTGAAGCAAGATCCCTTCGCGGTCGACATCCTGTTGACGGATTTGACGATGCCTGGCCTGACGGGGCTGGATCTGTCCAGGGCCGCGGTGGCTCTGCGCCCCGACCTTCCGGTCGTGGTCACCAGTGGTTACACGGCGAGCTGGGATCATCGACTAGGCCAAGAGGCAGGTGTCCTCGAGTTCCGACAGAAGCCGGTGGGTTTTGCCGAGCTGAGTCAGTCCATCAGGCAGGCGATCAGCAGCAGGCAGCAAGCAGCTTGTTGAGGGCGGCATGGCCAATTCGACGACCAAAAACAAGCTGCTTCTCGTCGATGATGATGGGCAACTGCTCAATACGCTTGCTGTTCTACTCTCCCGGCATGGGTTCGAGCTGGAAACCCATCTCACCGCTGCGGAAGCGATGGGGGCTGTCGTCACGAATCGTTTCGACGTGATTCTCAGCGACATCTCGATGCCCGGGTTGGACGGTCTGAACCTCATCCGCATGGTCAGGCGGGTGGACTTGGACGTTCCGATCGTACTGATGACGGGCGTGCCTTCCATGGAATCTGCCATCCAGGCGGTGGAGTTCGGCGCGTTCAGATATCTGGAGAAGCCGGTCGACCCGGAGAGCCTGGTCAAGGTCTTGGGGCAGGCGTGTTCGGTGCACAATCTCTCGCGTCTGCGTCGTGACGCCACTGGTGTGTCCGGCGGTACATCTCTTCAGTTGGGTCAGCGGAGTTCATTGGAGGTGCGCTTTTCCCAAGCAATGGGCTGCCTGTGGCTCGCTCTGCAGCCCATCATGGACACCCAGAGCGGCGCCCCCATCGGCTATGAAACCTTCGTCCGGTCGGACGAGTCCACACTACCGATGCCAAACGATTTGCTCGACGCGGCTGCGCGGTTGGGGAGGAGCTACGACCTCGGCCGTCGCGTTCGCGCGATGGCGGCGGAAGTTGCTAACGGCTTGCCAGAGGGGCGGCAGCTATTCGTTAACGTGAGCGCAGCGGAGCTGAACGACAACGAGATGCTATCGCAGACGGCGCCGTTGAGCAGCGTTGCCCGCAAGGTCGTGCTCGAAATCACGGAGCGCGAGTCGTTGGATGGGGTAAGCGGACTGGGAACCCGGCTCGGTCGGTTGCGTGCTCGTGGTTTTCGTTTGGCCCTCGACGGTCTTGGCTCGGGCTACGCCGATCTGGCATGCTTTTCGCGAGTGGAACCAGAGTTCGTCAAACTCGGCGGGGAAATGATCCGTGAGCTGGGCACTTCGGGACGGCGGCAAAGTCTGGTACGAGGCATGAGTCGAATCCTCTCGCGCGACTTGGGGGTGTCGGTCATCGGCACCTCTGTAGAAACTTTGGAGGAGCGCGCGGCGCTCGAGGATTGCGGCGTGAACCTGCTTCAAGGGCAGGTTTTCGGAGAGGAGCTCGACGCCAGAAAGGGTGGCGCCTGACGCTGCTCGCTCAAAATTCGACGGAGGCGAACCCCGCTTGGGGGCGCGCGAAGAGGTAGCCTTGCAGTAGCGTAGCGCCCAACCCCATTAGGGTTGTGCATTCGTCGACAGTCTCCACACCCTCGGCAATCATGTCGATCCCCATGCCGGTGCACAACATGCCCACGGCGGCGACGAGGCGCTGCTTCATTTCGTCCTGTTCGATGCCTCGCACCAGCGACATATCCAGTTTGACGACCTCGGGTCTCAGTTGGGCCATGGACGAAAGAGCTGCGTAGCCCTCGCCCAGATCGTCGACGGCGATGGCATAGCCCCGCTCACGAAGGCGTGCGATGCGAACCTCGACGTCCGGCAACTTCGACAGGGAAACGCGCTCAGTGATTTCGAACACGACTCGTTCCGCGAAGTCAGACAAAGGGTCGTATTGCTGATACAAGGTTTCGTCGCGTAGGTCCAAGGGGTGAAGGTTGACGAATATCTTGCAGTCCTTGGGGGCTGATGGGACTTCCGCTGCAATGAGCTGACGGATCTTCTGGCCAAGTTCGTGCACGCGATCGAGGGTTTCTGCCGCTTGAAACAGCAAGTCGGGTCGCCCGAGAGTGGGGTCTTTCGAGCGCACCAGAGCTTCATACGCAAATACGCGGTGGCTCTGCTTGTCGACGACCGGTTGAAACGCCATCCACAGCTGCTCCAGCGCCGAGTCAAACGACTTCGAGAGGTCAGAACGCGCTCTAGACTCCGGCGTATGACTTGTAGTGGCCGAGCGGGTGATGTGCCCGGCACGAGCACCAATCGCCTTCTTCACGGCATCGAGAAGCTGTGGCGGGTCCACCGGTTTGGTTAGGAACTTGAAAGCGCCAGCCTCGAGTGCTTCGACGGCGGTTTCGACGGAGGGTACACCCGTCATCAGCAACACGGGCATGGATGGGTCCAATCGATGCGCGAATCGCATCACGTCCAAGCCCGTACCATTGGCCATGGAAACGTCGGAAATCACGGCGTCGATCTTGTCGCTCATGGAGTCCAAGAGTCGACAGGCAGCATGACCATTGCTCGCTTCGTGGACTTCGTAGCCTGCGCGTTCCATGAGCAGCGAAAGCGCCTTCAACAGCGTCTCGTCGTCATCGACCATGATGACGGCTCCCGCGGCGATGGGCCGTCGCGGGAGAGGCGGGACTTCTGGCACGCCGCTATTTGATTGTCGAGAAGAGTGCATTCTCCACCCCCGGGTTGCAGCCACGCAGTCTTGTGGCGGCAACCACTGTAAAAACATGACGTCCTCTTTGGCGTGCGCATAAGCTGTGGGGTGGGTAACCACACGTCCGAGCCTCTCTCGTGGGAGGCTCGTCGACCGCAGCTGTTTCAAGCTGGCACCGATCGCCGGGCAACAGCGTCGAGTGGCCGACCTCGACGGTGCGCACGCCATGTGGTTTCACTGCGGACAGGTCCGGTATTGGATGATCCGATGTTGCTCTTCGTAGGGACCGCGATTGAACCTTGGCGGACCGCCATTGTCCACGATGCGATTCTGGAGGTAGATGTGGTCTCTAGTGTCGGTGAGTTCGGCTTCGCCACCCTCGTTGGGATCACCCCAGGGCTTGCCGGCGATGTCGAGATCACCGTCGCAGTCCACATCTCCTACGCGGGCCTCATGCATGCGCACGTCCTCTGCGATCTGGCGGTCCTCGAAGTTGCCCATCCCGTCGTTTTCGAAAATGTAGGAGGGGCCGACGTTTTGTCCCACGAAGATGTCGAGGTCGGCATCGTTGTCGAAGTCGGCAGCGACGATGGCGTGGAGGTACTCTTTGTCGGTCGCTAGCTCGTGGAAAGAGAAGTCGGTGCCCGCCCCGTCTTCGTTGCGTGCCCACGCGACGCTGCCGCCGAAGTGCGAACAGAAGGCGAAGTCGTTGTCACCATCGCCATCGAGATCGCCGATGTAAGTCAGCGGTGCGTCGTACGGGTTGTCGTGTTCGTCGTCGAACACCTCCACCGCTTCCCATTCGCTCCCATCGCCGTTGACGTTTCGGTACCACCAACGATAGCCGACCAAGATGTCGTTGTCGCCGTCACCGTCGATGTCTCCGATCGCGCCGCCCTGCTGCTGACGGTTGTTGGACAGTTCAGTGGGCGACCAGGCCTGCGTCGGGTCGTCTCCGCGGGTCCAGTACTGCGGCGCAATCTGCCGCCACACGTACAGCACTTCCAGAATGCCGTCGCCGGTGACGTCGCCAACGATGAGCTCCTCAGCTTCTGGGCCCGCAATGAAAAAGCGCTCCCATTCGCTCTGTCGTGGGTTCTGCGGGTTGCGGTACCAGGAGTCTCCCGCAAGGAGATCGACCCAGCCGTCTTGGTCGACGTCGGCAGCGTTTCCCCCGGCGACGGAATTGTGCCCAGTGCCGACGTAGTGACGGACCCAATGATCAGCCGAGCAATGTTCCCACCACACCATGCCACCGCCGCCGCCGTTGTTGCTGCGTTGGCCAGAAGCGAAGTCCAAGTCGCCATCGTTGTCGATGTCCGTCAAGGACGTCATCGAGATGTAGCGCGGGTCGTCGTTGAAAGTGCCCATCCAGTGCACGCTGAAGGGAAACTCTGGCGAGTACGGCTCCGCCTGGAACCGCTCTTTCCCAGCAGGGGGGCCAGTACGCAGCTCGGTCTCACTGCAGGTAGCGGTGCTGGGTCCTGTCGCGGCGTCCGCTGCGGGAGTTGTGCTCGCGTCTGGCGAGGGAATGCCCAGCGGAGGGTCGCCCTCGCTTCCGTCGTCTGCAGGCAGTTCGTGCGTCGTTGGAGCGTCCGCTGGCTCCCCTGTCGTGGGTTCCGTGCCATCGGTTGGCTGCAAATCGGCATCGCCTGGCGACGGCGGTGAGGTGGCTGCGACTGGTTCGTCTGAAGCTCCAGCTTCGCGAACGACATCCGTCGCTGAATCCTCGGTCGTGGGCGCTGTCCCAGTGACACTCGAAGGTTCGGAGGTATCTGTGAGCGCCGACGCCGAACCGTCGCCAGACGCAGATTTCGACGACCCGCAGGCGAAGAGGCAGGCCCAGGCAATCGTGCAAGCTGCGGCGATTCGTGCGGCGCCATTGGTAGTTCTTGGTGCGCTCCGTTCCGTCATGTGCCGACGATAGCCGCCGCCTGCGCGCGTTTGCTAGTGCAAACGCGCGTAGTTCCGTCAGTGCGTTCATTCGAGTCACGCACCGAATCGAAGCAGGTGGACATTTCGCAGACGCCTCGAATCGAACGTACCCGCAAGATTCGTTCAGACTCGTTTCGGCGGCGACGGCTTGCGGTGGAGTCGCTTGCGGCGCACCCTCGAAACCCAAGTCCCGCGGCGTTTTGCAAGCCGGAATGCTCCATCGAGAGTTCACTCACTAGTTTGGAACCCAGTCTCTCATGCCCGTGCCCGCCCGGCGCAGTTGCAGCCCCGCTGCGAAGGGCGGTGGGGCGTTGTAGGTGACGGGGCGCCACAAACGGAGTCCATGGCGGGGGCGGTCTCGGAGATGCGGGGCGTTCTCTGCTAGGCTGGCCGCGAATGAAGCCCATCGTGAAGAACATACTCTTCGGTCTTGGGGGGGTAGTTGGTGTGGTCGTCTTGGGAGGAGGAGCTTTCGTTTGGTCTCGAGTAGCCGCCTTCGACGCGAGCTTGGAGCGTGTCTACGACGTGCCCATTCCGGAGGTGCAAGCCTCGAAAGATGCAGCCGTCGTCGCCCGTGGCGAGCACCTAGCGATGTCGCTCGCTGGTTGTGCCCATGCGGACTGTCACGGCAAAGACCTGGCCGGAGGCGCGACGATCGAGGCCGGGCCGCTGGGGCATACGACCGGTCCGAACATCACGGGTGTGGGTCTCGGCGCAGCGTATTCGGATGGTGAGCTCATGCGACTCATCGAACACGGCTTGAGAAAAGATGGGCGCAGCGTGCGCTTCATGCCGTCGCACGAGATCAACTGGTTGCCCAAGGACGACATCCTCGCCGTGATCTCCTACGTTCGTTCGGCACCCGACGTGCAGCAAGCGGCAGGGACGACGGAGGTGGGGTTGCTCGGCAAGATCCTCGACCGCCAAGACAAGTTCGTCTGGGATGTGGCTCGGCATATCGACCATGACAACATCGAAAAGGCGCCCCCGCCGGCTCCAACAGTGGAGTATGGGCGCCACATCGGCAAGCTGTGCCAAGGCTGTCACGGTGCGACGCTCGGCGGCGGTCCCATACCGGGCGCGCCGCCTGACATGCCGGTTCCTGCGAATATCACGCCCCACGAAACGGGGCTCGCGGGCTGGACGTACGAAGAATACACCAGATTTTGCGACACGGGTATCAAGCGCAATGGCGAGCAGGTCGACCCGTTCATGCCGTTGCAGGCACTGGTCAACCTCGACGACACGGAGCGCAAGGCGCTGTTCGCCTACATGACGTCACTGCCACCCAAACCGTTCGGCAGTCGCTGATGGGCGACTCCCGTAGGACTCAACGTCGCTCGTTCTTGCTGGGGCTGCCGGCATTGGGAGCGGCAGCGTGCGCCAAGAACGAGGAGTTCACCTGCACTGACGCGAGCGGGCTGACCCCCCAGCAGATGCTGGCTCGTGAAAAGCTCGTCTACGCGGACCGCACGAGCAACGTGGCCAGACTCTGCTTGGAGTGTCGCTTCTACGTGGCCCCGCCACAGACTGGCTGCGGCACCTGCACGGTGGTGCCAGGTCCGGTCCATGCCCAGGGAACCTGCAACATCTTTCAAGCCAAGACGTGACGTTCGCCACCCACTGGCCGCGCTGAGCTACTGTTTGCTCAGGAACAACAAGAAGCAGACTCGAACAGGAGAACGAAGGAATGATTCGACAACGACTAATACTCACGGCAGCGGCTCTTGCCGTGGTGTTCGTCACGGCTTTCGTGGCGACGGCATTGGCCCAGCAGCGGGCGCCAGCTGCTCCTCCCAAGGTGGCGGGTGGTGCTGTCGTGTCGCCCAATGCTCGCATCGCCAAACTCGAGCAGGCAGTCGCAGTGCTGCAGCAGGAAAACGCCCAACTCAAGGCCGTACTACAGATTGGCAGCAAAGACGTGACGCTCACGCCGCCGAACAAGAGCGGGAAGGTCGTCGTGCGGGGCAAGGACGTCGAGGTCAAAGCGGACGCGAACGTCAAGCTCGACGCTGCCATGAAGGTTGACGTCAAGGGCAACATGGGAGCCAAGTTCGAGAGTAGCGCGATCACGACTCTGAAAGGTGGTGCCCAGACCATCGTCCAGGGTGGCATCGTGAGGATCAACTGATGCGCCGCCCGAGGAAGCGCCGAACACCCGACGGCCAACGGACTCCGCGTGGGTTACGTCGAGCGATCGTGCTGGCAATAACCGCCTATGCCTTGCCAGGTCAGAGCTCGATGCCGGCGGCGCGTATCGGGGATATGCACGTCTGTCCGATGGTGACCGGCTTCGTGCCTCACGTGGGCGGTCCAATACAGACGGGCAACGCGACGGTCTTGATCTGCAACAAACCCGCGGCAACCGCGGGCTCCATGGCGGCGTGTTCGGGCCCGCCCGACATGGTAATGACCGGTTCGAAAACCGTGTTCATCGGCGGCAAGCCCGCGGCACGTCAGGGGGACCCGACGGTCCACGGGGGCACCGTCACGATGGCTTGCGGTACGGTCTTGATCGGTGGCTGAAGCGGAGGCTCGGCGCGACCTCAGTCGAGGGCGCGGGCGACGACGAAAGTGCTCGTTGCTGCATGGGAGTAATCACGCCGTGCGTCCAGCTGACGAATGGGTTCGAGAGCGTGCTCCACGCGCTGGAGCAGCGGGGCTCCGAGGAGCTCTTGCCCGAAGTGGGTGACGTCTCCTGCGTAGCCAGCGCGCTGGGCTGCGAGGTGCAGCCCCCGCGTCAATGCGTAGCCAGCCGTGTAGGCTTGGTGCCACAGAGGGTGATTGGGCAGATACTCGACGAGCTCGAAACCGCTGGCCTTCAGCACAGCGTTCACGCTCTGTCGATCGTAGTGGCGGTAGTGGCCCATCAACGCCAAATACGACTTCCAGTAGAAGGTGTACGGTACCGAAAGGATGACAATCCCATTCGACTCCAGAACCCGCCGCACCTCGTTGAGCGCTCGGACCTCGTGCTCGAGATGCTCGAGTACCTCGAGGCAGATCACGGCGCCGAACTCAGCGTCGCCAAAGGGGAGCTCGTAGGCGCTCGCTCGTTCTATCCGGGCACGGTCGCCGAGGCGCGCCGCGGCGCGTTCCACGTTGTTGCGCGAGTAGTCGACTCCGTGCAGTTCGTAGCCGTCGGGTAGCGACTGCAGCACATCTCCAACTCCACAACCCAAGTCCAGCACTCTTGCCGTGACCGGCACGTACCGAGCTAGAGCTTGCGCTACCGTTTTGGAACGCAGGGCCATGCGCGGGTCGACGCGGTAGAGCGCATCGTCTTCTTCCGTGAAGAACTCCTCGTAGAACTCCTCGTGGGATCCGCGCAACGGCTTTCGTCCGCGCAGAGTCTTGGCGGCCCACAACATCGTGAGCTGGGCCACGGCGCTGGGCGGCGGGAGCTTCATATCGCTTTTGCCTTGGGCGCGCGTCCGCTCTTGGGTTCCCCGTACTGGCCGTAGACCTGCTCACTCAATGCAAGAACTGCACGGTAGAACGGAGCGACTTGCTCGACCGAGTAGCCTTCACCGTTGGCGGCTGCTGCGATGACCAGATCGTGGGAGTGATCGGAGTCCTTCCCCCGCAGCTTGTCTGTGACCTTGCGCGCCGTCGCTCTTGCTTGCCGGGCGCCGCGGGCGAAATTAGTGGAGAAGTCGTCGCCGCTCATCTCCACATTGAAGACATCCGGAAAGAAAGAGAGCACCACGCGGTAGTTCTGGAAGACGAACTCCACCCGCGCGACGCGGGGGCCGAAGCTCTGGCGTAGGCTGAAGGCGACGTCGTAGACGTCGCCGCTCATGACACCGCCAATGAAGTCCGTTTCACTCGAGTGGTTCAGAGTGAAGCGGATGTTCTTCGGAGACCATTGCCCCTGTCCGAACATCATCGCCACATCCAAGAAATGGATCGCGTAGTCGGTCAGCAACGTGCGCGCTCGCCGCTCGTTCTTTCGCCAACTCGAGTCGTGGGCCACGGGCGGGCTGTGGAAGGTGACGCTGGCGGAGAGAATGCGCCCAGGGTTGTAGGTGTTGAGGAATAGCAGAAGCTGCTGCGCGTTCGCTTTTGCTCGATAGTTGTGTACGACACCCGTGAAACCGCTGCGCGTCGCGGCGAAGTCACACCATTGGTCCAGTTCGTCCTCGTCGAGGCACAACGGCTTTTCCACGAGGATCGACTGGTTGCCCTCGGGCAAGAGGTCCAGCGCTTCGATGTGGGCTGGACCCGGGGATGCGACGATCATCAGCGGCGCCGGGTCGACCGTGACCGGCAACCTTTCGACCGTCAGACCATCGAGACTACGCGGCGTGACATCATAGGCAGAGACGTTGGTATCGAGGCCAAGGCGTCGCAGTGCCGGCAGATGGCGACTCGCGACGATGCCTCCACAGCCGATGAGGGTGACGGCTCTGGGGGGCAGGGTGCCCAGGTTCTGCAGCGGTTTGGGGATCTCGAAATTGGGGAACTGCCCAGGCAGCGAGTGTTGCAGTTCTTTCTTCCAATTGACCTTGATCGGGACGCCCAGCAACGTTTCGGTCACCGTGCCGTCGTAGGTTCTGACTCGCGTCAACGAGCGGGCGATGCGCCATGGATCCAGATCCATCTTGGTGGCTTTGGCCACGGCGCGCCCGCCAGCGCCCATCGATAGCCATGCGGCAGAGCCGAGGCGGATGATACGACGCCCGGCACCCACTCCTCGCGTACAATGGCGGAGGTATTCGGCCCGCGTCGGGGAATCCCGGTCGGCGAGTAGCAGCACTTGCGTCTGCTCCCCTGGTCCGCGGTTCAAGCTCGCCCACAACGCCTCGTGCACTTGTTCTCTCGTGACGACCGGTAGGATCGCGTTCGAGGCGCCGAGC
Organism: Polyangiaceae bacterium; assembly: GCA_050301735.1. Classification (GTDB taxonomy): domain Bacteria; phylum Myxococcota_A; class Polyangia; order Polyangiales; family Polyangiaceae; genus SZUA-265. Next base: position 2,327 of record JBNKZR010000160.1, on the reverse strand, counting down.
ACGAGTACGTTGTTGCCTGGAATTCGGGCGCCCGTGCCCACGATCGGATCGCCGAGCCCACTACCCAAGACGAAGCCGGGGCGCACCAGGGTCAACCCGGGCCGGTTCTGGAAAAGCTCCGTCAGGCGAACGTCCGTGGCGACTTTGAGGCGCCCGTACGAGCCCTTCTTCGACCAGTCGTTTTCCGTGCGGCTGTACTCGGTGACGAGCGAGAGCTCATCCGCATAGGAGCTGATCGACGAGAGGTGGACCAGATGAGGGACTTGGTTGGCGTCGACGTACTTCGCCACTTCTTCGACGAAGGCGACGTTCTCCTCCACCGAGCGGTCCTTGAGCAGCACGAAGTTGATCACGGCATCGAAGCGGCCGGAGGGAAGCGTGAGCTCGGTCAAACGCGTTGGATCACCGACGAAGACGGTCGGATCTTCACCCGCCTCGGGATTGCGTTGAACGGCGACCACCGAGGTACCGCGGCTTTGCAGCAATTGTCGGAGCCCCGTGGCCACGAAGCTCGTGTCGCCCAGAAGTAGCACTCTCATCGATTACTCCCGCTTCGAGCACGCACGATATCAGAGATCGGCGCCCTTTCCGTCTCTGCGATCTGCAGTTCCACCATCTTCAACTCGATCAGCAGTTCGTACGCGCTCATGAACAGGCAGAACCGAAGGCCGTTGAGCCCGTCGAGGAAGCCGAGTCGGGCGATGTACATGAAAGCGAAGCGAAAAGCCCACTTCGCCGGCAGCCGGGGATAGACCTTGGCTTTGAGCCAACGTCGGCGTTCCATTTGCGTGCCGAAGAGAGAAGTGGGCAGGGCCTCGACGGCGCGTTTCGCCTGCTCGACGATGGCGCGTGCCTCCAGTGTCGAGTAGCGATTGTGTTTTTCCATGTAAGCCTCGAGACCACGGCGATCGTAGTGCTCGAGGTGCCCGCGGAGGGTACCCGTAGGGCCGTCAACCAGCATGTGCTCATGCACCGGGCGCTCTTCGTAGCGAGCTTTGCCGCGCTTGAAGAGGCGCAAGTTGTAACTCGGATAGTAGCCACAATGGCGAATGCGTTGCCCCAAGAAGATGAAGTAGCGATTGATGAGAAAGCCGGCCTCGCGCACCTCGTCGAGGGGACGCTTCGTGAGTTCTTGGATTTCGTGGCGCAGCTCCGGGAGCATCGCCTCGTCGGCGTCGAGAATCAGCGTCCAGCTGGCGGCTAGCGGCAGATTGTCCAGCGCCCAGTTCTTCTGCTGCGCGTAGCCCGGCCAATCGTGGTGCACCACCTCGGCGCCGAGTCGTTTCGCGAGCTCCACGGTGTCGTCACTGGAGCCCGAATCCACGACGAAGACGTTCTTGGCCCAACCGACGACGGTAGGCAGGCTGAACGGGAGGTTCACGGCCTCGTCTTTTGTGATCATCACCACATCGACATCAACCATCGCGCCTCCTTTGCAGGCTGTTCCGGTAGGCTGACTCCAAGTCCCGAGCGCAGCGCCCCCATGAGAAGCGTTCAGCCATGGTCGCGCAGCCAGAGCTGAAGCTCTCTCGCCCGCGGTCCAAGACTTCCGCCAAATCGAGGGAAAAGGCGTTCGCGTCAGCTGCGCTCACCAGCCCCGCACCGAAGTGAGCCACCTGCACGCACAGTGCGACTCGAGGTGAGATCACGACGGGCACGCCAGCTCCAACCGCTTCGACGACGACGACGCCGAAGTTCTCGTCGTGTGAAGGCAGCACGAACCCCACCGCATCCCTGTACCATGTCCACTTGTCTTCGCCAACGACGGTACCGACGAAGCGGACGCGCCGGCTCACACCGAGGTCCGATGCCAGACGCTCTAGCTTGTCTCGCTCTCCGGCCTCATCCCCGCCGGCGATGACGAGCTTGACGTCGCGGTGACGCTCGGGTAGCTGCGCCACCGCATGCACCGCGACGCTCAGGTTCTTCTTCTCAGCGATTCGTCCAACGGACAGCACGTATCGACTCTGTTCCAGACGTGGGCCGGTGGGGCGCTCGGGGATTTCAACCCCCTGGGGCAGTACTTGGATGGGAGAGTGCAAGCCCAGGCGCCCTATCTCCTCGGCTTCTTGTGGAGTGGACGCTTGAATGAAAGCTGCGTGCTGCAGGTTCGCACGCTCGATAGCAGCCATGAACAGGGATTTGGCGATACGTCTGCGGCGTCCCATACCGTAACGATTCAGGGCCCCGCATGGCCGCACGACGTAGCAGGCTCCACGCCAGCGCGCGGCCAGGGTCGACAAGCTCGTGACCGCTGAGAACACGCCGTGGAAGTGGGCGATGTCGTAGTTGGGCAGCAGCCGCCAAACAGCCCAATTGACCTCAGG
>JBNKZR010000159.1:0-15065 GCA_050301735.1 Polyangiaceae bacterium | reverse complement strand
CGGGTCGTGGCCAAGCTGCAGTTGATGCGCAATGAGGTGGAGTCCGGGGCGACCCGCTATGCGTCGTTGCTGGCCAGTGGCGATTCACAGACGCTCGATGGGGTCGCCTACGCGCTCGAAATGAACAACTTGAAGCTGACCGCTTCCGAGCTGCTTGCCGAGATTTGCGCTGACGCGATGCGACTCAGTGGCATCGCTGCCTACATCAACTGGGGGGAGTTCTCTTGTGCGCGTCTGCTGCGCGATGCCTTCTCCGCTTCGATCATGATCAACAACTTCCGCCTGCGGGAAACCAACGCCGCATGGCTGATGGTGCACAAGGGAACGTGACGCCTACGTTCCAGCTATCGAGGGAACCCATGCAGAACGAATATCAAACCTATGCCGGTGAGTTGATCGATGCAGGATTGCTCATCCCGAGTGCTGTCCCCGGGCTCTACGGTCGCTCGCCGGTGTTCGAGAGCATCGCCCACGCGGTGGACCAGCTGGCGGCTCGAGAGGCCAAGGCCCAGGGCGCCGTCGAGCTCCACTTTCCACCAATCGTGCCTCGCGAGACGCTGCGCAAGACGGGCTACATGGGGAACTTCCCTCACCTCTGTGGCTCGGTGCACAGCTTCGAAGGCAAAGACCGCGATCAACAGGCGCTGCTTCAGACGGTCGAGGGGGGCGGCGACTGGACACCGTGGATGACGCAAACCGACGTCACGTTGTGTCCGGCGGCGTGCTACTCGGTCTATCCGACCCTGACGGGGGCGCTGCCGGAGGAGGGAAAGCAGGTGACGCTCTGGTGCTACGTCTTCCGCCGTGAGCCCTCCGAAGACCCAGCGCGCATGCAGGTGTTTCGCATGCGAGAGGACATTCGAATTGGCACTCCCGACCAAGTGATGGCGTGGCGCGACCGGTGGATGAAACGAGGTAAAGAGCTGCTCGACAGCCTAGGCTTGGAGGTGAAGCTCGACGTCGCGAACGACCCGTTCTTCGGTCGAGGTGGCAAGATGATGGGCAAGAGCCAACGCGAGCAGGAGCTCAAGTTCGAACTGTTGGCGCCGATCGCCAGCAAAGACAACCTGACGGCGATTTGCTCACTGAACTATCACCAAGAGCACTTCGCCCACACCTTCGGCATCGATACTCCGGATGGAGCGCACGCCCACACGGCGTGCATCGGTTTTGGGTTGGAGCGAGTCACGTTGGCCTTGCTGAAGCGGCATGGTTTCGACCCCGACGGGTGGCCTTCAGACGTGCGCGAGCAGCTATGGGGTTGAACGACGTATTTCGGCTGTTGGTGGACGACTACCGCCCGCATGCGCTGCACGGCAGTGATGCAGATTGGGCGGAGACGAACTGCTACGTCGACGTATGGGTTGCTCTGTTGTCGAGTTTGGGGCTCGAGCCGCTGGCATGCTTGTCGTTCACGTTGTGTTCGGACTTCGAGGGTGACCAGTGGACGTTCTTCAAGCCGCCCGCGGCCGACCTCCGTCGATTGTACGGCATTCAGGTGGAAGAGCTGAGCCTGTGGAACAGCGTGCTCGACCACTGCGAGCAGCACTTGCGCCGGCGCAACATCCCGCTGGTGGAGGCCGACAGCTTCTACCTGCCGGACACGCGGGCGACGGACTACCGGCAGAATCACGTCAAGACCACCATCGCGCCCGTGTTCATCGACCGTACCGCACGCAAGATGCGCTACTTTCACAATGCCACGTTTGGTGAACTGTCGGACACGGACTTCGAGGGACTCTTTCGGCGCGTGCCCGCCAAGGGCTCCGAGCAGGACATCACGAGTAGCAAGCCGCACTGGCTGCCACCCTTCTGTGAGGTGATCAAGTTGGAGCGCGCCGTGCGCCTCAGCGACGAAGAGCTGCTGAAGGCGAGCACCGCGCTCGCAAGAGAGCACTATGCCTGGCGCCCCCAGCAGAACCCGTTCCTGCGGCTGTTGCAGGCGTGGCCGAGCCACTTGGAGTCGTTGCTGGAGGGAGGCTTGGAGACTTACCACGCCTACACCTTCTCGACGCTGCGGCAGTGTGGAGCCAACTATGCGATGCTAGCGGCGTACTTGAATTGGCAAGGCAGAGCGGCGGGCAACGGATTCGAGGAGCTGGCCGCACCCTTCCATGCCATCAGCCAGACGTGCAAGACCGTGCTCATGAAGTTGGCGCGTGTCGTGCATTCGAAGAAGTCCCGGGACTTCACGCCACAGTTCGAGCAAGCAGCAGAAAGCTGGCAAAGCGGGATGGACGCGTTGGGTCGCGCGCTGGGAAACTAGCGCCATGGTCGAGCCGTCACGCGCCGTGGAGCTCAGCGAGTACTTTCACACTGGCACGGAGGTTGTTGCGGGGTGGTCTTGGTTCACGAGCCCGGCCGGGGAATACCTCGAGCCCTCGCAGCTGAGTGACGAGCAGTTCGAGTCCTGCGCGAGCCCCTCCACCGTGGCGGGGGCACTCAGAAGTCGAGGAGAGCTGTCGCGTGACGAACCGCCGGATCTGGACGGTCAGGACCACTGGTACCGAGCGTCCGTGTGCGCCGTGGATTGGCCTCGGGAGGATGTGGGCGGGCGCCGTATGTTGGTCTTCGATGGCCTGGCGACCGTGGCGATTGTGTGGTTCAATGGTGAACGTGTGCTCGAGGCGGAGAACATGTATCGACGCTTCGCGGTGGACGTCACCGATCTGCTTCGGCCGCAAAACGAGATCGTCATCTGCTTTGGGGCGCTCACCCCGCGCTTGAAGACGCGCAAGGGGCCACGGCGTTGGCCCACGCGAATCGTCAGCGAACGCAATCTACGCTTCTTTCGCACCACCTTGTTGGGTCGCATGCCGGGATGGACCCCGCCCTGGCCCGCGGTGGGTCCGTTTCGGCCCGTTCGTCTGGTGTCGGCCGAGGCGTTCATCGTTCACGAATTGCGTGCCGCACCGAGCATCGACGACGAGGGGCCCCGTGTGGACGTGTCGGTCGTGGTTTCTGTGCTGAATGACGCACCCCCGCCGACCGCCGACTTCGAGATTGCCGACCACTCGTACGCGCTGTCGCTGGAGGCAGTCGGCGGTGGGCGCTGGGCGGGCCGCGTCACTGCCCGGCCGCAAGGCGTCGAGCCGTGGTGGCCCCACACTCATGGGGCGCAGCCATTGTATGCGGCGCAGTTGCGGTTGCGCAGCGGGGGGCGTGAAGAAGCCTTCGACCTGGGTTGTCTGGGGTTTCGCGCGCTGCGGCTGCTGCCCAGTGAGCGCTTCGGATTCGAGCTCAATGGTGTCGAGGTTTTCTGCCGCGGCGCATGTTGGACACCGCTGGACATCGTGACGTTGGGCGCGAGCGCGCGACAACTTCGCGAAGCGCTGGAGCAGGTCAAGGCGGCAGGCATGAACATGTTGCGCGTAGCGGGTGTCATGACTTACGAGACGCGCGCCTTCCACGACCTGTGCGACGAGTTGGGCATCCTCGTGTGGCAGGATTTCATGTTCGCGAACATGGACTACCCTCGCGCTGACGCGCGCTTCGACGCGGAGGTCGAGGCGGAGGTCTCCCAGCTGTTGGAGCGAATTGGCCGCTGCTGTTCGACAGCTCTGTTGTGCGGCGGCAGTGAAACCGAGCAACAAGCCGCAATGATGGGCATCGCAGAAAGTGACTGGCGCCACCCGTTGTGGCGCGAGCAACTTCCCATGCTCGTCGGGCGGTATTGCACGTCCGTGCCCTACTGGCACTCGAGCCCCGGTGGCCGTGGGTTGCCGTTTTGGCCCCACGATGGGTGCACGCACTACTTCGGGGTAGGTGCCTATCAACGAGATTTCTCCGACGCTCGGGTGGCCGGCGTGCGGTTCGCATCGGAGTGTCTGGCGTTCGCCAACCCGCCGGAGCCCGGTGGCGCTTTCGAATCTCAGCCCGATCAACCTCTCGGCAGGGTGCCTCGTGATGCGGGTGCCTCGTGGGACTTTGCGGACGTTACCGAGCACTACGTGGTGCGGCTCTTCGGGCAGCAGGCCCGAGAGCTCCGTCATGATGACCCGGAGGCGTACCTGCGTCTTGCACGCCAAGCTGTCGCCATCGTGGCTCGACGTGTCCAAGGCGATTTCCGTGATCCGGCCACGGAGTGCCGGGGAAGCATCATCTTGATGTTGCGTGACTTCGAACCCGGTTCTGGCTGGGGCGTGATCGACGCGCTGGGCAAGCCGAAGGCGATGTACCACGCCCTTGCCGCTGCCTGGGCAGCGCGCAGCGTTTGGCTCGTCGACGAGGGGCTCAGTGGTCTCACCGCGGTCATCGCGAACGATCCGGCTGAGCCACTGGACGCAACTCTGGTGATCCGAGTTTTGGGGCATGCCGGCAACGTGCAACGTGAGCATGCCGAAGCGCTTCATGTCGACGGACACGGCTACCGGCGGGTGCGGGTGGAGGAGGTCTTGGGTGCCTTCTTCGATTCGACCTACAGCTACCGATTCGGGCCGCTTGGCTTCGCCCGCATCGAGGTGGCGTTGCAAATCGACGGAAGGACGTTGAGCGAGGACATCTTCGAGCCCCGAGTCGACCCGGCGTCCTAGACATGGGCACGTTGGTTCCGAGATCGGGGAGGTTGTCCGCGCGCGCTTTCCTCCCACTGGCCCGCAAATCTTCTGCTTCCCGTCCTTCTAGCGATCTCTGTTGCAAGCTGCGTCGAGCAGTTGCAATGTGTCTCCGCTACAATGCTCGTTCAGGTTGACGAAACGAGGGGCCATCAGCAGTGAGTGCCATGAAAGACAAAGTCCGCAACATCGTGTTGGAACACGCCAAACTGAGCATCGAACCAAATGCTTTGCTCGACGACTCCGATCTCTACGATGCGGGGATGAGTTCGCAAGCCAGCGTTCATCTGATGCTGGCGCTCGAAAACGAGTTCGATGTGGAATTCCCGGACGAGTTGCTGACGCGGGACGTGTTCCGAAGCATCGACGCGATCAGCAACGCCGTTTCCCAGTTGGTGGCTTGAGCGGGGGCACCGCTTCATCGAGTCTACGGTTCAGCGAATGTCCACGACCGATCAGCAGGCAACGAAGCCCGACGCCAACTCTCCCGCTGCTGCCAACGAGCAGAGCCCGCCGCAGCCACGGGGAACCGAGAATCAAAACCCCGACGACATCGGTATGTGCGCGCTCCTCAAGGAGGACTTCGACACCTACGAGCACGATCTGCTCGACCCGTGTTTGTGGGCCATCGCCGTTCATCGCTTCGGCAACTGGCGCATGGGGTTGAAATCCAAGGTCGTACGCGCGCCACTGAGTGTCGCGTACCGGGCCATGCATCGTGCCCTGGTTCTGGGCACGGGCATTCATCTGGACTACACGGTGAAGCTCGGGCGCCGCGTGCGTCTTTGGCATCACGGTGGGGTCTTCGTGAACGCCAAATCAATCGGCAATGACGTTCACTTGAGGCACAATGTCTCCGTCGGCATTGCGAGCAGAAAAGACCCCCACGGGATACCGACGATTGAGGACGGGGTGGACATCTATGCCGGCGCCTGCATCGCGGGCAACGTCACCGTTGGTGCCAACAGCGTCGTCGGGCCGAACTCGGTCGTGATCACGGACGTGCCACCCAATACCACCGTGCTCGGAAATCCCGCCCGGCGCGTGCCGATGCAGTGAGGTGTCGCCGCCCGGGCGCGGCTGCAAGTAGGCGTTTCTGGTCTACCTTGGCGCGGTGCGCCGTGGCGGGTCTCGGTGCCGTCCCGTCACGCTGCTACCGCCCAGGAGGACTACAGTTGCACTGGGCACGGGATCCCGAGTTGGACGTGAAGGCGACGGGTGGTCCCCAGCAACGCGAGCCGTTGCGGGATCGGGACCTGTAGGAACTCCATCGCAGCGTTCCCTTGGTTGCACGGAAAGTGCTGCAAGCGGCGCTGGAAGCGCCCCATGTTGTCAGCCAGTGCGCGCCCCACCGGAGCGTCGGTGAGCACCGCCGTCAGCGGTCCTCCACCCTTGGACGGCATCACCGAGCGAAGAAGTTCGCGCTGCTCCCCACTGGGAGCGCCGCCGTGCGTGACGACCAAGACCACTCGAGACGACGTATCAGGCCCGTGCTGCAGAACGAAGCTGATCCAACTGCGCCATTCTTCGTCGTTGGGCGCTCGAGGGCCGTGCACGAGCACCAAGCAGTCACCCATTTCGTCGAATGCCAGGTTTCCCATGCCGGACGTTCAGCATAGTCAGCCGCACTCAGGGCGTCCAACGGCGGCTTCCGCCAGGACGCGGACCCCTTCAGATACGCGCTCTTGCAGTTTGTCACATGCGCACCTGTGCCCTCCCGGGCAGCGTCGCGGCGCTCGCCCGCACACGGTGCCGGTAGTGAACATGAGGGTTTCTCCTATGTCAGGACGGTCGGAGGTTTCATCTGTCCTTGGCCAATTGAAGCCATTGCATTCAGGAGCGTTCGGAGTGGCACCCACTGTCGCGTCGTCATGGGAGCAAAGCGCTTGTGCTCCTCAGCGCCATGGGGCAGCTTGCTTGTGCGTATGACCGAGTCCCAGCTAGAAGCGGGGGCGACGATTGCTGACCGCTATCGGCTAGTGGCTCGCTTGGGGGCCGGTGGCATGGGATCGGTGTGGCGTGCCGAACACATTCAGTTGCGGTCGCCCGTGGCGATCAAGTTGCTGAACGAAGCGATCATCTCCGACGGAGACATGGTCGAGCGCTTCATGCGGGAGGCCCAGTCCGCCGCGGCACTGCGAAGCAATCACGTCGTGACGATCTTCGACTACGGTGTGGAGGATGGGACGCCGTACATCGCAATGGAGCTCCTGACCGGCCGGAGCCTTGCCGAACACATTCAGAGGAGTGGCCGGCTGAGTTTTGGCTACTTGAGCTGGGTTTTCGACCACGTTGCCAAAGCGATGACCAAGGCGCACGCCGAGGGCATCACTCACCGTGACTTGAAGCCCGACAACATACTCATCATCGACGATGGCGATGAACGCTGCGCCAAGGTCCTCGACTTCGGGATTGCCAAGGTTGCCGGTACGCATTTCGAGTCGAACATCAGCAACAACACGGCAACGGGCACCATGCTGGGGACCCCATACTACATGAGTCCGGAGCAGGCCCAAGGGACACGGAGCGTCGACTGGCGGAGCGACTTGTGGTCCATGGCGATCATCGCGTTCGAATGCGTCGTCGGTCGCGTCCCCTTCGAAAGCAGCGCATTGGGGGACTTGGTGTTGCAGATATGCACCAAGGAGGCGCCAGTGCCCTCCACGTTGGTCACCGTTCCCGAAGGCTTCGACGCTTGGTCTGCCAAGGCCGTTTCAAAGGACCCCGACGACAGGTTCCAATCAGCGCGAGACATGAACGACGCCTTGCAGCGAGTCTTGTCAGGTGTGCCCGAGGAGCTCACGGCGACGTTGGTGAGCAGTTCGGGCCGTCCGACGAGCACCACCGCGGGGGAGGCCGTGACGTTGGCGCGACCCCAAGCCGATGCACCGATCAGCAGTCAGGCGGCGCTGGGTGGCCAACCTGTCCCGCTGGGGAGCACCGCGCGCTCTGTCTTCGTCGACGTCGACGTGGTGCCCAAGCGGCGCAGCCGGTGGGTGGTGTTGACCGCACTTGGGCTGGCGGTGCTCGCGCTCGTCGTCATCTTGGCCCGTTTGTCCGGGCCCCACACGGCTGACGCCACCGACCTGCGGACGACGGCTTCCGTGCGCGACGAGGAGCCCCCGCGCACGCCGTCGCCGGAGCTCACCGCCACCGCTTCGACTGCGGCGTTGCTGCCGGAACCAGCTCCACACGCCGACGAGCTGCGCGACGTCGAGACGGAAGCGCCCAGCCCCAGCCCCGAGCTCAGCGCCGAGTCCGACTCTGCTCCGCACCCTGCCACGAAAGCGGACGAGGCCGTCCGCGCGCCGACGCTGCCCGGGCGCTCGCCACTGGTGACGCCGTTGCCGAGCTCACGCATTCCCGCGCGCCCAGGCGCCACGCCGCCCAAAGCCAGCGCTGCGGTGCCGGTGGCTCCGCCCGCGGAGCGGCAGCCATCCAACTCGGGCCGTGACGACGCCCCCGAGACTCGAACTTCGCCCGACCCAGACAGCCTGTTCTCGGATAGGAAGTGATGATGTCTCGACGGTCTCTCCACAAGCTCGGGCATCTTCTTCAGGCATGGCTCCTGGCGCTGACGTTCACGATGTCCGTCGAGGCTCAACCGGACCAAGACGAGCCAGCAGCGGCGCAAGCGCTGTTTGAGAGAGGTCGCGCGCTGATGCAGGAAGGAAAGGTGGCGGAGGCGTGCGCCAAGTTCGAAGAGAGCAACCGCCTCGATCCGGGGATCGGCACGCAATTCAACTTGGCTGCTTGCTACGAGGAATTGGGTCGGTTCGCTAGTGCCTATGCCCTGTTCACGGAAGTCGCGGCCGCGACGCGTCAAGCTGGGCAGCAGGACCGCGAGCGCGTGGCCAGAGAGCGCGCCGCGGCGCTGAAGCCGAAGCTCGACCAGCTGACCATCGTCGTGCCCGAGGCATCCCGCGTGCCCGGTCTCGTGGTTCGCCGTGGTGGCATCACGGTTGGTTCCGCTCAATGGGGCGTTCCCATTCCCGTCGACCCCGGCTCTTACGAGGTGGTTGCCAGTGCTGAGGGTTACCGATTGTGGAAGACGAACGTGTCCATCGCGCCGAACTCCAAGGCGACCACGCTCGAGATTCCGGTGCTAAGAGTCGAAGCAAGCGCTCCCGACCCTGGTGCTGATGTCCTCGCTGAAGAGTCGGAGCGCATACTGCCGACGGCGGAGCAGGACTTCTTCGATTCGCCCTGGAACATCGCGACCGTCAGTTTGGCGACGGTTGGAGCGCTGTCCCTGGGGGTAGGCGCATTCTTCGGATTGCGCGCCATGTCCCTGGAGGACGAGTCGGAGGAGCTCGGTTGCGTGGGCAACACTTGCCCCACCCAGGCAGCATTCGACAAACGACGAGATGCAGCGGAGGCCGGTGATCTGGCTACCTTCGGGGTCGCCGGTGGGCTCGTCGCCTTGGCGGGGGCAGGTGTGATGCTTTGGGTGGTCCCCGACACGGACCACGGCTCGGAGCTAACGTTGACGACGAGCCCCGATGCAGCAGGCGCCGCGCTTCACTACCGGGGAACGTTCTGAAATGAGGCGTATTTCCTTTCCACCATCGTTGGCGGCGTCGATTCTCGCGTGCACGCATGTCTTGTCGGGGTGCAATGCGCTCCTGGGTTTGGACGATCCCGAATTGGTGCCGCTCGAGGAAAGCGTCGAAACGGACGAGGGTTCACCCCGGGAGCGAGGTTGCGACGCAGGGTGTTCGCCCGAATGTGACGAGGACTGCGACCCATCTCGAGTTGCCGCAGAAAGCGATAGCATCACGTCTGAAGCGGGCCACGAAGTGGCTTCGCAGCAAGACCCGGAGCCCGAAGACTCCGCCGATGAAATGGACGCCTCCACTTCTCTCGAAGGCACCTCAGCGGAGGGCATGGAGGGGCAAAGCGAGACGAGCGTCGAGCTGCCACGCGGCGACGCCGTGAGTTCACCGGACGCCAGCATGGTCCCGCCACGCGGCGAAACGGACGGCATGGCGACGGACGGCATGGCGACGGACGCGGTCCAGGACGAGGTCGCGAATGTCGACGGAGGGAGCCAGGATCCGACGCAGACCGAGGTGGCGAGCGACGTTTCGTCCGAGCCTGAGCCCGAACCTGAGCCTGAGACGTGCAATGTGGAGGGGCGCTACTGTGACGGAACGGCGACGGCTCTTCGCTACCAGTGCGTGGACGGGCAACGAGTGAACTTGCCCCCCTGTCCGAATGGTCAACTCTGTGACAGCACTTCACCGGTGGCGCGTTGCGTCGATGTCGTGGAGGCATGCGTGGGGCGCACACCTGGAGTTCCCTTTTGCGACGGATCCTCCCGAACCATTTGCGGCCAGGACTTGGTGACTGCTCGGGTGAGCGAGTGCGCAAGCGTTCCGCATTGTCTGGCTGGCAGCGGGGCAGCCTGCGCGGTCTGCCTGGACGGCGAGTACGCGTGTCAGGGCACGGATCTGATGACCTGTGCGAGTGACAATCAGAGCTTCGTGTTCAGCGAGCAGTGCGACGCGGCCGACGAGTGCAACCCCGCCGTCGGCGAGTGCACGTCCTTCGCATGCGACACGGCGCAGCTCGAATGCTGGGGTGACGACTTGATGGTCTGCAATTCGGACCGCTCGGGGTTCGAGTTGCAGGAGGCATGCGACGCGTTCTTGTGCGACAGCACGACGCTGGAGTGCAACAACTGCTACCCCAGCGATACCTGGTGTGCCGATGCGTCGACCTCCGCCTCTTGTTCCGCCGACGGCGAGGTGATCGCCCTGACGCCATGTCCGTCGGGCAGGCCGATCTGCACGGTGATGGGTCTGTGCATGGAGTGTGGCAGTCCGACGGACTGCGAGTCGGTCGAGTGCATGGTCGCCACCTGCAACTCCGGAACTGGGGATTGCGAATACTCACCAGACAGCGCCGGCACAGCCTGCGCTGGCGGCGTCTGCGATGGTGATGGCGAGTGTGTGGAGTGCGTCGGCGATGAAGACTGCGCGCCGGGTGGAGCGTGCGGCCCGGCGGGCAGCTGTCTGCCTGCGGGCTGACTCCGATGAGCTACACGCAGCTTCCGTGGCCGGTAACGCGCGAGCGTTGCGGATGAGACCCCGCCGGTGGAACAGTTCTGTCTTGGGGCGTAACCTGCCGCCACCACTGCCCGCTACGCACCCGAGTCGAGACCCGATTCGCTGAAAGCCATCGATCGTATCGGCATTTTGGAAGTTGGCGCCCCATTTGGGCTAGGCCGGCGGTGGCGCACCGGGTTCAGGGAGTTCCGGTTCGAAACACAGGTGCCAGCGCGTGTCCCATGAAGTTACCCGAGTTTCCTTCCCACGCTGTCCTGCGTGGTTGGAACCCCAATTAGGTAACCGAGTGTGTCACATCGTGGTACCAACTGGGCCCACATCTGAGGTACTAGGACGATGCTGGATGACACAGGCAAACAAGCGGAGTGAATCGTGAAGTTCGGATATTTTGGAGTTCTGGCTGGGTTGTTGGTCGGTCTCGCTGGCTGCGGTGACGAAAGTGACACGGGTTCGGTAACCGAGGCCACCCGAGCAGACGAGAGCGATTCGGAGGACCCCGAATCTGACGCCACGGACGGCGAGGCAAGCGACGCCACGGACGGCGAGGCAAGCGACGCCACGGACGGCGAGGCAAGCGACGCGGACGAAAGCGATGCCGGTTCTGTCGCCGACGAAACGGCGCACGCCGAGACGGACGAAGAGGCAGCTGAGGCAGCCCCATGTGGAGGCCTGGAGTTTGCGATCAACTCGGAAACGATGGGTGAGGAAGACGCGGTGGTCGCCGTTCTGCTCGATGCGTCACCTGCCCCTCCGCAGCGCTACGAGAACGATTGGGTGGTGGAGTTTCGCGACCCGGATGGCGAGCCCTTGGAGGATGTGGAGCTGACGCGAGTCCAGCCCTTCATGCCCGCGCACAATCACGATGGCACCTTCGACCCGACGATCGAGGAAGGTGACGAGCCCGGGCAGTTCGTGGTCAAGGCCATCAACCTGTGGATGCCGGGCACCTGGGAAGTCCGCTTCTGGGTCGAATCCGAGAGCGCCGGTGAGGACTACATCGTCCTCGACGCGTGCATCACCGAATGAACTTGGTTCAGGAGTCGAACGCCTTGCAATCCAGATTGGACTCACAGCGGCTTGGTGTCGCCATCGCTTTGGGTCTTCTTCTCTCTCGCTGTGGAGGGGGAGCCGAAGGCGACGTGACGAACACGGATGAGTCGAGCGACGACAGCGATGCCACGGAAGGCGCGCCCGAGGCGACCGACGCAGAGGAGAGTGATGCCGACGATGAACTGGCATGCCTCGACGCCTTGGATCTCGACTGCAGTCTGACCTTTGCTCCCAACTTTCGTTCGATCTTCGACAATCGCCTTCAGACGACGTGTGGTGCGGCGGGATCCAGTTGTCACGGTGATGACGGCGCTCAGGGCGGGCTTGTCCTGACGGATTTCGATGACGCGTACGATGCGCTGCTCGAAGGCGACGGAGACCGCGGGCCACGAGTCATTCCCGGCGATCCGGAGTGCAGCCCTTTGATGATTCGTCTCGAGACCTCGGACGCGGCACTTCTCATGCCGGTGGGTTCACAGCTGCCGGAAGGAGAGCGCTGCGCCGTGCGACAGTGGATCGCGGAAGGCGCGGAGAAATAGCCGATGCTTCCCTCCACGTCTTCCTTCGACTCATCGAAGTCGTCGCCCGCGCTTCGCCTTGGGGAGCGTATGCGAGCAGCGGCAACGATGAGCGTCGCGTGGTTCGTGATGTCGTGCGATGGCACGCCAGCGGTCAGCGTCGAGGCTACCGACGAGGGCGTCCAGGTGGCAGATGGTGACGCCGAGACAATCGACGAAGACGCTCCGGATGCGGCAACGAGTTCGCTCGCCGAAGGCTTGACTCTCACTCGTGAGGAGTTGCTCGATCCGCAAACCTGCAAGGAATGCCACCCGCGGCACTACCGCGAGTGGAAGAGCAGCATGCACGCCTACGCCTCCGAAGATCCGGTCTTCCGAGCGATGAACCAGCGTGGCCAAGAAGAAACCGATGGTGAACTCGGGGAATTCTGCGTGCGCTGTCACGCACCCATGGCCGTCATCGAAGGTGCCACGAGTGACGGATTGAATCTGGATGACGTCGACGAGTCACTGCACGGGGTGACCTGTTATTTCTGTCATTCGGCCCTTGGCGTCGAAACCGACCACAACAACGGCTTGATACTCGATGGTGACGGAGAGGGCACGACGACCCTATACGGTGGGATCCGTGATCCCAAGCAACCCTCCGCCCACTACGCGGCGTACTCGAAGTGGCAAGATGGTAGCTATCCGGAGAGTGCGCGGGCTTGTGGTGCCTGTCACGACATCGTCACCGAGTCCGGCGTGCACCTGGAACGCACCTATTCGGAGTACCAGACGTCTCTGTTCGCGGGGGGCGACGATCCGCTCACTTGCATCAGCTGTCACATGGCGGGGCGCAGCAACGTGCCGGCCGCAGATGACCCCGACGTCGGTGTGCCGACGCGCACGGTTCACGAGCACCTGTGGGCGGCCGTCGACGTTGCGTTGACCCCTTGGCACGATGAAGAAGGACAGCGTCAAGCCGTGAACTGCGAGCTCGCGAACGGAGCGCGGGTGAGTTCGCTCCGCGCAACGGAGGAGGGCCAGTTCAGCATCTTGTTGGAAACCAATGCCGCTCACAATCAGCCGAGTGGTGCCACCCAAGATCGACGTCTGTGGGTCGAATTCGTCGCGTACGACGAAGACGGCGAGATTGTCTTCGAAAGTGGTCGAGTTGCTGACGACGAGATCGTCGACAAGCCTGCGGACGACCCGGGCTTTGACCCCAACCTGCGCCTGTTCCGCGGGCACATCTATGATGACGCCGGGGACGAAGTGCACATGTTTTGGGAGGCCGCAAAGTCGGAGGAGTACCCCAAGGGCTACACCATCGATGCCTTACCGCCGGGCACCTTGGAGGATCCGGAACACCACGTAGAGATTGTCTACGACGTGCCCTTGCCACTGCCGGAGCGGGTGACGGTCCGAGCTCGCATGCGCCCGATGGGGTTGGACGTTCTCGACGACCTCATCGAATCGGGTCACCTGGATCCGAAGATTAGAGATGCCATGCCTACCTTCGACTTAGGAGGAACGATGATTGAATGGACAAGCGCAGACGGTTTCGAACCCGTGATGACTCTCGTCAGCGAATCCGAAGGATGTGATTACCGCTGTGAGTTCGACCCCAAAGCAAGAGGATGCCAATGATGTTGCGTACTGCTGCGGTTTGCTTTTCGTTCCTGCTCTGCGCCTGCGACACCTCGGGTTCGGATGGCGACGATCAACCAGGCGAACAGACGGAAGCGTCGGACGAAACCGACTCCAGCGAAACGGATTCGTCTTCGGAAGATGACGCCTCCACGGCGACGGACGCAGAATCTGACGCGCCAACAGACGGCAGCGACGGTGGCGAAACTTCCTCGTCGGACGACGCTGACGGGGACGCCGCCGAAGCAGGTGCCCCGCCCGAAGTCGATGGGGGATCTGCTGCGAGCGACGTTGACGCTGCGGTTTCTTCAGGTGCGGATGCGGGTGCAGCCGAAGACGGGCCCGCGGTCAAAGAAGAGGTCCCGTGTGACGTGCCTGCGCCCACCGAGTGCCCTGACCCAATGCCGACGTACAAGGACGTGCGTCCGCTCATCACGGACCGCTGCGTTGTTTGTCACTACGGCGAGGTGGATGGCCCGTGGACGTTGGACGGCTACGAGCACGTCGCCAATTGGCATGACTTGATTCGAGGAGCGATGCTCAGCTGTTCGATGCCACCGCCGGATTCCGACATGACGATGACCGTCGAAGAGCGCGTCGAATTATTGACCTGGCTGCGCTGTGGTTTCCCGAAATGAGAGTTACGGAACAGGCCGCGTTGTCGTAGCCGGAAAGCAGCAATCCTGTTCGCGAGAATGACGCGCCGCTGACGTATGTCCAGCCGGCGGTGTGTTGCTAGTGGTTGTAGAGGGTAAACGTTTACTTGTGTGTGATCCTGCTGGACGCAGTCCGGCTCGTTTTATTGGTCGAGAGTGCTATATTTGCGCACTTTGATGTGCTAGAGAAGACGCCGTCAGTCTCTTAATGGCTGTTGCGAGTTAACCACCCAACCTATCCTTACCAAGGGGATCTCATGTTCAAGAAAGTATCAGTTGCTGCCAGCTTGGCGGCTTGTGTATTTGCCATCGGGGCGTCGAGCGCAGACGCTCACGTCTCCATCTCCAACGGGCCCGCCTTCGCCGGTGCTCGTAGTGTCCTGACCTTCAGCGTTGGGCACGGCTGTGAAGGTGCTGACACGGTGAAGATCGAAGTCGTGTTACCGCCAGAGGTGACCTCTGTTCGCGTGACGCCCGACGCGGCGCTCGGCAACGGCATGGTCACCTACGACGATACCGGTGCGCCGACTTCCGTGATCTGGGAGAAGGACGAGCCTCTCGAGGGCGACGACCACTACTACCGGT
>JBNKZR010000158.1:0-15167 GCA_050301735.1 Polyangiaceae bacterium | reverse complement strand
CGTGTCATGCGCGGCGGACACCTTCGACCACGACAGCGACCCAAGCACCGCCTGCCAGGCCCGCAGCGTGTGCGAAGCGGGGCAGTACGTGGAAGACGACGGGTCCGCAACCAGCGATCGGGTATGCGCCGGCTGTTCATCCGGTACGTTTAGTAACGTGAGCAACGCTGGCGCTTGCGTTCCGTGGACGGTGTGTGACTGGAGCGAACTCGAGACGGAGGCGCCAAGCGCGAAGGCGGACCGTAGCTGCGGGCCAGGAAGCGCGTACCGGCAGTTCACGACTCAGGGGGAGGCCACCTCTATGGCAGTGGACCACCAAGACAATCTACTAGTAGCGTTTGGTGGGTCCTTGAGTAAGTACGATCCCAACGGGATCGAGCTCTGGACCGAGGGGGTCGACGTTCCCGGTTCGCCTCAAAACTGGTCCGTGGCCGTAGATGGGCAGAACAACGTGCTCGTGACGACAGGCGTCTACGACACTGATCGCACATACTTCAGCAAGTTCGACCCCGACGGCAACCAGGTGTGGAGTAGGCCGGTGGAGGATGACCTCGGCGCTCCTCTCAAACCCTCCGTCGTCGCGGTAGACAAACAGGACAACGTGGTGATTGCCGGCACCTCCGCCCTCCAACCGTACGTGAGCAAGTTCGATTCCGACGGCAACCCTGTGTGGCTCGACCGCTTCGACAATGGGCCCGTTGGTTTTCCCCGCTCCGTAGCCATCGACGGCGAAGGTAGCGTGCTGATCGCGGGCTACGCCAATGGCAAGCTTCCAGGTGTCGCAGAGGACACTCCGGGCTACCTGTTTGCGCGCAAGTACGACGCGGATGGCAACCGTGTCTGGCTCGAGCAGTTCGGCAACGACCGCGGCTTCGAGGAGGGTTTCGCCGTGGCTGTCGACAGCAAGGGCAACGTGTTCGCTGGTGGCTTCACCCTCGAGCAAGTCCAAGACGTTAGCGTTCAGGCGATCGTGCGCAAGTTCGACGCGGACGGCAAAGCGCTCTGGACCGACCAGTTCGCGGTGACGCATGACTATCCGGGGATCCGTGCCTTGGCCGTCGATAGTGAAGACAACTTGCTGATGGCGTGCAACAGCCTCGAGCTGGGCGCCAGCACCACCGCAGGGGTGGTCGTGCTCAAGTACGATCCGAACGGCAACGAGATGTGGACGCAGTTCGAGGCTGAAGATCCTGATGCGGTTCACTCGGCCAGGGCCATGGCCGTGGACAGTCGTGGTCGGGTGTTCGTCGCTGGGGTCATCTCTGGCTCCACGCCCGGCACCGGATTCATCTGGTTGGTTCCCGAGCCATAGTTCGCCTTCTAGCTCGATGGGAGCAGCAGGCGTCGGTATCGGAGAGCGATGCGCGCGTGTCCGATCAGCGATTGCCGCCGCGCAAGTAGTCGATCGGCGAGCAGCCGAGGTGCTGCCGAAACACACGGTGGAACTGGGCGTAGGAGCCGAAGCCGGCTTCGAGAGCTGCGCTGAGCAGATTGCCTCCGGCCGGGTCGACCATGGCAAAGAAGCTGCTCAAGCGGATACGGTTGCGATAGCCGCGCAAGGTCTCACCCAGCGTGGCCTTGAAGGCGCGCCCCAGCTTGTCTGCGGTCGTGCCTAGCTGGCGCGCCAAGCGCCGTCTGTCGATGTTGGGATCGGTGCTCAGAATGCTAGCGGCTCGGGCTGCCAGATCCGCGTCCCTCAAGGCTTGGGGTGCCATCGTTGGCTGCTTCGACTCGGCATCGTCCTCAGCGTGTAGGAGTTGAAGCAGCGGGGACAGCACGCGCGTCATGACAGCAGCCCGCAGCACGGACTCGATGTCCGCCGTGCGCTCCGTCAATGCCCAGTCGCACGCGATGAGCCCCAGGCTCTGCTGCGGTCCAGGAATAGGAATGATCACGTTCTCGCCGCGCTTCAACACGACCGTGCCATTCGGCGTCTGCGCGAACAGGGGCACGTCCACGAAGCGCGACCACTGCGCCGTTCCGTTGAACGCGTGGGCGAAGGCCTCTCGATGCGAGGTTCCCGCGTCGAAGGCGATACCGCGCTCGTCCGTGGTTTCGCCTCGCGCGCCGGTGCCCCAAGTGCCGTACAAGCGCTGGCCCGTCGGACCAAGCAGGAAAATGGCGCAGCGCTCGAGACCGATGCTGTCTCTCAGCAGTTCGACGCTGCGACGTAGCAACGTGTCGCGGTCCTGATAACGCCGCAGCTCGTCAAAGGCGGACAGCGCCTTGAGCCACTGGGAACTGGGCAAGCCCCGCTCGCTGTGGGTGCTGTCGGTCGTGCCCTCGAATACGGGCATCACCGCTGGCCACCGCTCAGCAAGAACCCGCAACGGGCGCGGGGGGCCAGTCGCTACGCGCCGCTCGCTCCTTCCCGCCATCGTCGTCATGAGATCTCGGACGCGCCGACTCGGGGCGACGGCTCAAACAAAGAAGGAGAACATTCACGTCGCGCACGCAGTGTTGCTGCGGGGCTCGCTGTCGCCCGAGTGAGAAGTCATTGCCGTGGAACGAGAAGCCCGATGTCCGTCGGAGGGCTCAAGCTGCTCGTCATGAAGAACCACAACACCACACCCGACTCACCTTCAACCTTCCACCCTTTGGTCAAGCGTTGCCTGCTGGGCACACTGCTCCTCGCCGGCACCGCGTGCGGCACGATGCAGGGCAGCATCGTGCCGATATCGAAAGACCCCGTCGGCATGCGACCCACCGCGGTTCCGGCGTTGCCCGTCCAGCCGGCGACAGAAGCGCCGTTTCCGTCGCAGAACCCATTTGCCGGGGCGCAGATGTTCGTCGATCCCGCCTATGCGCGCAAAGTCGACGACTCCATCCAGGCCTCCCCCGAACTGGCGAACGAAATGAGCGTGGTCAAGCAACAGCCGACGGCGTTGTGGCTGGACCGCATCGCTGCCGTCGACGAAATCCCCAACTGGCTCAGCGAGGCGCAGGCGCAGTCCGATGCCGCGGGTGTCCCCGTGGTACCGGTGTTCGTGGTCTACGACCTGCCCAACCGCGATTGCGCTGCGAAAGCTTCCAACGGCGAGCTGAAGATCGAAGAGGGAGGGGAAACGCGCTACCGAGAGGAGTACATCGACGTCATCGCGGCGCACTTTCGGCAACACCCTGAGCAGCGCATGGTCGTCGTGTTGGAACCCGACAGCTTGCCGAACCTGATCAGCAACCTAGGTGTCGAGAAGTGCGTCGTGTCCCAGGAGGTGTACGTCAACTCCATCGCCTACGCGATCGCTCAGCTCTCCTTGCCCAACGTGGCCATCTACTTGGACGCCGCTCACGCGGGGTGGCTCGGTTGGGAAGCGAACCAGCGGCGCATGGGCGAGTTGGTCAAGCAGGTGCTCGACAAGGCGGGTGGTGTCGACCGCATTCGCGGGTTCGCTACGAACGTCGCCAACTACAACGCCTTGAGTGGCGATTGGGGGCGGCGGCTCGAGTCCAGCAACCCATCTCCCAACGAGATCGCTTACGTCGACATGCTGCGCCAGACGTTGCAGGACGTCGGCATCACGGACAAGGCGTTCCTCGTCGACACCAGTCGCAACGGCCAGGCTGAGATCCGAAGCCGCTGGGGCAATTGGTGCAATATCCGTGGCGCTGGCCTGGGTGAACGACCAACGGTGTCTCCTCGCGACGGTATCGACGCCTACTTCTGGATCAAACCGCCAGGCGACAGCGATGGCACGGCGGATCCCGCCGCTGTTCGCTTCGACGAAAATTGCGCGTCCGACGACGCAACCCCTGGGGCTCCCGAGGCGGGTCATTGGTTCCACGACTACTTCGTCGAGCTGGTCCAAAACGCAAACCCGCCGCTGTGAGAAGGTGAACGCCAGGCGCTGCAGCCGGACGCCGAGGATGACGCGCAGTCTGGCGGCGCGTGTTGCTCTCGGCGACGGCTGCAATCGCGGCGATTGACGGCAGGCGCCGCGGTCGGCCTCGTGCCATCGGAGTACTCCACGACAGAAGTCGTCGATTCGACGTCTGCTCCTGCCTGTGCCACAACCGCCGTATGGATTCCCTCGTGAACAGTCTGGGACTCGTCAACGCCAGCGGCGCCCTCATCATCGCAGTCATCCTGCTCTTGTTGTGTTTTGGGATCGCGGCCAACATCGTGGCCCGGCTGCGTTACGCCGCGCTCAGTCGCGAGCTGACCCGCGACCGCCCGCTTGAAGCCGTCGTGCTGCTTCGCGCCGTCGGCGAGGTGCAAACGGCGCTGGAGCGGCTGCCCGCAGGTGCCGACGCGCGCGGGATCGACACGCCGTCCATCGTCGAACGCGCCGTTCAAAAGGAGCTCGGGCCCTTGCTGCTCGCCGAACGCTTCGTCAAAGCGAATGCGGGCCTGCTCATCACTCTCGGTTTGGTCGGGACGTTCTACGGCCTCACCCACTCGATCGGTCAGTTGGTTACCGTCGTCTCGAACGACGTGGCTCCCGAGGCCGACGTGGCGGAGTCGTTGACAAGCGGACTGACGGACGCGCTTGGCGGTATGAGCGTGGCATTCACCACGTCTTTGGTCGGCATCATCGCGGCCATCGTGATGACCCTCCTCAGCGTCTTCGCCAACATCGCTGAGCGCCGCACCCGATTCGTCACCCAGCTCGAGGCGCACCTCGATCACCTCATCACCGAGCGCATCGGACCCGGCGAAGCGGCTGCCCGCGCGACCGAGCAGTTCTCCCAGGCCGTCGGAGTGCTTGTTGGCAGCATTCAGCGTTTCGAGGAGGCGCTGGAGCGCTTCGCGGGCAACACGCGGGACTTCCACGAGTTCAATCTGCACCTCAAGGACAACATCCAGCGTATGAGTGTCTCCTTCGCCGATCTGACATCAGCGTTATCGGATTCGGCCGGCACGCGCACTGCTAGGGCGCCCGGTCGTCTGCCGCCAGGGGGCCAACAATGAGATCTCGCCATCGGTCCCGTCTGGCCGAAGCAGCGGGGGCCGAGGAGGAGGTCAACTTCTGGCCCTCCTTCGCCGATCTGACCTCCACGATCGCGCTGATATTGTTCGTGCTGGTGCTGCTGGCGTACATCCAGAACCTCTTCAGCGGCAAGCAACTCGAGCGCGCTCGCACGGAACTGCAACAGACGCTTGCCCAATTGTCGGGCTCGCAGAAGCAGGTATCTGCGGCCAAAAACCGGCTGCGGCTGTTGGCTGCAGAGCTCGAGGCGGGTCAGGCCGAGCTGAAGCTGTCGCGACGGCGCATCGATCAGCAGGCCCAAGTGATCGACGAAAGTAACCGCCAACTGTCTGAGGTGCGTGCCCAGATCCAAGGTATCGGCTTACTGCGACTCAGTGTGCTGGAGAAGGTGCAACAGTCCTTGGAGGATCAGTTGGATGGCCAAGGTGCGGCGCGCATTTCGGAGACTGGCAACATCGTGCTCGAGGAGAACTTGCTCTTCGACTACAAGTCGAGCACCATCAAGTCGGAGGGTGAAGCCTTCTTGCTGCTTCTCGCCAAAGCCTTCCGAGAGGTGCTTTCTGATCCTGACGTGCGCGCCAACATCGACGTCATCGCGGTTCAGGGTCACGCGGACGATCGTGGCTCGGACACCTACAATCGCAAGCTCTCGGCGGACCGCGCCAACGCCGTGCTGGACTTCATGTTTGCAGCCGAGCCAGAGCTCCGCGAACGCTACGGGCGGTACTTTGCTGCCAGCGCGTTCTCCGAGTTCCGCCCCATCGCCACCGGCGACACACCCGAAGCACACCAGAAGAATCGCCGCATCGAACTCTCCGTCGTCCTCAGAGACTCACGTGTGCGCGAAGTGATCGACAGCTACCTACGCCAGAACCCAGAACTTCCGAACCTTTCACCGCCTCCGGCTGGTTTGTTCGAGGAGGACTCTGACGCAGCTCCGTAGGTGAAGGCGCGATTGGACAGGACTCGAGAGCTTCATCAGCGGCTGAGCGGGGATGCTCTTCTTTGAAGAACCGGTGCCTGCCGACGGCCACGAGTCTCCAGGCGAAACTTCAGGAACGTCTGGCCAGCATGGTCGATCGGACCCAGGGCAGCTGCGCCGAGTCGTTCGAGCGCTCGGAGGTGCCTGCGGGAGGGTGGAAGCAGAAATGTCACCACGGCGATTCGTTCATCCGACTCGGCGAAGTCGAGAGCCTGTCTCGTGATCCGCAGGCCCAAACCAAAGTGCTGAGGCTTCAGCACCAGACCGAAGTCCCACTCATCTAGCTCCCGTTGGAATCCGCCCCAGCCAACGTAGCCGCCATCGACCAGGATCGCCCAATGACCGAGGCCGTCCCGCTGCCAGCATGCTTCTTTCGCTGTCACGAAGGCGGCGCACACGCGCTCGTCCCAGGGCTCGGTTGCGAGAGGCATGTGTTCGGTCACGCGCGGGTCGCGCATGTGTTCGATGATTTCGTGTGGGTCGACTTCCGTCAAGCGAACGAAGACGATGTGAGGCTCATGATTGCTCAGCATGACTTCAGGCAGTATGCAGGTTAGCGCTTGGGGTTTCGACAAAGGTTGCAGTTCCGGTACGTCGGTTCGGAATGCTCGTCTGAAGTCCGTCGATGGGGTCGTGCGCGGCGCGCACGCGGACTCCCCAGCGAGTTCGGGGCACGGCTGGCGGACGACTCGCAAGCCAATCCGCTCAGCGTGACCCGCTTGCGGCGTACTACTCGGCAGCCTCGCTAACGACGACGGGAAAGTCGATCTCGGTTTGAGCGACACTGTTGATGTAGTTGGTCAACGTGTTCAGCGCTACGTGAGCGACGATTTCGATCAGTTCTGCGTCCCCATAGCCAGCCTTCCGAGCGGCTGCCAACGCGTCGTCGGAGACATGCCCGCGGTGCGCCAGGATCTCGCTGGCAAACTGCAGCGCCGCCTCCGCAGTAGGATCGGATGAGCGACCACCACGGTTTGCAGACAGCTCCTGCGCGTCGAGCTTGGCCACGTTCTTTCCGATGTACGTGTGGGCCGCGAGGCAGTAGCCGCAGTTGTTGCGTTCCGCGACGGTCAAGGCGAGGCGCTCCCGCGTCTTTGCGTCGAGCTTGCCCTTGCTGAGCGCGGTGTTCAGGCCCAAGTAACCTTCGAGGGCCGCCGGACTGTTGCCCACCACTCGGAACAGGTTTGGCACGGATCCAAGCTGTCTCTGCACGGCCTGCAGCAGGGGTTGGGACTCAGCGGGTGAAGCCTCGATACTTCCTGGTGTTGCGATTCGACTCATGGTGATTCCTGTCGTTCGCCAGTGGCGCCTATCGCCAGCGGCAACGAAGGGTCTAGCCCTAGGTCACGCACGCAACAATCCAGAGCTTTTGAAAGAGACCTTTGCGTGATACGCAATAGTCATGGATCGACTGGAAGCGATGACGGTCTTCGTCGCCGTGGCAGATTCGCGAGGGTTCAGCGCGGCGGCTCGGCGCCTCGGCATTTCGGCGTCCGCCGCGACACGTCTCGTGGCGTCACTCGAAGAGCACTTGGGCATCACGCTGTTGCTGCGTACGACCCGATCCGTTAGCTTGACAGACGCAGGCGCGCGCTACTTGGACCAAGCGCGTCGGATCTTGTCGGCGGTGGATGAGGCCGAAGAGGGTGCCCGCGCAGGCGTCAGCGAACCGATCGGGCACTTCGTCGTCGCCGCTCCGCTCGTTTTTGGGCGCATTCACGTGGCGCCGGTGATGTGCGAATTCTTGGAAGCGAACCCACGTGTCACTGGTGAACTGACGCTGGCGGACCGCATGGTCAATCTGCTGGAGGAGGGAGTCGACGCTGCAATCCGTATCGGCGAATTGGAGGACTCCAGC
Organism: Polyangiaceae bacterium; assembly: GCA_050301735.1. GTDB lineage: Bacteria > Myxococcota_A > Polyangia > Polyangiales > Polyangiaceae > SZUA-265. The sequence goes on along the minus strand of JBNKZR010000158.1, from coordinate 7,399 downwards.
CTCAGGACGCGTGTCGTCGGACGAACGCGACGCGTGTTGGTTGCAAGTCCCACGTACATCCAGTCTCACAAGCGCATCCGCAAACCCTCCGACTTGGTCGGTCATCGTCTGATTCACTTCCGCTCGCTGTGGCGAACCCCTGAATGGACGTTCGAGCGTGGTGGTTCCGAGGAACGCGTCGCGTTTCGACCGATGTATACGACCAACAGCGCCGACGCCGCGATCGGCCACGCGGAACGCGGTGGCGGGATTGCGATGGTGCTGTCTTACCAAGTGATGGAGGCGATTGGGGCTGGGCGCCTCCGCGTCCTGTTGCCCCAATACGAACTCCCGCCGCTGCCGATCCAGCTGGTCTTTCCTGCATCACGCTTGACCTCCGCAAGTGTGCGAGCGTTCATCGACTTGACGCTGAAGAACGATTGGCAGTTTCTCTCCTGACATCCCGGCGCGACCGGTGTGGGGTTGCTCCACGCACCCGTGGGCGCCGCCAACACGAAGCGGCCGGATGGCAATTTCTGCGCGCGCACGCGCGAACGGCGATTGCATCGTAACGATACTGCCGCTGAACGGCGGTTGCACCAGGGCTGTTCTGCTCGACGAGCTAGCCGGGCACTTGCGAAGAATTGCGCGTTCCGTCGTTGGGGGGCAAATGCTCCGGTTACTGTCAGCCATGTCCTACAGGTCTACCGTGTGCGGGCGACGAGCCGTCGCCGTCCTGTCCGTCGTTTGCGCCAGCATGGGCGCGGTTTCCACCGCCCAAGCGAAGCCGTTCATGGACTACATCAAACCGAGGCCCATCACCTGCGCGTCGCTGAGCTCAGAAACGTGGGGGGTTGACGGTGTGCTTCCGCGGGACCTCTGCAACGGTATCGAGAGCGCTCGGGGGGCCGGAGTGCCGCCCGAGTACTACTACTGGGACGCGCAGATACTCAAAGCCCAAGACGGCAAGTACCACATGTTCATGAGCACGTGGTCGGGGGCTAACGGCTTCAACCCCGGCTGGCTCGACTCCGACGCCTTCCACGCCGTCAGTGACGGCGGGGTGCTGGGCCCCTACCAACGCCAGGACTTCGTCTACGACAACGGCGGCTCCCACAAGGGGCACAACGTCTCCGCCTTGGAGCTCCCGGACGGCGACTACGCCGTCATCGTCAGCGAAACGGTGCCGTTCACCATCTACAGGTCGAGCTCCCTCGACGGGCCTTGGACGAGCTGCACCCCCCAGATCGATGTCGCCTCCTCCAACGTCAGTCTCTTCCCGCGTCACGATGGCAGGTTCCAGGTCGTGGAGCGCTACGGCGCTATCGCGATCGCAGACACCCTGTGCGGCCGCTACGTGAAGCAGCAGCCCACATGCTCCTATCCCACCGACAACGGCGACACCATCTACCCAACTCGGGACTCGATCCCCGGCGTGCCCAGTCCGACCTTCGAATGGCAAGAAGATCCCCATATTTGGCGTAGCGGAGGCACCTACCACGTCATCTACTCGGGTTCCGGAGATCGCGTGGGTTGGCACGTGTATTCAGCTGACGGCATCAACGATTGGCAGGACAACGGGTACGCCTGGTCTCCCCGTGACTACGAACGGATCTTCTGCTTCGAAGACGGCACCTGCAGCCAATGGTACAAAATGGAGCGTCCTGGCGTCGTCTTGGAAGGCGGTCACCCCACCCACCTCACGTGGGCCGTGGCCGACGTGGACAAAGACAACCAGATCCCCGGCAACTCCAACCATGGCAGCAAGATCATCGTGATTCCCTTCGACGGAGTGGCCTTCGACGCGGACTTCGGAGACGGCACCACGGTCGAACCCGAACCAGGCGCTGGCGGAGCTGGCGGCGCCGGGAGCGGAGGAGCCGGTGGTGAACCTGGAGCCGGCGGCGTTGTCGGGGCAGGTGGCGATGGAGCTGGCGGCGTCATGGGAGCCGGTGGCAATGCGGAAGCCGGCGGTGGCACTGCCGGCGAAACCGGATCTGCCGGTGCTAGCGGAACTGGTGGCAATGCAGCAACCGGCGGTGCTACCGGCATGGGCGGCGGCGGGGCAGGCCCGATGGCGGCGGCCGGCGGGTCCGGGGTGGACGCCCCTCCGGTAACCAGTAGCGATCCCCCATCCGCGACCGACCCGATCACCTCTGCCCCGCCTACCGGCACCACGCCCCTGAGTCCCGTGGCGACGCCAACAGCGGGTCCAGTGCCGGCCGTCAACGGAATGGGCGGTATCCCAGCGGCTTCAGGCGCACCATCGGGGACGGCCAGCGCTCCTGTCGGCTCTGCCGGACTGGTGACCACGGACGAGTCGGCGAGCGACGGCGGCGGCTGCCGGGTGTCGGGGCAGCGCTCGGGGTCCAGCCTGTTGACCCTCGTGGGGCTCATGGGAGTGCTCGGGCTTCGCAGACGCCGACGCCCGAGCGCCCAGGCATGAGCTGGGCAAGGCGCGGGCTGCTCCCTCTCGAGATTCGACAGAGCTCGAGTCTCAATAGAGACTGTCTCGGTGGGCAACCAGGTATTCGTTGACGAAGTCCACGAATGCTCGCACGCGAGCATTCTTTCGTAGATCGACGTGAACGATCACGCACAAGTCGCCCTCCAATGGCTCGCTGTCGACGGGAACTCGGACGAGGGAGCGGTGCTTCTTTGCGGAAAACCCGCTCGACCAACTGATGCCGAGCCCTTCACGCACGGCCGCAAGACGAGCAAGCACCGAGTTGCTGCGATAGACCACCTTGGACGGATCTCCATGGCGCTCGAAGACTTGCTCCGTCGGGGCGTGAACCAACGACTCGTCAGCGCGCACGAGGAAGTGCTGACGGAAGTCCTCGTAGGTTGCGGGCGAGCCGTGCTTCGCGACGTACTTGCGACTCGCGTAGAACCCAGCCGAAAGGCGCACGGCATGGCTGAGCACGTCGTCGGGCGCTGACGGCTTACCGCCCAAACGGATGGCGACATCCGCCTCCCGCCTGCCTAGATCGGCATGTCCGGTTTGAACGGAGACGTGCACCTCCAGCCCCGGGTAGCGCTCGTGGAGGCCTCGAAGGATGGGGGGGAGCACGTCGACGGCGAAGTCGTCCACCGTACTCACGCGGACGACGCCTTGCAGCGCGTGATCGCGACCGCCCACCTGGCGACCGATGGCGAGCACTTCGGATTCGATGACCAGTACGTGTTGCAGGAGTTCCTCGCCCGCAGTCGTGAGTGAGTAACCCCGCTGGCTGCGCTCGAATAACCGGACGTCCAGCTCGGACTCGAGCTTGCCGATGCGCCTCTGAACCGTCGACGCGTCGATGGCGAGTTGCTTGGCCGCCGCAGCTAGCGTGCCGCCCCGGGCCGCAGCCAAGAATATCTCCAGTTCGGACCAGGCGGGGAGTCTTGCGCTCATGCAAGACCAAATAGCAAATACGCCTATTTTCTTGCAAGTGGACAGGCCTCAGGATCGGCACAGCAACCGAGGAGAAACCCGATGAATCATGCCTGCTCAGCCACGCTCGCCCTTCCCAAACGAGAGGGCACGCGCCCGAAAACGCACTACGCGCTTCCCCACCACCAGATCGACCAGATCCCGAGCGCCGAGATCTACGAGAGCTTGCTCGAACGCTTTGTCAAAACCCCGAACACGACGCACGGCAAGAGCCTGATCTCGGTTCCGGGCGCGCAAGCGTTGTTCCTGTCGCAGGAGTGCCTGTGCAATGCGGACGTTGCCACGGCCGGTCGCGAATTCGCGCACGTGCACCCGCCGCACGACGGTTCATTTCACATGTTCCTTTCGCTCGGCGATTGCCTGCACGTACTGGAACAAGGATGGGGCGAGCTCCACCCCCTCGCGGCGAAGGGTGAGATCCCACTGAGCGCGGTGATGATCTATGCACCCCGAAACGAGGCGGAGATCGATATCGTTCTCGAAGTCACCCGAGCGGCGTTGACCTACGCCTCGACACCCACCGCCCCCAGCACCCACTCCCAGGAAGGCGAAGCCCATGTTCATGCCTAGCAGTGACGGAACCCAGCGCTTCGGCGCGGCTGAGACCAACACGCATCTTGATCGAAAGGGGACACCGTGAGTCTAGAAGTCATTGGTGCGGGATTTGGCCGCACGGGAACGGAGTCCCTCAAAGCCGCCCTGGAGATCTTGGGGTTCGGACGCTGCGATCACATGTTGGAGCTGGTCAAGTCCACTTGGCGCATCGAGCACCTCGAAGCGCTGCATCGCAAAGAGCCGGCGAACTTGGAGGTGCTCTTCGACGGCTTTCGCTCTGCCGTCGACTTCCCCTTCGCCATGTACTACCGCGAATTGATGGCGGCCTATCCAGAGGCCAAGGTGGTGCTGACCGTTCGTGACAAAGAGGCGTGGTACGACAGCGCACGCCGGACGATCTTCCGAGGGCTTCCGCCCGGTGCACTCACGGTGGCTCGCGTTCTGGGGCTGGTGAGCAAGAATGCCCGCGGCTTCCCGCGCTGGTGGGCCTATGTCCAGGAGGCGCTGTTTCAGGGGTTCTTCGAAGGGAAGATGGACGACCGCGCGTTCATGACTGAGCTCTTCGAACGCTGGAACGAAGAAGTCCAACGGACCGTCCCCCCGGAGAAGCTCCTGGTGTACACCGTGGCCGAAGGCTGGGAGCCGCTGTGCCAGTTTCTGAACGTGCCGGTGCCCGATACCCCCTTTCCGCGCAGCAATGATAGCGACTCATTCAAGCGCCGCACCAAGCTCGGAAACCTGAGCAAGGTCATGCTGGGGAACACCAAGGAGGCGTAGGCTTCTATCACTGCGGAGCTGGACAAGGGCCAGACATCTTGCCATGAGCACCGAATGCGGAAGACTTTCCAGTTGCAGGTGGAGGGGCGCGAGCCCGCCCGTGTCGTCGAGGGCATCAAGTACGAGCTGAAGAAGTATCTCAAGCGCGAGCGGGGCAAAGTACTGCCAACTGGTTTCGACTTCTGGGACTTCGACTGCAAAGTGGGTTCGACCGCGGAAGCGGCCGTAGTGACCCATGTTGGAGACTTGAACGGAGCGATTGACCGAGTCGCCGCAACGGGCGCGACGAGCGTGTTCGTCGAAGTGCTCAGCAAGGGAGCCAAGCGGGTTCGCAAACCGGCGCCGCCAACGAGCTGAAGGTGAATGGGCATCGTGCACGCAAGAAGCCATGCACCGAGTTCGCCCGTCGTCTCAGTTCCACGTTACAAGCCCTGGCTGCACGTCGCCCGAATAGCGGCCGCTACCCAGCCCGCCGTAGGGGTTCGTTTCCCAACCCGACACGCTGCCATCGCGGTGGGTCGCGCAGCCGTAGCGGCAACATCAGCGGGAGGGCCCTCAGCATCGAGGGCCTTCGCTGCTGCTGTCTTGACGGAGAGGCGGCGTGTCCTCTCGGGACTCAGATCCGCCGCGTGCGACGCAGCACCAGGCCAAGCGCCAACAACAGCCACCCCGCGTTGGAACGATCTCCGTTGGGACGGGCGTGCACGCTGCAGCCCTCGCTGCCGCCCGAGTCGTCCGCAGCGGCGACGCCATCACCGGTGACCGGCTGCGCCATCGGGTCTGTGCCGGCGGGGGCCGTTGGTGTGCTCGCGACGGGCGGGGCTGCCGTTTCCCCCGAGTCAAACGGTGCTGCCCCGACCGAGCCGGTGGCATCGTCCGCGGTCAGCGAAAGCACAGCGTAGCCATCGACGACGTTAACGTTCGCCGCGGAGTGGGTGGACAGGTTCTTGGGCGAACCCCAGCTGCCCGTCAGCCATCCAGTTGGAAGCGTCGTACCGTCGAACTCCTCACGCCATTCGAGCTGAAACGCGCCATCGACGTAAGAGGAGTACTGTACCCAATTGACGTATTGATGAATAGGTAGGGTCGCGGGATCGAATGTGCCACCGAAGGTGGAGTCACCCGGCCAGATGTTGAAGCGGAACTGCATGCCGTTTGGCGTATTATCCGCGTAGGCCGCCACGGCCTCGCCCGTTTCGCGTCGAATCTCGACGCCATCCAAGAACCAGGCGATGTAGTCGGGAGTCCATTCGTAAACATAGGTGTGGAAGCCGCCGCAGAGGTCCCCCGCGTCGGCGTGCTTGTTCACGTGCACCATCTCCGGATCGCCGTAGAACGCGTTGGACTGCAGCTCGCAAGCCGCGCCCACCTTCTCGAAGTCCAGCTCGTTCCAGAACGTGCCCGACTGCTCCGAGCCGTCTTTCCAAAGGAAGTAGGCACCGACCACTCCGTCCCCTGGCGCAAACTGGACGCGGGCTTCGAAGCGACCGTATTGGTAGCTCGCAGAGGTGTACAACTCAGCGCTGCTCACTGCCTGCGCGTTGGCCGCCGCGAAGAGGCTGGAAGTAAGAATGATGGAGGCCGTGGTGGCTGGCCGCAACACGGGATTGATCAAGTTTCGCATGGGTTCTTGGCGCACACTGTCAGTCAAGGACCGCCACAGAGTTCGCGTTTTTTGGGAAAGTTGCTCACCCGCAGCGTCGGAACCGTTCCCGTTCGCACGTCCGTTCTCGCCGAATCGCGCCGGCGGCCTCGGGGACGCTGCCCATCCGACGACGCCCAACCTCGGGCAGGGTCCAGCGTCGCCATCGAACGTGCCGTCGAGTTGGCGCGCTGCTCGGCAGGGGGGGCTCGACGCTCCCTTGCACCCGCACGCCTCAGACCCAACGTCTTGCTCTTGAGATTCCACGTCGAACAGATCGTCGAGGCGCCGCTCGAGGCCGCCTTTGCGGTGATTTCGGATGCGTCCCTTCGCACTCGCTGGCAGAGCAGTTTGCGTCGGGTCGAAGTGTTGACACCTCACTCGGTGGGTGTCGGGGCTCGCTGGCGCGAAGCCACGAAGCTGGGTCCCGTCTTCGAGATGGAGATCACTCGCCACGAACCCTACTCCGTGTGGGCCGAGCGCGGCCGAGGCTCGGTGGCGGATGCGCGACTCACGGTGTTCTTTGACAAACAGAGCGAGTCTCAAACCCGCATCAGCGTCGAGGTCGACGTCGCCTTCAAGGGAGCGGCCGCACTGTTGGCCCCAATCGTACGGCTCTTGATGCCGCCAGCACTCGAAGCCGACCTTCTCCGGGCGGGCAAGTTGGCCACCGACGCCACGATCGTTGACGGGCTGCCGCCGCGGACGTGAACTGAGTCCTCGAGTAGCTGGGGATGATGAGGGTTCTGCGGCGAGCAGCTCCTTGGCCTCCTCGAGCGCGACGGGCAAGTCCCTCGGGCGTTCATCGAGAAAGCCGGGGTGACGATTCTGGCGATGACGACACCAGCGCTTGCGAGAGGGGCGACGTACTCGCGAAACTCCGCAACCAGCTCTCTCCATACGACCACCATCATCGACAGGAACCAAGCGGCATATACCGACCAGCAGGACTCCGGTTGTCATGGAGGGTCACTCCTGTATATCGTCGCGCCGGACGCCAATGTTTC
>JBNKZR010000157.1:0-15230 GCA_050301735.1 Polyangiaceae bacterium | reverse complement strand
GCCAACCGAGGCTGCGCTCCCGAGCAGCGCACAGTCCTCGATGCGCTGGTCTACGACGCCTTCTCGCTCAGTGACGACGAGCGCGCCACCGTCGATCGGTGGGCGCTCGCTTGCCCTCCGCCGCGATCGCGGCTACTGACCGAGCAAGCTGAGGCCCCCCCAAGCGCATCATGACCGTCCGCGACTCGACCACCGCTTCCGAGCAACGAGCTCCTTCGATTCAACCGCCCGCCGCGGCGAGCATCGAGGTCGAAGCGGGACCCAATGTGTCGATCGTCGTACCCGGCTTGAACGAGGCGCAGAGCCTACCTCGGCTCGCCGAGCGCATCGAAGCGGCCATCGGCGCTCACGAGACCTACGAGTTGATCTTCGTCGACGACGGGAGCACCGACAACAGCTGGGAGGTCATCACTGAGCTGCACGAGAAGAACCCCGCCATTCACGGCCTTCGCCTCAGGACGAACTTCGGCAAAGCCATGGCGCTAAGCGCGGGCTTTCGCCATGCCCGTGGCAAGATCATCATGATGATGGACGCCGATCTGCAGGATGATCCTTCGGACGTCCCGAGCTTCCTGGAGAAAGTGCGCTCCGGCTACGACATCGTCGTGGGTTGGAAGGTGGACCGCAAAGATCCGCTCTCTCGCCGCATCGCGTCCAAGATCTTCAACGGCACGGTGGCCTTGCTCACCAGCGTGAAGTTGCACGACATGAACTGCGGCTTCAAAGCCTACCACCGCGACGTGATCGAGACGATACCCATCTATGGAGACCTGTTTCGCTTCATTCCCGTCTTGGCCCAAGCTGACGGCTTTCGCGTCGCGGAGGTTCCGGTCAAGCACCACCCCCGCGAGTTCGGTCGCTCGCGCTACGGCATGGAGCGCATTCTGCGGGGCTTCTTCGATCTGCTGAGCGTGCTCTTCTTGACTCGCTACGTGCGCAAACCGATGCACCTCTTCGGGCTCATGGGTTTGGTCACGGGCATGCTCGGCGCGGCCATGGGGACGTACCTGACCGTGATCTGGTTCATGGGTGAAGGCATCGGCGCGCGGCCCCTGCTGCTCTTGAGCGTGATGCTCATGGTGATGGGGGTGCAATTGACGTCGATGGGTTTCATCGGCGAGTTCCTCACCTACCAAGGCGAGAAGCACGTCTTGGAGACCCGCCTCCCCATTCGCGACAGAGTCTGAAGCGATGAGCTTGCTGAGCGCCCACAACCTGCAGAAGGGCTTCGGCGCCCACAACGTGCTCAACGGCGTGAGCCTGAGCATCGAAGAGGGTGAACGCCTCGGCCTGGTGGGTGACAACGGCAGTGGTAAGAGCACCCTGGCGCGGATCCTGGGAGGGCTGGAACAACCCGATCAAGGCCAGGTCATGCGCCGGCGTGGAGCGCGCATCGGAACCTTGGCTCAAGTCCCCGAGCACGACGCCGAGCTGAGCGCCTTCGACGTCGCGGCGCTGGGCCTGGCTGACTGGCGGCAGGCGCGACAGCGCCACGACGAACTGACAGGGCAACTGCAAGCTGCCGACGAAGACGAAACCAAGGCCTTGCTTCTAGCTCAAGCGGAAGCCAGCGCTGCGATCGAGCACCTGGGTGGCTGGGAGCAGGAGCACAAGATCCGCGCCTTGCTCGAACATCTCTGTGTCCCGGACACTCGAGCGAAGTTCGGCACCCTGAGCGGCGGTGAGCAGCGTCGGGTTGCTCTGGCGCGGGAATTGGTGGCCCAACCCGACCTGTTGATCCTCGACGAGCCGACGAACCACCTCGACACGGAGACGAGCGACTGGCTCGAGCAATATCTGCAGAACGAGTTCAGCGGTGCCTTGCTTCTGATCACCCACGACAGGTACTTCTTGGACCGACTCGTCCGCCGCACGCTGGAGCTCTCGCAGGGCGCACTCACCAGCTACGACGGTGGGTGGCAACAGTATCTCCAGGGCAAAGCGGAGCGCCAAGCACTGGAGCAGCGCACCGAGGCCAATCGTCAGAACTTCCTGCGCAAAGAGATCGAATGGCTGCGTCGCCAGCCCAAGGCCCGCGGTACGAAGCAGAAAGCGCGCACGGAGCGCGCCGAGGAGGCACTGCAGAACCGCCCCAACAGCGAGCGCGGCGCGGTGCAACTCGCACTGTCGTCCGAGCGCCAGGGCTCGAGCATCGTGGAGTTCCGTCATCTGTCCTTGAAGATCGCCGGGCGAACACTGGTCGACGAACTCGACCTCATCGTCAAGCGCCGCCAGCGCATCGGCATCGTCGGTCGCAACGGTGCGGGTAAGACGTCGCTGCTGCGCGCCGTGATGGGAGAGCTCACCCCAGAATCGGGCGAACTCGTGCTGGGCAAGAACACGAAGATCGCCTACTTCGACCAACAGCGGGCCGGCTTGGAGGACGATCGCACCATCGCCGAGAACGTCTCCGACAGCCCCAAGGTGCACTACGGCGATCAGGAGTTGTCTCTGTACAGCTACCTCGCTCGCTTCAACTTCTACTCGCAAGAGATCCACAAGAAGGTCTCGATGCTGTCCGGCGGCGAGCGAGCCCGCGTCGCGCTAGCGAGACTCCTGCTCGACAAGTGCAACCTCTTGCTGCTGGACGAGCCGACCAACGACCTGGACGTCACCACGCTCTCGTCGCTGGAAGACATGCTGCTTTCCTTCGCGGGCTCCGTGCTCGTGGTCACTCACGATCGCTACTTCCTCAACCGCGTCGCAACCGACATGCTCGCGTTCGAAGGCGACGGCAAAGTCGTGCACTACGTCGGCAACTACGACACCTACAAGTCGCTCCGCCCCGCGACCTCGAGCGAAGCCGCGCAGAAGCCGCCCAAGACGGACGAGCCCCCGCCCGACGAAGCGAAGCTCAGCGCCGGCCCGCGCCCCGTCAAGCTCAGCTACAAGGAGCAGCGCGAGCTCGATGGCATGCTGGAAGCCATCGACGAGCTGGAACGAACCGTCAGCGAGCTCGAGGCCGCCTTGAGCGATCCTGCGTTGTACAAGCAGGACGCAAACCGAGCCCAGAGTCTCAGCGCACAGCTCGATGGGGCGCGCAGCGAACTGGATGCGAAGGTCGCGCGTTGGGAAGAGCTCGAAAGCAAACGCGAAGCGTTCGAAGCGTCTCGCGAGTAGCCATCACTCGGCCAGGTAGCGGGCGCGCAGGTGCTCGATGAAGTGCCGCGGGTTCAAAGGCTCCCTGGTGGCGCGCTCGACGATTTCGTCGGTCGAGTAGTGACTGCCCCACTGCCACACGTTTTCACGCAGCCAATCGTCGAGGCGCGTGAAGTTACCGGCTTCGATGCCCGTGTTCAACTCCGGCTCGTCCTCGACGGCCTTGGCGAACAGCTGGGCAGCGATCATGGCGCCCAGGGTGTACAGAGGGAAGTAGCCGAACGCCCCCGACGGCCAATGCACATCCTGCAGACAGCCATCCCGGTCGTTGCCGCGCGTGGACAGGTGCAGCAGCGCTTGCATCTCCGCATCCCAGGCTTCGGGCAGATCAGCCACCTCGAGCGTTCCGGCCATCAATCGGCGCTCCAAGTCGTAACGCAGGATGATGTGTGCAGGGTACGTCACCTCGTCGGCGTCCACTCGGATCAGACTTCGCTGCACGCGAGTGTACAGCCGCCGAAGATTGTCCAAAGAAAACGCCTCAGCATCGGAGGCTACCTGATCAGGAAAGGCGGCTCGGATCTTCGGCGCCGCAAAACTCAAGAACTGAGGCCCGCGACAGACCTGCATCTCGAGCAGCAGACTCTGGCTTTCGTGTAGCGCCATGCCACGGGCCAGACCCACCGGTTGATGCCTGAAGGTGTCCGGCAGCCCCTGCTCGTACTTGCCGTGACCCGCCTCGTGGAGCACGCCCATCAACGCCGAAGTGAAGTCGCCTTCGTCGTAGCGGGTGGTGATCCTGACGTCGGCCGCCACTCCGCCGCAGAAGGGGTGATGGCTGACGTCCAAACGGCCTCGATTCAAATCGAAACCAACCGCCGCCATCATCCGTAGGCCGAGCTCCCGCTGCAGCTGCGTCGGAAACGGCCCCTGTGGCAGGCGCGCCGACGCTCGCTTCTGTCGTTCGATCACCTGATCGGTGAAGTCCGGCAAGAACTCCTTGAGTGGCGCAAAGACCCGGTCCACCTCCTCGGCCCTGATGCCCGGTTCGAACTCGTCCATCAAAGCGTCGTAGATTTCGAGACCCAAGGCGTCTGCCAGCGCCGCGCCGACCTCTCGCTTCAAGTCGACGACCCGCTCCAAGAATGGCGCGTAGCTGGTGAAATCGTTCTCGGCGCGGTACCGCCGCCACGCCTGTTCACTTTCGTTGTCCGCTTTGGCGGACGCCTCCACCAGCCGGGTCGGTACCGCCGTCGCCCGCCGGTAGTGGCGCTGCATCTCGCGCAGATTCGCCGCCTCCCAGTCGCCCAGGTCTTGCTCCTGTGCAGCCTCGGTCAGCCAGTCGGCGATCTGCGGTTCGACGAGCAGTTCGTGACGCACGCGCGACAGGCCCGCCATCGACTCGGCCCGTGCTTGTCCGGCGGCCGCCGGCATGTTGACGGCCTGGTCCCACTGTACGATCGCGGCCACCTCGTCGAGCTGTCCGAGCCGGCGGAAATGGTCACGTAGCTTTTCGTACGACACAGCAGGAGGTATTCACTCCCGATGCGGGCCGTCAAGGAGTAAACGCTCGCGCCCCACACCCAAGCCGATGAACCTGTTGCTACTTTGGCGCAACGAGCTGGCCAGCGATGGCACGCTGCGACTCGACGACGATCGTGCACGACACTTGTGTCGTGTGCTGCGCGTGCAGCCAGGCCAATCGCTCGTTGCAGGCTGCGTGAACGAGAGCACTGGCGTAGCTGTCGTGCTGAGCGTGACTCGCGATGCGGTGCGAGTGCGCTACGAGCCACGAGTCCAGTGCGAAGCGCCGTGCTCGCGCGCGCTGCTGCTGGCGATGCCACGACCCAAGGTGCTGTCGCGTTGCCTCGAACACGCGGCAGCGTTGGGCTACACGAAGATCGCTCTATTCCGCAGCTACCGCGTCGAGAAGTCTCACCTGACGAGCCACAAGCTGGACCCCGGCGACATGCGTCGCCACCTGGTGCACGGACTCGAGCAGGCGCGGCGCGTGCACCTGCCAGAACTCCGCGTGTTCGATCGCTTCAAGCCGTTCGTCGAAGACGAGCTGCCCACGTGGGTTCCAAAAGCCCAACGCTACGTCGCCCATCCCACTGCCCCCACCCCGTTGTCGGAGCAGCACCTCGAAAGCCCCGCCTACACGCTCGCCATCGGGCCCGAAGGTGGCTTCATTCCGTTCGAGGTGGCCGCGCTCCAGACGCAGGGGTTCGTGCCGGTGAGCGCAGGTGCCGCTCCGCTGCGCGTGGAGAGTGCTCTGAGTTACCTCACGGCCCAATTGGATCTGCTGGCGACCATGATACCCGCGCGGAAGCGCCCCAGAGAAGGCCAGTGACTCGCCCGGTCCGCACCATCGACGGCACGACAGCGGCCGTTGTCCGCCTCACAGGAGTCCGCGCGAGGCACTCGTACACCGCCGCCGGCTGCAGCGCCACGCTGGGCCACAGCCTTCCGAGGCTCGAAAGTTTTCGAAATCGGCTGCCGCACAGCCTTCCGAGGCTCGAAAGTTTTCGAAATCGGCTGCGATTCTGGACCGAGCCAGCGTTGCCAGGCGCAAAGCCCAGCTTGTTCTTCAAGTCTTCAATCTGCATCGGTGCTCACGAAAAGGTCGCGCGGCGTACTCCACCCGTCCGTGGCGACGCAATCCGAAGACCGCTGTACCGCGACTCCGGTTCGTGCCTCATCCAGCAGCAGTGCCGAGGCTCGATGACTTCATCGGTTCTGACTCCATTTCATTGAATCGGGCCGGGAGGATTCGGTCACCGCGCCGGGGAGCTACCTAAGGACTCGCATCGAACGAGCCCCTCCGTCTCGCCTGCTGGCATCGCCTGCCTGGTGTCTATTGAGGGCGCCCTTGCCGCAGTCCCTCCGTGCGGCGATCGATCGAAGGAGCGCGGTTTTTTCCGGACGCAGACAGTGCTACGCCATGCGTCCCGTGGCAGCTCCGTCTGAAAAAACGCCCCCATTCGCGCCGGCCATCTTGCGCAAGATTGCTGCAGACTTCGGCACGCCCGTGTACGTCTACGACACCGCCGTGCTCCGTCGACAACTGGCCCGGTTGAAGCAATTCGACCACGTGCGGTTCGCGCAGAAGGCGTGTTCGAACATCCACGTGCTGCGAGTGTTGCGCGACGCGGGCGCGCTGGTGGATTGCGTGTCGGTGGGCGAACTGGAGCGAGCACTCCAGGCCGGCTTCGAGCCCGGACGAGATCCGACGCAGATCGTCTACACTGCTGACGTTTTGACGACCGAAGCGCTCGAGCGTCTGGTCGAGACTCAGGTGCCGATGAACGCGGGCTCCATCGACATGCTCGAACAGTTGGGAGAGCGCTCAGCGGGTCACTCCGTTTGGTTGCGCATGAACCCGGGTTTCGGCTCAGGGCACAGCAGGAAGACCAACACGGGTGGTGAGTCGAGCAAGCACGGCATTTGGCACGAGCAACTGTCCGAAGCGTTGCAGGTGGTCGATCGCTTCGGGCTGGATCTCGTGGGGTTCCACATGCACATCGGGTCGGGCGCCGACATGAGCCACCTCGAACGCGTGTGCGACGCCATGGTCGCTTTGGTGATCGACTCCGAGCGAGACGTGCGCGCCATCTCGGGGGGCGGTGGTCTGTCGATTCCCTACCGCGCGCACGAATCGAGCATCGACCCACAGGCGTACTTCGAACGTTGGCACGCAGCAAGGCAACGCCTCGAAGCGCACCTGAATCATCCGGTGAGTCTCGAGCTCGAGCCGGGCCGCTACTTGGCGGGCCCCGCGGGTGTGTTGCTGAGTGAGGTCCGCGCCACCAAGAGCATGGGCAGCAATCACTTCACGTTGGTCGACGCCGGGTTCAACGACTTGATGCGCGCGTCGATGTACGGCGCCTACCACGAGATCTCGCTGCTGCCCGGTGACGACGCACCCCGGGCCAAACGTCCCACAGTGGTCGCTGGCCCGTTGTGCGAATCTGGAGACGTGTTTACCCAGACGAGTTCCGGCGAGCTCGACCCACGCACCCTGCCCGAGGCAAGAGTCGGCGATTTGCTAGTGTTCCACGATGCCGGCGCCTACGGCGCAAGCATGTCCAGCAACTACAACTCGCGGCCGTTGGGACCCGAGGTGTTGATCGACGGAAGCGACGTTCGCCTGATCCGGCGTCGTCAAACCGTCGGGGACTTGCTGCAGCTGGAAATGGTGTGAGCGCCACGAGGCGCGACGTCGTGGCTCGGCACTACGCCACCCGTCGATCGCGCGATGAGCTCAGTCCGCAACCCGCGCCGAAACCTGGTATTCGAAACGCACCGGCGCCGGCTCCAAGCCGACTCCGGTTGCTTGGAAACGCGCGCTCCGGCCCGGTGCCAGGCCGTCTGTCTTGGCGTAGGTCGAGTACACGCCCATCAGCTTGTCCTCGGCGTCGAAAGCGAGCACACGGACGTTGACGAACTTCGCTGTCGTTCCGCCGCCGTTCTTCACGCTGCCGGAGAACCGATACATGCCGGCATGCGTCTGCTGAGGCTCGAGGGCCTCTATCGTCAAGCCCTGCGCTAACTTGGGTCGGTAGGTGGCCTTGCGCGGCGCCGTCTCGAACTTCAGGTCCTGATGTTCGGGCGGCGAAGTGACGACGGCAGACAAGTACGATTTCTCACCGGGCTCGAGGATCTCGGCCAGGGCGAACCCGCTGTCCGTGCCCACCTCCTTGCCCGCTTCGTCGACCATGATGATGACGAGTTCCGGTTTGCTGATGGGAAACGGCGAGGTGTTCTCCACCTCACCCAACACGTAGAACGCGTCGGCGGTGCTGACACGTTTGCGATGAAACTCGAAACGCGCCGTCGCCGGAACGTCGGGGGGGGGCTGTTTCGGGATCACCGCAAGGCTGGTGTCCGGCGGGGCCAGCCCGGCGCCAGCCGCCGATTCGCCAGCCGCCGATTCGCCAGCAGGCGCGTCGCCATCGGCCAACCTTGCAACCGCAGCGCCGACGCCCACCAGAACGACCATCGACGCCGCCGCGACGAGCAACGGCTTGCTGCGTCGTCGGCTCACTGCTCCTGGAGCGGAAGCGGGTCGTCCACCCGCTCCCCCCAGCTCCACTTCGGGACGCGGGCGTACGGCGAACTCGGCCCCATCCCCACACGGCATCCCGCAAACGGGACAGGCGACTGCCTGCCGACCATCGTAAGTGGCCCCACAATTCGAACACGTCCCCGTCGTCGCCACGCACCAAGGCTAACCCCAGCGCGGCCGCCTGTCGATCCGCTTCGCGCCCTACAATCCTCGTCGCTGCGTGCACTGAAACGCTCGGTTCTGTCGATGGGCGACACGCTGCCGAGTTGCCCGGGAAGCGGGCACTTGATATTGCGATGGTCGATGCCGACCGTCTCGTCGCTCTTCGTCTATCCGATCAAGTCGTGTGCGGGGCTGCCGGTCGCAGAGATGCCGTTCGATGCCCGGGGGCCCAGCTGGGATCGACGCTGGATGGTCGTCGACGAAGACGGCAAATTCGTGACTCAGCGCACCCACCCTCACATGGCGCGCATCCACCCCCGTTTGTCGGACGACGGACTGCGCATCACGTCTCGAGGCTTCGACCCTCTCGACGTGCGACCGAAAGGGAAGAGACGCGAGGTTTCCGTGTGGAACTACCGCGGCCGTGCCCTCGATGTCGGCGACGAGGCGGCGAACTGGTTTTCGAGCGTTCTTCGTTCACCCGTCAGACTGGTCACCTTCGACGAGACGACGCACCGCAAGACGAGCCTACGACACACCCAGATCCCCTCTGAAATTGCGTTTGCCGATGGCTATCCCGCGCTGCTCGTCTCCATCGAGTCGCTGACGGATCTCAACCGCCGGCTCGAGCAATCGCTTCCGATGAACCGCTTTCGGCCCAACATCGTCGTACGTGACTGTCACCCGTTCGAGGAAGATACCTGGAGCGAGCTGCACGCGCCCGAGTTGGTGCTCAGCGTCGTCAAGCCCTGCGAACGCTGCGTGATCACGACAGTCGATCAACGCACGGGGCTCAAAGGCAAGGAACCGCTACGCACCCTGAGTCAATTTCGGCGCACCGACAACGGTGTCATCTTCGGTCAGAATTGCGTCCACCACGGCGCAGGCGTACTGCGGGTCGGCGATGACTTGCGTGTGGTCAGTCGCAGCGCCTGACCCACGACGTCAAAACTCGTCGCCATTGGGGCCTAGCGCGCGCGCTGCGACGTCGAACGAGAACCCCGCGCGCGCCAAAGTCGCCAAGTCCTTGCGGCGCCGATCGGGCGAGCCTTGATCACGTCGATATGGCCCGAGCCGTCGGCGCTTGGCGAGGGCGATCGCCGCCTCCAACTCCTGAGCGGGATTGTCACGCTCCTGCTCCTCGAGCACCTCCGCAATGGTGGCTTCCGCAACGCCCTTCTGTCGCAACTTGCCGACAATCTTGTGGCGCGAGCTTCCGCGCCGTCGAAGACTATCGGCAGCATGTTGCGCGTAGCGCCGATCATCGAGGATGCCCGAACGCTGGTAGCGCTCGATGAGCGCCCCCACCCACTGGGCGATCTGCGCTTCGCTAGGCGGAGTTTCAGTCTGAGCCCGAAGCATCGTCGTGCGGCATCGACGCAGGAGGACCTCCCGTAGCTTGGCGGCAGTGGCGTCGAAACGGTCGAGATACGACAGCGCCGCCCGCTCGACGAAGGCTGCGTCCACCTGCTTCGGACGGCGGGCGGGTCGTTTGGAGGCTCGGTCGTTGGAGGTCATCACACGACTAGCAGTCATCCCACAACCGTGGGATGACCTCAATCAGGACAAGACAACGCGGCGGATGGGAGCACCGAAGGGACAGAGCGTCGGCAAGCCTGCCAGGACGGCTCGTAGCAGGGCACGAACCGAGGCCAAAGCTCGGACGTACCTGCCGAAGGGTCCCAGCCCCATGGGGCGCGCGCTGCCCTGAGACTCCTCGATGAAAAAGACCTACATCGTCGACACCAACGTTCTCGTTCACGATCCACAAGCCCTCTTCAAGTTCGAAGACAATGAGCTGATTGTCCCAATCTACGCTCTCGAAGAGATCGACCGCTTCAAACGCGACACGACGGAGCGCGGACGCAACGCGCGAGAGGTGGCCCGCCTATTCGATGCCCTGCGCGAAGAACATGGCTCGCTCGCCCACGGCATTCCCGTCAACGGAAGTGGCCGCCTGCGAGTGTTCGTGCCTCAGAAGCGCGCCAGCCTGGCCATCGCGTTGGATCCGGGCTCCGGTGACCACGCCATCATCCAGACGGCGATCGAGATCCGAGACTCCCAGCCGGAGCGCCCAACCATCTTCATCACGATGGACGTCAACCTGCGCATTCGTGCGGATGCGCTCGGGTTAACGTGTCAGGCGTACGAGAATCAGTCCGTCGAGCCCGAGGCACTGGAAACGGGCGTCCGTGAACTGGTCGTCGACGAAGAGCAGATGGAGCACTTCTTCCACGCGGGCCACGTGGAGCTCAGCGACGAAGCGCTCTACCCCAACGTCTGCGTGTTGTTGCGCCAAGACACGAACGGCCACCGCTCCGCCCTCGGACGCGTCGATACTAGCGGGAGTCGAATTCGAAAGCTCCTCAGTCCGCGGGAAGGGGTCATGGGCATCCGCCCGCGGAACAAGGAGCAATCGTTCGCGATGGACTTGCTGTTGGACAACAGCGTGCGGTTGGTCACCCTGGTCGGCATTGCCGGCACCGGCAAAACGTTGCTCGCGTTGGCTGCCGGGCTCTCGCTGTCGGTGGTGGACGGGACGTACTCCCGGCTCTTGGTCAGCCGCCCCGTGATCCCGCTAGGACGGGACTTGGGCTACTTGCCCGGCGACGTTCAAGAGAAGATGGGTCCTTGGATGAAGCCCATTTTCGACAACCTTGAGTACCTGCTCATCGGCTCCGGCACGCGCAAACGTGGTGTGCCGGACATCGAAACACTGCTGCAGGCTGGGCAGATCGAAATCGAGCCTTTGGCCTACATCCGCGGACGGAGCCTACCCCAGCAATACGTGATCGTGGACGAGGCCCAGAACCTCACCCCCCACGAGGTCAAGACGGTGATCACCCGCTGCGCGGAAGGCACGAAGATCGTACTCACCGGCGACCCTTTCCAAATCGACAATCCCTACGTCGACAGTTCGACCAACGGCCTCAGTGTGGTCGCTGATCGCTTGAGAGGGGAACCGCTGGCGGGTCACGTCGTGCTGCGCAAGGGTGAGCGCAGTGACTTGGCCAACCTCGCCGCCAAGCGCCTCTGACGACACCTGCGTCCGGGCTCGCAACGCTCACCACGCCGAGAGGCCTCGTGTCGCAATAGCGGTCCCGGGCTCAGTCCCGCAACACGACGCGCCGCACGAAGTTCGCCAGCACACGACGTCCGGCCAGGGCATCTTGCAGAGAGTCGAGCAAGGCCTCCACCATCATGCCCTCCGCCTCGATCGCATCACGCCGGGCGAGCACGTAGTCACGCACGATGTCCGCGTCCATTTCCGGGTGGAACTGAACCCCCCAAGCCACTTCGGAAAAACGCACCAGCGCGTGGGGTTCCTTGTGGGTGCTGGCGAACACCTCCGCACCCGCCGGCAACTCGACGACGGAGTCGAGGTGAGTCGCGTTGGTGGTGAACGGGTGGTCTTTCTCGAGCAGGGGGTTGTCGCGGTGACTCGTAACCGCAACCGTACCAATCTCCCGCCCGTTGGGGTTTTCGTAGACTCGCCCGCCCAAGGCCTCACCTAGCATCTGGTGCCCGAAACAGATCCCCAAGGTGGGCGTATTGGCCGCCACCAGCGCCTGCAAGTAGTGGAGCCCCCGAAGCATCCAAGGAGTCTGCTCCCGCAGCCGGTCCGGCGAACCCGAGACGATGACCCCTGCCGAATCTTCAGGCGCAGGTAGCTGCTGTTCCGACCGCAGATCGACCGTCTGCCACGGCCCGTCCCAACCGTTCGTCGCCTCCCGAATCATGCGTGAGAAATCACCTCGGCGTCGTTCTGCCTCGGGCACGGGCTGCCCCGTGATGACGATCGTCAGCGGTTTGACCACCTGCTCAATCTTGGCTCGGAGCACGCGCCGCGCAACCCCAGCCCGGGAGCAAGCTCCAGTTTTGTGCGACTTCGGGGCCGCCACGGAGCTGTTTGTCGTTACGTGCTAGAAACATGGGGTGGGTGACTACGATCCATCTTCGAATCGCAACGTACAACTGCTGCTGCCTCTGATCACCCCACGGGACGCCACGAGCTCCGACCTGAGCCTCGCGCGCACCGAACGCGTCTACGCCAACCGCAACCTGCCGATGGCCCACATCGATTGGTTGGGCTTCGACATGGACTACACGCTGGCGATCTACAACCAACCCGCGATGGACTCGTTGAGCGTGGAAGTGACCGCGCAGAACCTCGTGGAGTTCGGATACCCCGAGCACCTGAGGCATCTGCAGTACGACATTCGCTTTCCCATCCGTGGCCTACTGATCGACAAACGCATGGGCAACGTGCTGAAGATGAACCGCTTCGCGGGGATTCACAAAGGCTATCACGGCTTTCACCCACTGAGTCGAGAAGAGGTCCACAAGCTGTACTGGGACGTCAAGGTGCGCCCTGATAGTGAACGATTTCATTGGATCGACACGCTGTTCGGGCTCAGTGAGGTCGTCAGCTACGTATCTTTGATCGAAGCGATGGAACGCCACCGCGAGCGGCGCTTGGATACCGAGCGCCTGTTCGAGGACATTCGCAAAGCGATCGACCTGGCACACGCCGATGGACGCGTGCACAGCAGCGTACTTTCGGACTTGCCGCGCTACGTCGACCGCGACAAGCACCTGGCGCTCACGCTGCACAAGCTCCGCTCCGCCGGCAAGAAGCTCTTCCTGCTCACCAATTCGCCCTGGGAATACACCAACGGCATGATGAGCTACCTCTTGGGCGGAGCGATGCGGCAGTACCGCTCTTGGGAAATGTACTTCGACGTCGTCATCGTGGCAGCGCGCAAGCCGCTGTGGTTCCAAGGCCGCGAGCCCTTCTTCGAGCTGAAGGACGGGAAGCAGCTCTCACCCGTGACTTCCCTGGAGCGCGGCCGTGTCTACCAGGGGGGCAACTTGCGGGACTTCGAGCGGCTGACCGGTATTCGAGGCTCGCGAACTCTGTACGTGGGTGACCACATCTACGGCGACATCCTGCGCTCGAAGAAGGAGTCCGCCTGGAGAACCCTGATGATTATTCAGGAGTTGGATGCCGAGATTTCGGCGAACGAGGCGACGGCTGGTGCCATTCGACAGAAGCTGAACCTGGAACAGCAGCGCAATCACCAAGAAGACGAGTTGCGCTTCTATCAGCGACGTCTGAAGTCCATCGATAAGCTGGGGGACGAAAGCGACCCAGCGGAGACTGCCCGCGTCAAGCGCGGGATCGATACGGTGCGCCGCAGCCTGCGCCACATCAACGACGAGCACCAACGTCTGGAGCGCTTCATCGACACCTCTTTCCACCCTTACTGGGGCTCGCTGCTCAAAGAGCACGGCGAACTGAGCTCGTTTGGCGCCCAAGTCGGCCGCTACGCGGATGTCTACACCCGCCGTGTCTCCTGTTTGCGACATTATTCCGGGGAGCAGTTCTTCCGCTCCCCCCACGACTTCATGCCCCACGAACTGTGAGGGGCAGCGCGCCCGGTGCTGGAGCCTGGTGAGATATCCGAAAGGTAGGCCACAGAGGCGGCCTGCCAGTCACAACGCTCCCGACCGGCTCGGATTTGTGATAGCCAAACCCCGCCGCGGCGCCTTGGGGCTACCGCCCCCTGGAGTCACGAACCATACGAACGCGACGGCGAGGCGAACCTGCAGATGAATCTAGTCGAGTGGATCCAACGGTTGATGACCAACTTCGGTGCGGAGTGGGTCATGTGGTTGATGCTGGGGCTGAGTGTGATCAGCGTCGCGATCATGCTGGAGCGAGCATGGTTCTACTGGTCGTTGCGCGACGACGTCGCACGACTGGCTCAGGATCTGCGCAATGCCTTGCGCAAGGGTGATCTGGACGGCGCCCGCAAACAGATGGAATCGTCCCCGAGTGCGGAGGCTGCAGTCGTCGTCGCCGGCCTGGCGGAGGCGGATCGCGGCGCCCAAGCGGCGGAAGAGGCTATGCGAGGCGCGGCCGCGCTCCAGCGACTGAAGCTCGAGCGTCGTTTGGCCTATCTCGGCACGCTGGGCAACAACGCGCCCTTCATCGGTCTGTTCGGCACGGTGATCGGCGTGGTTCAGGCGTTCGAGGCGTTGGGCGATCAGCAGGTCGTCACCGCGGCCGCGGAAGCGAGCAACATGTCGGCACCGACGGAAGTAATGGCGGCCATTGCCGAAGCACTGGTGGCAACCGCAGTTGGTCTCGCAGTCGCGATCCCCGCCGTGGCCATGTACAACGTTTTCCAGCGCTCTGCGCGGGGCATCCTGGCCAATACCGAGGCGCTGTCTCGGGTTCTCGTCGCGCACTTGGTCGGCAACGACGTCGATCAACCGCCTCCGCCCAAGACGACCTCCAAGTCGAAAAGCGAATCCAAGAGCGACAAGGGTAAGGACGACTGATGGCCGGCGGTGCCGATGATGACGAAGGCGGGCTGATCAGTGCGATCAACGTGACGCCGCTGGTGGACGTCACGCTAGTCTTGCTGATCATCTTCATGGTCACGGCGAAGATCATCGTCTCGCAAGGCATGCCGATGGACCTACCCAAGGCGGCCAAAGCCGAAGAGCTCCAGCAGATGGTCTTCAGTGTCGAACTGACCGAGTCTGGCAAGACGTTCGTCGATTCGAAGCAGATCGCCAACGACGAGATCGTCGGGGAGCTCGCGAAGAAAGCGCGAAAGGAGCACGAGGACCTACGCGCTGTGATCCGCGCGGACCAGAAGGTCTCCCATGGCCGGGTGATTCACGTCTTGGATCTGCTGAAGCAAGCGAACGTGAACAAGATCGCGTTTGCCGTCAGTCCCACCAAAACCACCGAACCCGAACCCGAGAAGTGAGTCCCGACGCGGTACACCATCGTTGGAACGCGAGCAATCTCGCTTGCGGAACCGTGCTCGGGACTCAATCGTCTAACTGACAATGGCCGACGAGCGGACTTCGACGGGCGACGCTC
>JBNKZR010000156.1:0-15393 GCA_050301735.1 Polyangiaceae bacterium | reverse complement strand
ATTCCTCCGTAGTCGGTGCAAAGAATCACTTCGACACCCTCGCTGCAGTTCGAGTGGAAGGTGCAGCCGTTGGCATCCTCGGCGGATGGCATGTCGCTGCAGTCGTTGATTTGGGCCCAACGCTCGAGCGTCTCTTTGGCACCGAGAAAGGTGATGGGCATGCCTGGCACGAGGGACGAGCCACCGCCGTCGTAGGGCACGCGGGTATCCTCCGTGGCGCGAAACGACATCACGGTGATGGGCCGCGTTGGGCTGCAGCTTTCGACGGTTTCCTGCAACAGGTCGAAGGCGGCAGGCGCGATGGCGGCAAAGATGTCAGCAGCTTCGCAAGCCAAGTGGTTGACCATTCCGCCGCCGGTCAGCACTCCCACGGCGTAAACTCGATCCGGGTCGATGCACGCCGCGCTTTGCACGTCCGCCACCAGAGCCCGAGCGAATGCCAGGTCGTCCACGTTGGCGACGCAGCACGGCCCCATGTTCCACGCCGGCCCGAGCGGACCTGCGAGACCGTCGGGAAACGCCATGATGACCCCCTCGGGATCGGTGACGGCGGGGTACGGCGAATTGGCGAGTTGATTCTGTCCGGATTCACCCGCGCCCATGCCGTGAAAGTCGACAATCAGCGGCACGGGTGCGCTGCCGTCGTAGCTCGGGGGAACGTGCAGCACGTAGCTGCGGCTCATGCCGCCCACTTGCACGTCCACGTTCGTGTTGCCGGGCGCGAGCACCGGTGTGGGACAGCTCAGCTGCGTTGGCTCGCTGGTCCCAGCGTCCTGCGTGGCATCGCTGAGTGCCGGGTCGTCGGTGGTCGTCGGCATCTCCGCGTCTGTGGTCCCGGGCGTGTCCGTGCTCTGCACCCCGTCGGTACCTTGCACCCCATCGGTGGCTTGCACCTCGTCCGTGCTCTGGACCTCGTCGGTCAGCTGGGTGTCGGTGCCCTGGACGGGATCGGTGGTGGCTCCCACTGCGTCGGTGGACTCCGTGTCGCTGGGCAGCTCCGAGGCCTCGGTGACGGCATAGATGTCGACGCGTTCACAGGCTCCCATGCCCATCGACAGTCCGAGCACGAGAACGCGCTTCGACCATCCGCCGGACCTCACAGCCACCCACCCAACGTGAGGGTCAACGCCAGGTTGGGCCTGCCGCTGGTCGCGACGATGGTGTCTAGGATGTGAACGGCGACGCTCGGTTCGGCCATGTGCACGTGCCCTGTCAAGCTCGAGTAGTAGCGCTCGAAGAGCTGCAAGTCGACGCCGGTGCTGGCTTGGAGCAGAAACGACCACTGGTCTTCGCTGCGTTCGACCCGCGGTGGCTCGGCTTGGCCCTCGACGGCAGTGTTGAGCACCCCGCCGGCAAGGCCCAGGAAGGGACGCAGGCTCTCGCCTGGGAGAAAGCGATAACGTGCGCCGATCACACCGTATTTCTGGGTGATGCGCGCGCTGTCCGTAGTCGAAGCGACGACCGGGCGACTTCCGAACCCCGCGAAGGCGACCTCGAACGCCAGCGACGGGGGCAGCGCAAAATCCAGGCGCGCGACGGGCATGATCGCAGGTCCCACGCCGTCGACCCCCGTCAGCGCGGCGACGCCGCCCGCGAGTCCCCACGCGGCGCTCTCGTGCTTCGGGGGGTCGTCGTTGCGAACGGTCGGCGGGGGTTCATCATTGGGCTTCCTCCGACGTTCACTCGCCGCCAGATCGTCTTCGATGAACGCGGAGCGCAGCACCTCGATGGCGCGAATCGCGAGCTCTTCGGAGGGGTTTTCGGTGCTCGGGTCGACGTCCACCCGCGACACACGAGCGGGTGTTGGCGTCTTGGTGAGCACCCAAACATCCACTGCGAACGGGGGTGCATCGCCTACGACTTCGATCAGCGCGACGAACTCGGCGCCCGCCGTGAGGTCTCGAAACCAGACGCGCGAGGCGCTGTCATCCGTGGTCGCGCTGCGACGGACGACCTGCACCGAGAGACCCACCGCCAGCAGCT
Organism: Polyangiaceae bacterium; assembly: GCA_050301735.1. Classification (GTDB taxonomy): domain Bacteria; phylum Myxococcota_A; class Polyangia; order Polyangiales; family Polyangiaceae; genus SZUA-265. The sequence goes on along the minus strand of JBNKZR010000156.1, from coordinate 13,410 downwards.
CACCGCGCAGGCGCGTTACGGTTTCGGTGAGCGCGGGGCTCGACGCTGGCGGCCGCACGATGGCCACGGTACGAGCTGTGGCGGGTGTCGTCAGCAGCAGCAACAGTGGCAGCCAGAGGGCGAGCCACCAACGCCCCAAGGGCAAGCGTCTACCGATCATCCAGCAACAGGCGCGCCGAGCCGGCATAGCTGCCGTTCGGGAACCGGCGCAGGTAGTCTTTTGCGATGGGCCTTGCCTGTGTCGGGCCCGACGATTGGCTGACGATAGTCATCTTTCGACCCAATGCTTCCGCTGCGTAGGTGCCTGTGGGGGCACGGGCAAGGTACTCATCGTACCACGCGATGGCGCGAGTCATCCCACTTCCTCTCGCTTCTTCCACCCGACCGAGCAGAAACGCCGCGTCGAGGGCTCGGGAAGAACCTGGGAAGCGACTGCGCTGGGCCAGCAGTGTCTTGCGGGCCAGTTCATTTCGCCGGCGGTAGCGCGCTGCGTTCGCGAGCGCGAAGAGTTCCTCGCTGGAGGCGTTGGCCAGCGTGGAAGCGATGCCGGCTCGCTCGGCATCCTCCAGGATGCGGTCCCAACGACCGTTCGCCAGCTCTTCGGCCCAGCGACGTCCGCTGCCTTTGGGGCTCGGCGAGGTGGGCGGCGTGGCCCCGTCGGAGTCATCGCGTTCGGTCGCTTCGGTGGCGCCCGCCGTTTCACCGTTGCCAGCGCCTGCTGTCGTCGGCTCGTCTTCGCCAGTGGCCGACGGTGTGGCGTCAGTTGTCGGCTCGCCGCTGCCCTGCGCGGTTCCTTCGGGCGTGCGGTCTTCGGTGATGAGCGTTTCTGCCTTCGACAGGCTGACGACCAGGCGCTGACCGGCTTGTAGCGTCAGCTCCCCGCCGGAGACGGGACCGCTGACCACGACCCGCCCGCGCCGCAACCTGAGCTCGAATTGCTCACTCGAAGGATCCCAAGACACGGTGAACGCCGTGCCCGTCACTCGGACCAAGAACGGGCCGACTTCGACTTCCCAGCGTCGCCCACTGGTGGGTGTTACCTCGAAGGACGCCGAGCCATTCTCGATGCCGACGCGCGCGCCCTTCGCGTCCACCGTGCGCAGTCGCCCATGGGAGCCCGGTGCCAGCGCGACCTGCGTGCCTTCGCTGAACGATAGGGTGATACCGGAGTTGCCCGACTCTCTCAGGTAGCCCCCTTCCAGAATGCTGCCGCCGGCGATCTCGTAGGTGAGCATCGGCAGTTCGGGAGCGAGCCAGCTTCCGCCGTAGATCCAGGCGAAGGGCAACGTCAGCAGCACGGCTAAGACCGCGACTCGGCTCACAACGACGCGGCGAACCCGATTCGCCTCCAATCGCTCACGGACGGCATTCAGTCCGGCGTCGAGCTCCGCGCGGGTGGGTTCCTGTGCGCCGTCACGACCCAGCTCCACCAGCGAGTCGAGGGCAGCGCTGCTTTGCTCTTCCGGCGCCCAGGTCATGGCTGCCTCCCCTGCGTTTCGAGGAAGTCCGCCAAACCGGGCTCCGCATCGACCCACGTCGAAAGTCGCGCGGACGCATGCGCCATCGAGCGCTTGACCGTGGAGACCGAGATGTCCATGTGCGTCGCGATTTCTTCCACCGTCATCGACTCCATGCGCCGCAAGATGAATACGAGCCGATCACGCGGCGAAAGGCGGTCGAGGAGGACGTGAAACCTCCGTAGCAAGTCCCGTGACTCCACGTTCAGGGTCTGGCTGCCCGTGTCCGCCACTGTCTCCAGTCGTTCAAATGACAGCCAGGCCCGCAGTTTTCTTCGTCGGAGCTCCGTCTTGAGGGTGCGGATTGCAAAAGAGTAGACGAAACTTCTCAGAGCGTCCGGATCGCGCAGGGTCGAGGCCTTGCGGAACACGCGACAGAAGACTTCTTGAGTGACGTCCTCCGCTTCGGAGCGGGAGCCCAGACAGCGCTCTGACATCACGAGCACCATGGGGGCCAATCGACTCCAGGTCTCCGAGCTGGCCCAAGCCTCCCCGGCAATCAACCCGAGCGCGACGTCACGGTCGCTGGCCTCCCGACCGGCGACCAGGGACAGCAAACGAGGGGAACGGCGATTGTGAACGGCACTGGGCATGTTCTGCGGATGTGCAGGCAGTCGCGGTGTGCGCCCGGGTTGGTTCATTTTTCTTCTGGGATCGGTCCGTGAAAACACTCAGCTCTGCGCTGGGACACCGACCGGTAGGCCTTCGCTCGAGCCAGCCACGCCTCCAACGAATATGCAACCACACAGTGTGCAGTTGGAGGTTATCGCGGACAGTTCGAGCCCTACAGCAAGGCGACGCACCTCGAATCGTACCAGTGCAGCACGCTGCAGCTCGCAGGCTGGCTCAGAGCTGGAAATGGTACGAGCGGCGCCGCGGCCCACGGCCGGCGAACGCGTCGTTCGTGAACGAGCGTCCGCTGGCGCCATTCTGTGCTCCGGATTACCGCGCGAATCGCCGCCGAGCCTCGCTGGCGCTCAAGCTCCTTTGGGCGCGGTCCAGCGGGCTCTCTGGAAGGCGGCGTCCAGAGGCGTGTTTGCCAAGTGGTTGGTGTAGTTGCTGAGTGTCTTCAGGCCGACACCCACCGTCTTCCTTTCTTTGCGTCGGTGGTTTCGTCCGACAGCGACAACCTGCGGTCGCCCCCTGACGATTGCGGCCAAGAGAGGTGCGATTGCGTCCAGCCAGCGTCCGTCTCGCGTTGGCGGGCTGTTGCCGGGAAGTCGGCGCGTGGCTCGGGCGTAGTTGGGGTGTGCGTTCGGCAATGAGTTGCTCACTCTGGTGCCTGTTCTTTCCTGCGGTACTTCTTGCGCTGGCCTGCGTCGACAGTCGGCCGAGCGCTGATCTCGACCCAACTGCCACACCGAGTGCACCAAGCGAAGCGGAAGCGAGCGACGCATCTGCTGCGTCCCCGTCGAGTTCGTCTCCGTCTGCCCCCTCTCCGTCGAGTTCGTCCTCGTCCGCCCCGTCCTCGTCGAGTCCATCACCGTCTGCCAACGGTCCGAGGTTGGGGGCGACGCCTCCCATCGTCTCGGTTGCAGCGTCGCCCGGCCAGTCCACCGCTGCCGCGACACGGAAGCACCGGGCCGACGATGAGCGACTCACTGCGTGTTTGCCGCCGCTGGGCAACGGGTGGGGCGTCGACCTTCATGCACCCGAGCGATCGTTTGTCCCGGGGTTACCCTACGGCTACGCGTCGTTCTTGCTCGACCCGTGTTTCAACAGCGCCAGTCTCGAAGTCGCGACGCGCAAGGTGCGCAGCGCTGGCGCGACCTTCGTCGAATCGATCCGCCTGCACGAGTGCTCGTCGGTGTTCGACCCGGCACACTACGAACCCCCTCGACGTATCGACGTTCCCGTCGACGGCATCGAACGCAAGCCGGAGTTCGTGCGCGGTTACACATTGAGCGACGGCACGCACTTTGACTGGGTGCTGGTGGGGCACTACCTCTTCGAACTGCGCGCGAAGTTCGACAACGACCAGGGAGCGGGCAAGAACAAGCGCAGGTGGTTTCTGCAATGGGCGCAAAAGGCGCGCACGCAGCTCGAAGCATGCGGCGTCACTCTCGTCGAGCGAAGCGTGCCCTGACGTGAAGCGGCCCTGACATCGAATGAAGCTCACCTGACGTCGGGCGGCAAATGAATGCGATGCCGTCACCAACATGTGAGAAGCGCTCGTTGGCTACTCGAGCTGATTTCCGCCAATTGAGCGTTCGCGAATCGCGCTCGCTCATTTAGAGTGTGCTGCCTCACGCTCACCGGATTGGAAAGATCACCATGGCCGACGACAGCAAGCTCACTCAACCACCCACGCGTGCCATCGAACGCCGACTGTTCCTGACGGCTCTAGCCGCAACCACAGCAGCAGCGGGTTGCCAAAAAGCGCACGCCACCAATCCCCCCGCCCCCCACGCGCCACCCAGCGACGAGTGGGCAGCGTTGCGCGCCGAGTTCGAGTTGTCGCCGGAGTGGATCCATCTGGCGGGTTTTCTGCTCGCCTCTCACCCGACGCGGGTGCGCGAGGCCATCGAGCAGCACCGCCGTGCGCTCGACGAAAACCCCGCCCTGTATCTGGAGGAGCACTTCCCCGACAACAGCGCTGTGCTCGACCCCGCGGCGGCTTACATGGGTGTGCGGCCCGAAGAGATCGCGCTGACCGACAGCACGACGATGGGCCTGGCCATCCTCTACTCGGGGCTGCCCCTACAGCCAGGAGACGAAGTGATCACGACTGCTCATGATCACTACTCGACTCACGAATCCTTGCGCTTCGCTACTCAGCGCACGGGGGCTTCGGTGCGGCGCGTCCAGCTCTACGACGAGGGTGCCCAGGCAACCGCCGACGGCATGACCCAGGCCGTTGCCGACGCGCTCAGCGACAAGACACGCGTCGTCGCCATCACCTGGGTGCACTCCAGCACCGGCGTGCGCACCCCGGTGCGACAGATCGCGGAAGTGGTCGCCCAAGCCAACGCCAAGCGAGAGCCGAGCCAGCGCATTCTCTTGTGCGTCGACGGGGTTCACGGCTTCGGCATCGAAGACGTGACGATGGCGGATCTCGGCTGCGACTTCTTCGTCGCCGGGACGCACAAGTGGATGTTCGGTCCGCGTGGCACCGGGGTCATCTGGGGCAAGGCGGAGCTGTGGCCGCTGCTGCGACCGACCATTCCTCACTTCGGTCGGGCCGGGTACCAGGCGTGGATGCAGGGCGTGCAGCCGCCGCCCACCACCGCGGACATGATGACACCCGGCGGCTTTCACTCCTTCGAGCACCGTTGGGCCGTCGGTGAAGCCTTCGAATTTCATCGCGCGTTGGGCAAGGCCAAGGTGCAGGCGCGCATTCACGAACTGAACCGTCAATGCAAGGAAGGCCTGGCTGCAATGAAGCACGTCACCCTGCACACGCCGATGGACGACGCGATCTCCTCCGGCATCATCACCTTCGAGGTCGCCGGCATGGAGCCGAAGGCCGTCGTCCAACGTTTGCACAGCCGCAAGATCGTCGCGTCCACCACTCCCTACGCCGTCAGCTACCCGCGCTTGGCTCCCGGTCTGTTCAATTCCCCGGCGGAGATCGACACCACCCTCGCCGAGATCCGCGCTCTCGCTTGAGCCTCGTGCTCACTGCCGCCCCAGGACAAGACGATGAAAACCCCCGACGACCGCCCCCTGTTCGTGTATCGCAGGCTCGCTTGGCTCAGTTGTTTGCTGTTGTCGTGTAGTGCGACCCGAGAGCCCACGTCGCCCGCCGTTCCTGCGGCAGCCGCGAGCAGCGCCCCAGCGACTCCAGCACCCGCGCCCACTGCGACGGCGAGCAGCTCCGCTCCGGAGCTGCAATGTCCCCGTGCGATGGCGCTCGATGCCGCGGCCATCGACGCCGAGATCGCCTGCTTGCTCTACCACTACGTGCGGCTGGACACGACGAACCCACCCGGCAACGAGCTCGTCGCCGCGCGTTTTCTCCAGGGCATTCTGAATCGCGACGGGATCGCTTCGCAGATCATGGAGAGCGCGCCGGGACGCGCCAACTTGATGGCACGCATCGACGGCAAGGCCGACGGCGATGCGCTGATGCTGATGCATCACATGGACGTGGTTCCCGCCAATGCCGCCGAGTGGAGCGTGCCGCCGTTTTCGGCGACGGTGACCGACGGAGAGCTGTGGGGACGCGGCAGCTTCGACAACAAGGGTACCGGGATCGTTCACCTGATGACGTTGATGTTGCTCCAACGCCTGGGCGTGGTCCCCGAGCACGATGTCGTGATGTTGGCCGTGGCGGATGAGGAGAACGGCGGCGGCTTGGGTGCTCGATGGCTGACCGAGCACCAGCCCGAGCGTTTCGAAGACGTCGTGTACGTATTGAACGAGGGTGGAGCCCAGGTGCGATTGAAGCCGGACGCCGTCCTCTACGCGGTGGAGGTCGCGCAGAAGGCGCCGCTGTGGCTGAAGCTGACGGCTCGTGGTCGCTCCGGGCACGGTAGTACGCCGGAGAAGGTGGCTGCGAGCAAGACGTTGGTGCGCGCGTTGGCCCGCTTGGCGGACTTCGAGTTTCCCATCAACGTGCTGCCCCAAGTGCAGGCGGTGTTCAGTCAACGCGCTCAGGCGATGCCGGAGGGGATGCGCGCGAAGTACCGAGACCTCCGGCGCTCGCTCGCCGACGAGAAATTCCGCAACCAGTTTCTCGAAAACGCGAGGGACGCGGCGCTGGTCCACAACACGCTCTCCATCACGATGCTCCAGGGCAGTGACAAAGAGAACGTCGTTTCTGACTCGGCCAGCGCGGTGCTCGACGTCCGTCTGTTGCCGGGAGAGGACGCAGAGCAGGTGCGCGCAGCACTCGTCCAAGTGATGGCGGAGCCGTCGCTGGAGGTCGAGACGTTGCTCGCGTGGACGGCCCACAGCTCTTCGGCCGATACCGAGCTGTTTCGGGCGATTCAGGCGTTAGCCGCGAGCCGGCATCCGAACGCGCCGGTGGCTGCGAACGTGATCGGCGGCTTCACCGATTGCAATGCCTTCCGAGCTCTGGGTAAGACGTGCTACGGCTTCGTCCCGGTGGAGGTGACGTTGGAGGACATCCACCGCATCCACGGCAAAGACGAGCGCATCGAACTCGCCGCCCTGGGGCAGAGCGTGCTCGACATGGTTTCACTCGTGGGCTTCCTGGGTGCGCGCGGCGACGTCGAAGCTCGCCGTTTGACGGATGTCGGACGATGACGAGCCGAGCAGCACTTCATAGCGACCCGGGTCGACCAGGTTGCGTTTGCTGGCCGCGTCGAAGTGGGCGAGCTCGCTGACGGGGAGCTCGATCGAGACGCGGGTCTTGGCGCCGGGCTCGAGGCTCACGCGACGGAAGGCGCGCAGCACCTTCCTGGGGCCGCTCGGGGGTCGCACGTAGACTTGCGCGATCTCGGTGCCTGCGCGCTGCCCGCTGTTGGCGAGCTCGAACTCGATGCGCAGTTGGCCGTCCGGCGCGACGCTGCTCGGCGAGAGCGCGAGCTGGTCGTAGCCGAAGCTCGTGTACGAAAGGCCGTGTCCGAAGGCGAATGTGGGCTCTTTCTCCAGATACATGTACGTGCGCCCCTTGCGGATGTCGTAGTCCTGCATCGGAGGCAAGTCGTCGAGGGAAGCGTAGAAGGTGATCGGCAGTTTGCCCGAGGGGTTCGTGTCGCCGAAGAGGATTTCGGCAAGCGCGGTGCCCGTGTCTTGACCGGCGTACCAAGCCTGGAGGATGCCCGCTGGCTTCTGCTCGTGTGGCTTCAGCACCAGGGGGTTACCGGTGGCCAGCACCAGCACCGTCTTGGGGTTGGCCTTCAGCACGGCTTGCAAGAGCTCCGACTGGTCGTTGGGCAGGGCGAGCGAAGAGAAGTCCTTCTCTTCGTCCGCGGCCAGTTCGTCCACCCCGGCGAAGAAGAGCACCGCATCCGCCTCTCGGGCGGCTTGGATGGCCTTGTCCGTGTCGTTTTCGACGAAGGCATACGAAAACTTCAGCAGCGCACCGCCCCCGCGCTCGTAGAACTCGAGCACGACGTCGTAGGCGCGGCCGCCTTGCAGCGTCATGATCGTGCCGCGCGTTCTCGGCGCGTGGTCCGTCCAATCGTCGAGCACGCTCTTGCCGTCGAGAGACAGCCGGTAGCCGTCGTCACCGGTGACCGACAGCAAGTAGTGCCCGGTTTCTTTGGGGGTGAGCTTGCCCGTCCAGCGTACGGAGAAGTTGTCCGCCGGCAGCTTCGGATCGGGCGCCTCGGTCTTCCAATCGAAGTCGAGTGTGGCGTCGAGGCGCGTCACTGCGGGCGGACCAGAGAGGGTGGCGTTGGGGAAGTACTCGCCACGGAGCCCGGGCTTGCCGTCGGGTGACCTCAACAAGCTCGCCGGCACGGGGCTCGTCGGGGAGCCCGCACCACCGGGTAGTACGGTGCCGGCGACAAAGGAGACCGCGGTGGCGCTACCCAAGCGCTTCTCGAGGCCTGCCAGTGGGGGGACCAGGTGATCGTTCGAGCCGTGGTAGCCGGCGCTGCCATGCAAGAAGACGTTGGCGGCAGGACCGATCACGGCGAGCTTCTTCGTCTTGCTCGCGTCGAGCGGCAACACGCCGTCGTTCTTCAGCAACACGATGGACTCGCGGGCGGCTTCCAACGCCAACGCGCGGTGCTCGCGACTGTCGACGACGGACATGGCGATGGACGCGTAAGGGTTTTTCTCTGGCGGGTCGAACATGCCCAGACGAAAGCGACCCCGGAGCACGCGCGCCAAGGCTCGGTCGACCTCGGCTTCCGCCAGCGTGCCGCTTTCGACGAGGCCCACGATCTCTTTGGCGTAGGCTTTACCGCACTCCAGATCGCAGCCGGCACGAAGCCCGGCCACGACCGCCTCTCGATTGGACTGCTTGACGTGATGTCCCCACACCATGGACGAGATAGCGCCGCAATCGGAGACGACGAAGCCGTCGAAGCCCCACTCCTGGCGCAGCACCGTGTCGAGCAACCAAGGATCGGCACACGAGGGCACGCCGTTGATGCGGTTGTAGGCGCACATGATGCTCTGAGCGCCGCCCTCGACGATGGCCGCACGAAAGTGCGGCAAGTAGTAGTCGCGGATGAGCTCTTCCGGCGCATTCGACGAGCCGGAGAAGCGCGTCGCTTCGACGTTGTTCAACGCGTAGTGCTTCGGGGTCGCGATCGCGCGCAGATAGAAGGGGTCGTCGCCCTGGATGCCTTTGACGAAGGCGACGGCCATACGCGAGACCAGCAACGGGTCCTCACCGTAGGCTTCCTGGGTTCGACCCCAGCGCGGGTCCCGCGCGATGTTGATCACCGGGCTCCAGAGTGTGAGCCCGAAGTTGCCCGCGTTGTAGAGCGCGCGCGCTTCGTTAGAGATGGCCGTCGCCACTCGCTGCATCAGCGCTGGGTCCCAGGTGCTCGCGAGCCCGATGGCCTGCGGGAAGACCGTGACTCCATCACGCCAAGCGACCCCGTGCAGCGCCTCGTTCCACGCGTCGTACTTGGGGATGCCGAGGCGCTCGACGGCCTCGGCCTTGTCGATCAAGAGCGACGCCTTTTCGGCCAAAGTCAGGCGCCCCAACAAGTCCTGAACCCGCACTTCGAGCTCCAGCTCCGGGTTCCGATAAGCGGGAGCTTTGCCCGGCGGTAGCGTTTGGGCGCTGGAGTGGTTGGCGACTTGGGGTGTGCTGGCGGCGGGCTCGGTCGTCCGCGTGCAGCCGACCAACGACAGTAGAGCGAAGCCCGAGATCTGGGCCAGCGTACCGATGCGATTCATGGGGCCCGATAGAGCCAGGAAGCTCGGGCAGGCGCAACCGTGTTGCCGCGCTTCAGGGCCAGCCCACGGCAGCGAGTTCAGGCTGGATCTTGCAGGTAGGGCTCGAGTTGTGCTTGCGCGGCGTCACTGGCGACGAATCGCAGCGTCTGCGCCACGAGAGACAGGTAGCGAGACAGTGGCGCTTCTTGCTGCCAATGCAAGCGCACCGCTTGGTCGGGCAGTGAGAACCGCACCAGCATGGCCAGCACCAGCGCGGTCCGTTCCAGCTCTGCGCTGCCCACGTCGGCACGAATCATCCCGCGGCGCTGCAGGGATCCGAGGGTTCCACGCAGGTCGTTGCGACGCCGGGACTCGACCTCCCGGTAGCCTTCGGCGACGCTTGGGTACTCCGACAGCACTTGCACGACGGAGAGGCTGAAGAAGCGATACTGGTGGAGGTTTTGCAGACCTCGACGCACCGCTTCCACGATGTCCCCGAGCCCTGTCGCCTCCAGCATCTGGCTGTAGTTCTCGTCGTTGAGCTTGGAGAGGCGTGCGGCGAGTTCGCGCACCAAGTCTTCCTTCTTGGGGAAGTAGTAGGTGACGTTGCCGGGGCTGAGCTCGAGCTCGTGTGCCAGATCGCGCACCGCGACGGCATTCAATCCGTCTTCATTGAAGCGGCGCAGTGCCAATTCGAGGATGCGGTCTCGGGTGCTGCTCACGAAGCTCTTGTACGCCGTACTAGAGGCTGCTACAAGTCCTAGTACGACGTACTAATCAGTACCCAACCCAAACAAAACAGCGGAAAATCGCAGCAGAGGTTCGCATGACCCATCCGAACACAATCGACAGCGGCCACGGTGAGGAGCTGACGTTTCACGGCGTCGAGCAGGGCGAAGACGGTCCCCGGGTGAAGCTGAGCGGCCGAGTCCAACCCGGCTCTGGGCCACCGATGCACACGCACTTGCGCCAAGCGGAGCATCTCGAAGTGGTGCGCGGCCAGCTCTGGTACCAGGTGCAGGGCGAGGAGCCTCGTGTTCTCGGCCCTGGCGAGAGCGTCACCTTCGCTGCGGGACAACCCCACACCTTCAAGGCCCACGGCGACGAAGTACTGGAGTGCGTCGGCTGGGTCAGTCCTCCCGACAACAACGAGTACTTCCTGACGCAGATCTACGATTCCGCCCGGCGCAACCAAGCCGGCGGCCGCCCCGACGACTTCGACGTCGCGTTTCTCTTGCACCGCTACCGTCGCGAGTACGCCATGCCGGAGATCCCCACGCCGGTGCAGAAGCTCGTGTTTCCGGTGTTGAGGTTGCTCGGCACTCTCTCCGGCAAGTATCGCCGCTACGCGGACGCCCCGCCGCCAGTGGCATGAAGCGCTGCCGCTCCGCGGCGTCGACACGGCCCAGCGACTCCCCAAGCCTGCATGGTCGACGCGCGACGTCGGCCACGCTCACGGCGCGCCGCTGAAGGCGACGAACTCTTCCGCTGGGATCACTTCGCCGATGGCGCGATGCAGGCTCTGTGTGCTGGCTGCGTCGCTGGCCACGACACACTGTCCGGCGTCGTCTTCTTGATAGACGACCGAAAGCGTGGGGCCCACCAAACGTCGCACCTGTAGCAAGCTGCGCTGACACTCGGCTGTTGGCGCATCGACCCGGTCCCACAAGTAGTCGTCGAGGGGCATCGGGTCGTTGGGGTCGGGCGGACACAGCGCGCTCCCGACGCTGGCAACGGGAACCGTGCAGGCCGCGTCCGCGAAACGACCACCGGAGCGCGCGCCGACTCCATACGGCAAGCAGCGCGGCACGCCATCTTCCGCGAGCGTCACGCGACAGATGTCGTCCATTTCGGGATCGAAGAAAGCGACATCGAACACCGAACCGTCCTCCCAGTGTGTACCCAGCGCTGAAAGCCGGCTACCCCCGAGTCTCCCAGGAGCGCAGGGCGCTGTTTCCCTAGTACCAGCAAGCAGCGCCTCGGGCGGGATGGCGGGCCCCGGAGGCGTCACGGTCGCCGTGCTTTCGTACGGCCCCAAGCAGCGTTCGTTGTCACCCTGATTGACCCGGTAGGCCTCCGTCAGTGTCACGGCCGCATCCGGATCCCCTGGTTCGTAGAAGTGAGTCAGCTCCGGGGAGCCACAACCGCCCGTTTCGCTGTAGGGGTAGACCGTCTGTGAACCGAAGAGCTCGAGCGAGGTCATGGCGCAAGTGGTCGTCTTGGTGCTGGCCAGGGCTTCGGAACACGCGGCGTCGCTGTAGCTCAAGTTGGTGGATGGGACGGGCGCGCAACGCCACTGTGCATCGCCGGCGCGTAGCGCGTAGCAGGTGGTATTCATGTCGACGTCGAATCCGAGCGCTGCGTGGTCGACGGCGCCATCGCTGGTGGTTCGTCGCACGGTCTGGATGCGTTCGCCAACGGCTTCTTGGCTCTCCACCGCGACGAAGGTCTCAGGTGCGATCTCCTCGCCGAACGCGTACAGGGCAGGCCAATCCGCAGGGTCGCTCGTCCACACGGGGGTGCACGTTCCGTCGCTGTTCAGCCGGAAGGCGCTGTTGCTGACGATACGGTCGCCGACGCTCCAAACGCGATAGGTTGCTGCCGCGCACTCGACATCGATCCGATCGTATTCGGTGAAATACCGGGGTGGTATCGCCGCGCGGCACGGATCGTCCGAGGCATGGAAGATCCGCTCGCTGCAAGCCGCATCGAGATAGATCACACCCGCGGCGGATGCCTCCCCGTACTGCTCGGGGAGGCAGCGCTCCACTCCGTCGCTGGCCATGCCGAAGCTGCAGCGGCTTTCGAACTCGTCGTCGTACCAACTGTCGGCTTGCCACGATCCGTCCTCGCCGAGATAGCCGATGCGTCGCAAGCGGGAGCCGTCGCGATGCGGCAGGCAACTCGCATCCGCCTCGCGAGGCGCGCCACTCGGCCCGCTTTCGCGCGGGTCTTCATTGGGCTCCGAGTCATCGGACGAACCCGCATCGGGGCTGTCCCCCGCAGCCTGCCCGTCGCTCAGAGCACCGTCCGTCTCATTGGCGCCCAGCGCGTCGTCGGCGATGCCACTGTCCGCGCCATCGCTTCCACTCGAACCCGGTTCGTCGTCGCTCGTTTCGCCGTCGCCGTCAGAGCCCGCGCCTGCGTCCCCATCGGTGCTGCTGGCGGGGCTCGGATCGGTGCCACCGCCGTCCCCACGACTGGCCTCGTCAGCCTCGTCGCGTGCCGTCTCCGTACGCGAAGGGTCACTTTCGTTCGCCGCCTCGTCAGCAGCGTGATCGGAGCTCGACTTCGAACAACCAGTCATTCCCTGGCACGACACCCAGACAGCAAGCAGCCACTCGAACCAGCGTGTCGTCCCTCTCCGCCTCGGCATGAGTCCGAGTGTGGCATGAATTCTCCGCTACATCATCCGAGGCAACGGATGCACTTGGCGCAACACCTCGAGCAAGAATGGGCGGCAGGGAGGTCATTCGTTGCCATCGGAAGGCAAGGCTTTGCCCCACGGTCACAACACCTTGCCCCTCCAAGGCAACGCTTTGCGACGCGGTGGCAGACACTTGCCACGCGGTGGCCAACTTTTACCAAGTCTTGGTCAGTCGTTGCCATTGGAAGGCAATTCCTTGCCCCACGCTGGCAATCCATTGCCTCAGGGTGGTCAGCCGTTGCCACGCGGTGGCAAACCCGTGCCACGCGGTGGCAAGCTGTTGCCTCTGCGCTGCAAACTTTGCAGCCGCGAGGCAGCGCTTTGCCATTGGACGGCAGCGACGAGCCATTCACGGCGCGGTGCGCCGTGAGGGGCACTTCGGCGATGCCCCGCCGTCGTCGTCTCTTGTCGCGGAAAAAAGTCGAACTGCCACGCAACTGCCAGTGGTCGTGTCCGACGTCGGGGAGTTCGCTGCGAATGGTCGTGGTGAATGGCTCTGGGTAACGCCCCGGGTCGCATCTCATTCAATACATCAAAGGAAAATCCATCATGGCATCCCGACGTACCTATTTCCCCCAACGCACCTTCGACGACGATTTGGACGCTTTCGTGCAGCTCGCCATTTCGTCCGAGTGGGTGTTCACCGGTGTCGACTTCGAGCAACTGCGACAAGACGCCATCGATCAGCGCTCCGAGCGCGCCAACTTCGACGCGGTG
>JBNKZR010000155.1:0-15516 GCA_050301735.1 Polyangiaceae bacterium | reverse complement strand
TCTGATCACTCACCCCCCTACCATTGCCACCGTCGCCCCAGGGGGGACTCCTCTACGAAGCTACACCCTCCACACGTGGCAACCTCACGCCAACCTGGCGTGGATTCTCATCTGGTAACTCACAACCAACAGTGCCGCAGATCTGAGCGACATCGCGGGCTGTGTGCAGTACCTGAGATCGGAGCCCCAGGAGTACGACCAGGTGAACGGGTTGACGAACATGCGCTCTCAGTTGCCGTAGACAAAGCATCGCATTCGGAACACATCGTTCGCTGTACGCGAACAACGTGTGGAAGACCTGTCTCTGGTGAGTCCTCGACGGCTATCCGTTCAAACCGTCCAAACTTCCCTTGCGCACGCAGCCCCATGCTGGGCGCCGTTGACACGAGCGTGGTGCGCGTTCAAGGCGCGATGACTCGCAATGCCCAACGCAAGCTCTGAGAAGAGCTACGGCAGAGCCCCACAGAGCAACAGGACTGCCAGGTACGACTGGGTGCTTCGCATCACCCTTCGTACCACCGAGCGCAAGCGAGGGGCGACTCAATTTGCAGGCTTGGATCCACAATGCCTGCGCCTTTCTTCAGGGCCCTCGTTCTCACTACGCCAGATCGGAAAGGGCCCCGGTCGAGAACGAGCTATCGGGTCCCTGACCATAGCTGTCGATTTCGACGCCAAACGCTTGGGCGATGGACACGAGCAGATGATTGTTCGCACCTGCAGCGTACGCGCTATCCCGTGACCCACAGGAATCGTTCGGTGGCAAGCAGTCCGGAGTGACCCGAAGCCGCCGACCGAAGCGGAACGGAACGTTCGAACCTCCAGCCAGCACGGTTGGCACGCCGGAGGAGGAGTGCAGCGCTGGATTCCCGAGTTCACTCGAAGCATACACCAGTGTGCTGTCCAGTGCTCCCATCTCGTCCAGCCGCTGGAGTAGGCGTGCCATCTTCTGGTAGCAGTACTTGTTGTACTTGGCGAGTGGCAGCCAAGTGGATGGCTCACCGGTCCCCGCCAGGTTACCCTGCCAGTCGAAAGAAGGCGACACGTACTGGTGCGCGACCTGGTTGTGCAGATCTGACGGCAACCCGAGCCCCAGCGAGTCCACCTGCGCGTTGTTCGCCACATCCCACGGCAAGTCGTTCATGACGAGCGTTCCAAACCGAGTTACGTCGCAGGCAAACGCCTGCGCCAACAAGTCGATGAAGAAGTCCGTCACGGCATCGAAGGTCGGCTCGCCACCATTGTAGCGCATCAGCGCCTGGCTCTCCGAGGGGAACTCTCCAGCAGCCGGGCGCGGAGGCGGTTCGGTGCAAGATGGCCCGCTACCGACGCCTCCGAACGACTTTTCCAGGTCGCGAAGCGCCGCCAGATGTTGATCCATCTTTTGCTGCTCGACCGGTGACAAGCGTTCGCGCAGTCGGTTGCAATCGTCGCGCACGGCGTCTATCACACTCTGTCCCAGGGCGTTGCGTCTCATCAGCTGCGCCTGACCATCCGCGTCGTCCGTAGGCGCGAAGCCGCCGAACAGGTAGTCGAACGCCTCGTAGGGCGAGATGATCTTGCCGACGCCAACACCGCCGGTGCTGAAGGAGAGTGAAATACCCACGTGGGGGTTGGGATCTCCGACGCCGAGTACGACGTTGCTCTTGGTAGTAGCGGCACCTAGTCCAGACTCGACGGAGAGGAATTGGTCGAGGGATGAGTTGACGGGCTGCCCGTTGACGAGAGGACTACCCGTCAAGATGCTGCAGGTAGCGTCGTGCCCGTCGACGGGAAGATCCATGCCCTCGATGACGAGCAATCGGTCCTTGAAGCTCTTGCCGAACGTCTCTGGGTCGTCGAAGGGTTGCAACGAACAGTTCGGGTACGAAATGTCCCAGTCGGTTTCCGTGTCCGCACCGCGTAACGGGAGTCCTTCGACCGCAATATCCGGAGAGTCCGGACTGCGCATCGAGTGGTACTCGTACGCCACGCCGTGAGGGTGGTACATGGTTATCAGCTTGAGTGGGAGCGCCTCTCCGGCGGATTGGGCGAACGCATCCTCCAGCAAGCGATAAAACGGCAGTGTAGTGGCACCGACGCCGACAGCGCGCAGAAACGAGCGCCGGGTGGCACTGCGCGCAGATTGAGAGCGGACGAAAGGCTTCTTCACAGTGGCCTCCTCTGAATGAAAGATGGGCTGGCGACGTAGGCAATGAGAACTTCGATCAAGTTGTCCTGGCGCTCGGCGGCCAGCTCGTTCCAGAAGTTGACGAACGCGTCCTCGGCGACGGCCACGGTCTCGTTGCTGCGAGCGGCTGAGCTACGAAAGAGTTGCCGGGCCAGGCAACTCTTCACACCATCACTCTTGGCCAAGGCGGCGAGCAGTTCCGTACTATCGCCGTAGCTACCGTCGAGTTCGGAGCCTACGTCCAGGGTGACGTTGGTGTCGATGGGGCGCTCATTCTCCGTTGCTCTCACCTTGCCGATGCCGTCGAAGTTCTCCATCGTGAACCCAAGGCCATCAATCAGTGTATGGCAGCCCTCGCAACCGGGCGCTTCGGTGTGCACCTGGAAGCGCTCACGGGTCGTCCGATTGGGATCCGGCGGAGGGAAACTGACGACGATGCCGAGTGCCCCAGGGTCCGGTGTTTCCAAACACGCAACTCGACGCATCAACGCTACGCCGCGATAGACGGGGTGGCTGCCGTTATTGCTGGCGAAAACGGACAAGAATGCGCCTTGGTTCAGGATCCCGCGTCGACCAGCGTCCGCTAGCGAGGTTCGCTGACCTTCCCCTCCCCACGGCACACCGTACAGGTTCGCCAACGATTCGCTGACGATGGTCCAATCGGCGGTGAGCAACTCGGTGAGCGTTCCCGTGGAGCGAAAGAGCACTTCCTCGATGAAGGCGCGGCTCTCCTCTTCCATCGCCTCGCTCGCATCGGCGAACTCCGGATAGATGCTCGCGGACTTCTCGCGCCTGGCCACGTCATCGATACCGAGCCATTCGCGCACCACACGCACGAAACGCGCATGCCCTGCGGGGGTGTCCAGCAATCGGCGAGCCTCCGCTTCGCGTCCCTCTGTTGTGGTCAGGTTACCGGCAGCCGCCTGCTCCAAGAGCGTGGCGTCCGGTGGACCGCCCGTGAGCAGGTATGAGAGCTGTGTTGCTAGTTCGTTGTTGCTCAATTGCACGGGGTCGGAGCCCGCACCTTCGCCCAACTCCGTGAGATAGAGGAAGCCCGGGGATTGCAGGACCACGCGCGCCAGGACATCGATGCCGTCTTCGTAGGTGTAGCCGTCGGCGCCCACGTGATACGGCGATGTCGGCGCGGAAACGAGGTTCTCGACCTCTACGTCGGTGACGGGGCGACGGTATGCCTTGGCCCCGAAGGAGCGAAGGAACTCCGCCGCGCATTGTTCTCCGGCCCCGGCGGGGTCACCACACGGTGACAGTTCGGACAGCTTGCCACTTGCGCGAGCTTCAGCCACGAGTGCCTGCGCCGCGGAGTCCAAACGAACGGCAAGCACCGGGTCGACTCGTTGTGCGTCGTTGACGGTGAAGGCTGCCCCCGCGGGCGCGTTCTTCGGTCCTTGCCGGGCATCGGGGGGGAAAGAAAACTCGACGCTCGGGGCCTTCTGCGTCTGCAACAAAGCTTGCACTGAAGCGTCGTATTCGGCGTTCGTCAGGCGACGGATGCGTGCCGGGAGCAGGGGACTGGTGAGGTCCCCACCGAGTTCGGGATCCGGGCCTTCCGGATCTGACATCATGTCTGAAGGCGTCCTCGGGTCGCGGGGAGCATCACCACCAGAGGCCGTTGGATCGTCTGGCTCGTCGGGCGTACGCGGCGCATTCGGACGGTCGACGCCCGCATCTCCGCCGTCGGTGGCGCCGGGACGCGTGCTGGGCGTGCTTGGACCGCCGTTGTCCGGGGTCGCGGGTTCGTCCCCCGCTGAGCAGGCAAGCGGCAGTGCGGCCGCGATGAGGCAGGCAACGACGGTGGAAGAGAGTCGTCGTTGGGAGCCAGACAGTCCTGGGAAACCCGGGGCTGTGGAGTGCGTGTGATACCGTGCGGCGTTGGTCGCACAGCGCTGTGGGAGCGAGGTATTGGAGGACATCTTCAACGGACGAGGAACGTAGTGTTGAGCACCAGTGCCGGCAATGTAGAACCACCGCGAATCAGACTGCGCTGCTGTTTCGGCACAACGCCCGGGTGATGCAGAAGCTCCGATGCCCACACGTTGATCGCGTCCTTCAGGATTCGGCTTGAAGCGCCTACGAACGAGTTCACTCAGAGTTTACCAATCGACGCGACTACATCGTGCCCAGGTGAGTCTTTCAAAATACCTGAGACCTGGAGCTTCGCTCCGGACACGTCCAAGTGGCGGAGACACCGGCGCTCCGATCTCAGCCGCAACGCAATAGCGTCTAGTACACGGTGTCCATCAGCCGAGTGAGGAAGTCGCCCGGCGAGGGGCGCAGTCATGAGACAAAACCGTTGCGGTTGGCGACCAGGAAGTCACCGACCGTCTGAGGCTGTCGACCGACGAGGTCCCGCACCGCGGAGGATACCGAGGCGAGCTCACCACGCTCCGCAGCGGTCTCGAAGGTGGCGTACGCCCGAGCCATCATCTCCGGTAGACCCGCCTGCATCAGGCCCGCAACGAATTCGTCGAGGGAAACCGATTGATGGCGAACCGACTTTCCAGCGATCTTCGACACGATCGCGGCAACGTCGTCGCCGCTCAACGCTTCCGGGCCCGTGATGTCGAACGTCGTGCGCCCAGCGCTGGGGCTCGCGAGGACGGCGGCTGCCGTGGCGGCACAATCATCACGCGTGACGTATGCAACTCGTCCGCCGCCTTTGGCATCCACGAGCGTTCCACTGGCTACCGCGTGGCCGAGGGAGCCCAACAAGGTTTCCGCGTAGATGCAGTTCCGCAGCACCGTGAAGTCGAGCTTCGACATCGCGAGAGCTCGTTCGGTAGCCAGATGATCGGGAGCCACCGCAGCGACGGAATGGTCTACATTCACCCAGGACGTGTAAGTCACATGCTCCACGCCAACGCGTTGCAAGGCCTCGATGGCCACAGCGTGCTGAGCGATGCGGTGACCTGGCCGTTCCAGTGCATCGGTGCTCACGAGGAGCGCGCGGGTTGCCCCACGGAAGGCGCCGAGGAGCGTTTCAGGCGCATCGAAGTCCGCAGGGCGTACATCCACGCCCCTGTCTCTCAAACCCGAGAGAGTCTGCGGGGTCCGCGTCGTCGCAATGATGGGGCCGACGTCCATCGTCAGCAGGTACTCGATGACACGTCGAGCCAGGTGGCCCGACCCGCCGGTGACCAGAAGTTGCGTTGAGGTTGACATCCGATGAAGATGCTACTGGTGCGGATAGTGAGCAATATGACAATTCGGCATTGTCTGGTGCGCAAGTGCATCAATCGATCCGATCCAGGCCCGTACCTTCGAGGTGGGCACGGGTCGTCCGTCTTGCACGTTGTCATCACGAGGCAACGCAACATCATCGATCTCTACGAGACGGTGTTGCGACCCTACGGCATCAACTCCGCTATGGGCGCTGGAAGTCACCCGACGTTCCGCTACACGCCTCGCCTGATCGACGAACTGCTCGCGTAGCCCCGAAGTCAAAGTGACGTTCTTGCGACGAATAGGCGAGCAGAGGGTGACGCTTTTGCAGTATCTGTGGATGCATGGCGCTGCCAAATCCCGTGGGTTCGCTGGCCAGCGCGCGGGAACGTGCCGGCCTAGGCCAATCGCCGACCCAGTTCGTGGCGATGTTCGCGGTCGCTGCACGACGTGGAACGACCGCGACACTGATTGCTCTGCTACTCGCGACGGGGTTCGCGGCGTTGCCTTGGGGGCTACTCAAAGTTGTCGACGGTGACCTGACGCTCCGTGCGTTGGGAGCGTGCTGGGCGTGGCTGCTCTTTCATGGGGCCGCACAGGTCGGGCCACTGCTAGCCATACCGACCCTGCTGGAACTCCTGTTCATCTCCAGACCCATTTTTCAGGGAAGTCGCCGAGCATTGGCCTGGGCCGTTGGCTCCGTATCGATGGCTGCAATCGGTGGCTACGAGACTTGGAAAGCCGTCGCACTGTACGAACCCTTCGCGCGTTCGGTACCAGTGGCGCTACTGTATTCAGGGGCCAGCCTGGGGCTGGGAGCGCTGTTGTTTGGGATGCTCTCCGAGCGTGGCCACAGCAAACTCAGAGTCGGGGTAGCGTTGAGCTTGGTCGTCGCCTCGGCGTTGGCGGTGTGGGGGACCAACCGCGCACTCCCGGACCAATACCCCACAGTCCATCTCAGCGCCTTCGTGTTCGAGTTGCTCGCGGTCCAGCTTGCATTGACCGAGCTGATGAGACCAATACGCGCGGAACGCAAATGGCGCTGGTTATCCACCGCGCCCATGTTGGTGCTGTTGGCCGTGATGGCCACAGGTTGGACGACGACGGTTTCCATGCGGCAGCTTGGGCTGATACGCCAACACGCGCCGCCAGGGCGCGGCCTCATCATGCAGTTGGAGGTCGAACCTTACCGATTCGCTTGTGCCGACCAAAACACGGCACAGGGCGGCGCACGTGAGTCGTTGAGCCCAGGGTCGAGCGATGTGTCACCAGAAGAAGAACTTCGTGCCCACGTCGCAGTGCCAGAGTGGCCGGCATTGAGCGCAAAAAACCCCAACTTGCTGCTCGTGTCAGTCGAATCGCTGCGGCCTGATCTGCTCAGTTTCAACGCTCCCAACAGCGAGCGTGCGGGCACATTGAGCGCTTGGGTCGACCGAGGAATGTGGTTTCCCAGGGCTTACACGGCAGCTCCCCGAACGCTGCACAGCATCGGGGCGGTAATGACACTGAGTCCCACGTCGCGCGTACCGCTGTCCTTGTCCGCTCAACGAAGCTGGTCTGGGGAGCTGCGCCCAGAAGCCGAAACACTAGCAGAAGCCTTTGGAGCGCAGAACAGCGTGACGTTCGCACACCATCACGCTCTTGGCGTCGGGGACGGCCTGACAGGCCTCACTCAAGGATTCGCGCGAGTCAAAAGCTATCCCGCGGAAAAGGATCAGAATGCCCTCCACGTCGATGCGCTCATCGTCGCCAACGCGCTGAATGACCTAGCGGACATACCGCCCGATCGCAGCTTCTTCGGCTGGCTGTTCTTGGCCTCGCCCCATTTCCCCTGGTTTACACAAGACGAACCTCCCGAACGAGAGCGCTCACGCGCGGCGTTCATCAACGAAGTCCGACGGGCTGAGCGCGCATTGAACACCTTGCTCGAGGGCTTGTCCGCGTCAGGGCGCCTCGAAGATACAGTCGTCGTCATCTTTGGGGACCACGGGGAAGGACTGGGGGAAAGAAACGGGCAGTTCGGGCATGGCTTCGTCCCCTACGAGGAGCAGATCCGCGCAGCAACGCTGATCTTCCATCCGAACTCGCAGGGCGGCAGATTCGAGCAGCCAGTCTCCTTCCTTCACATCTTGTCGTCACTACTGCTCCAGCGTACGGACTCCCTTGCAGACTTCGCACGGAGAAAACTGGCCGAAGAACAGCTGCCGCTCCTGCGCGCCACAGACTACTCCGTCGTCGTCGAGCGCTTGGCTCCTCGCGAGCCAAGCCTCGCGCTCATTCGTGGCGACAAGAAATGGATCCATGGATACGCCACGGACATCACTGAGGCTTACGACCTCCGGACCGACCCCAACGAGCTCGAGGACCGTTGGCGCACCCACCCCGAAGAGCAAGGTGAAGCGAGCAGGCTATTGGAGGACTACGGCGACTGGCACGGTTGCCAACATCGCTACACCTACGAGGGCTGACCCGAGCTGACCCAGACCGCGGCTGCATTGGGAGCAGCGAGAGCACCGTTCAGTTCCCGAACTGAAGACTCAGCTGACCGAGCGGGGTCTCCGAAGCCACCGTGCTTCGACCAAGACGCTCCGGCTTCCTCCGACGTCGGGCAAGCCCCCAACGCAGCGAAGCGGCGCCCGTGGTCGTGGCTGCTAGGGGTGGAGGTCGTTCGTCCTCAGCACTGACTCAGATTCGTCGAACCCACAGGTGGCCGATGCGGTTACCTGCGTCTGTCGTCGCCAACGCGTGGAGTTCGGGGGGCGAATGGGCCCACCGGCGGTCACCGACCCATGACGACAGCCGGACTTTCGGCGCCTTCGGTCCTTCCTTCGCTCGCGACAAGAAGTGGCGTTCAACCTTCCTTTGGCGCCGCGCCACTCTGCGTGTAGCAAACTTGCGGATGGCGCTCAGCCCGCCGCGGCCGCACTTGAGTCGCCCGCGGTTCCCGAATCCGGCCCGCCTGCGTCGCCTGCGTCGCCTGCGTCCGAAGCGTTGCCACCATCGATTGACGTGTCATTGCCAGCGTCGCCAGCATCCGATGCCGGCGGGACCGGGTCCGTCTCACCCGGATCTGTCTCGCCTGGGTCTGTCTCACCCGAGTCCGTCTCCGTTGGCTCTGGCGCAGCGTCTTGGTCACTCGGCGCACCCGCTTCCGCCGGCACTGGTTCATCTGGCTCCTCCTCCGGAAACCCCAGATCGACGAACACGGCAGTAGTGCGGTCGTCGTACAACTTGAATTCGGTGCTGCCGGCAACGATGAACCCACCATCCTCGTCGTACGCCTCGACCTCCACCATCGCGTCACCGCTCACCCAGCTGTCCGGGATGCCGTAGCGTTGGAAAAAATGCTCGGCGATGGCGGGCGCACCGTCGGCCAAAGCACCCTTCTCCGGTACCAAGGTCTTCTCGAGCGTTTCCGAACCTTGCGAAAATTGAATGGTCAAGGAAGCGACGTCACCGACCGCTGCCGCATCCGAGTTGATGTTCAAAGCAATGATGGTTTCGGAGTCTGCGCAACCGACCAACAGGCTCCACGTCAATGCCACACCACAAGCGCGAATCAAGTTCATGGCCACATACTAACGACCCCTTCACCAGTACGGCAACCGCCAGCTTCGGTGTTGACGAGCTTTCGGTTTTGACGCCGTGCGCCATGAGACTGACCTCTTGCGTGGCGCGTTCTGCATTGTGTATACGGGTGCGGCCTGGTATCGGCGGCCCCACGGGGTGCCATGATATAGGTATTTTCCGAAGGTACCGTCATGAAGTCCGGCCGCTGTTTGCCTGTCGCACTCTGTATTTTGGTAGGCCTCACTTCGAATAGCTGCAGCGAATTGCGGGCACGACAAGCCGCACAGGAGGGAAACGAGCTGTTTCTGGATGGCGACTATGCGGCTGCTGTCGAGTACTACGAGCGCTCCCAGGAGCTGTATCCGGACATTCCTCAGGTGCTTCTCA
This sequence comes from Polyangiaceae bacterium, assembly GCA_050301735.1. Lineage (GTDB taxonomy): Bacteria > Myxococcota_A > Polyangia > Polyangiales > Polyangiaceae > SZUA-265. The sequence goes on along the minus strand of JBNKZR010000155.1, from coordinate 6,212 downwards.
ACAAGGGCCTGGCCTGTCGCCACATGATGACTACCGAGGATGAAACAGCCTCGAAGAATGCGGCAGAATGTGCTCTCAACGCCTTTTCGTTGATGCAGCAAAAGGCAGCTGATGATCCTCGTGGCGAAGAGCTCTACGTGCAGACACTCTTCGATGCCTCTCGCTTCGATACCCTACAGAAACGTTTCGAAGAAGCCCTGGCTGGTAACCCAGAAGACCTGGGTGCGATCAATGGACTGATTCTGGTCCACTCTCGTTCGGACAACTGGCAACAGACTTTGGTGTGGACGCGACGCCGCGCAGGACTCTTGTCGCGGGACGCTGAGGCACAGTACGCCGTTGGGGTGTTTTGCTACAACGTTCTATTCGAGCGGGGCGGCAACAGTACCAATGCAACGTTCGACCCGCGAAAGACGGATGACGAACAACAGGCGCCGCCCGTCTTTGGGGAGCAGGACGTGAAAGGGCAGCAACGGGTAGACCTCGCGGACCTTGGTATCGAGTACTTGAAGAAAGCCCTCGAGCTGGCGCCCGACCATCGTGAGTCGTTGGCCTATATGACGCTTCTGTATCGACAGCGGTCGTTGGCCTTCTTGGATGACCCAGCCAAGTGGCAAGAGAACATCGCCGACGCAGAACGATGGCGAAAGCAAGCGCAGGAAGCCGACAAGGCTACCGGTCATGGAAAGCGGTGACGGCTGGTGGCATTCGACGCGCTCTTCACTCGCCCCAACAAGAAGGCCCGCAAATGGCGTGGTGTCACCATCGGCGCCTCGCTTTCCGCCCACGGCATCGTGCTGCTCGCTGGGGTTGCGCACTCCATCTGGCAGGTGGATGAAATGCCGATGCCGGCAGTTCGGGTCACGTTGACCGCGGCTGCACCGCCACCGCCTCCGCCTCCGCCTCCGCCGAAGAAGAGCAGTAAGAAGAAGACACAGACCAAGCGCCAACAGCCCAAGCCGGATACGCTGGTTCAGCCCGAAGAGACGCCAGAAGTTGAGCCCGAAGAAGGGGGCGAGGAAAGCGAAGACGACGGTGAAGAAGGTGGTGAAGAAGGCGGCGAAGTCGGCGGTGAAGTTGGCGGTGTCGTGGGTGGTGTCGTCGGCTCTGTAGGCACCGCCCCGCCACCGCCCAAGAAGAAAGGGCCAGAAATGCTGTCAGCGAACATCGGACGCAAGCAACTCTTGAGCAATCCCGCGGCCAACCAACCAAAAATACCGCCCGCGCTGCGCCGGCAAACCTTCAAGACCCGAGTGATGGTCTGTGCTTCCGCCGCCGGCAATGTCACCAGTGTGCGGGTGCTCCGGGGCTCCAACCCCGTGGTCGATCGCCAACTACCTGGCATAATCCGCGGCTGGCGCTACAAGCCGTACACTATCAACGGCAAGCCAGTTCCATTCTGTTACCCATTTACCTACGTTCTGCAGCAACGCTGAGCGTCCCCAAAGAAGAAGCATCGAAAGCAGCAAGAACCATGGATTTCTCTCTAGTCGGTCTTTGGAGCCAGATGGGCTTCATCGCCAGAACGGTGGTGATTATCCTTCTCGGCATGTCGATGTTCGCGATTGGCATTGCCGCTGAACGCTTCATTACCTTTCGTCGAAGCAAAGAGCGATCGCTCGCGTACGTCGCCAACCTGGCGCGCGGCATCGATGATCTCCCCGCGCTGGTCGGAAAGGCAGAGCTCAGTCCGGAGTTCGAGCAAGCCCCGTTGGCTCGGGTGTGCGGCACCGGATTGAAAGAGTTTCGTCAGGGCATGACCGAATTGGCCGAGGCTGCCGCCGATGCGGTGGAGATGGAGCTCCTGATGCACGGTGTGGCTCGCGCGATGGATCGCGCGAAGAAGCGCGAGATGGCCGACTTGTCGAAGGGGTTGCCAGTGCTCGCGACCATCGCCTCGTCGGCGCCGTTCGTCGGGCTGTTCGGAACTGTGTTCGGTATCATCACCGCCTTCCGCTTGATGGCGGATCCGGAGGCCGGCGGCGGCGGCTTGGCCACCGTGTCGGCAGGTATTGCCGAGGCGCTCTTGACGACAGCTGTCGGCTTGGGTGTGGCCATCGTCGCCGTGTGGTTGTACAACTTCTTCACCACGAAGCTGGAGGAGCTGGGAGGGATCGTCGATGATGCCAGTGGGGAATTGATTGATCGCCTCTCCCACGGCACTCGCCGTCTGCTGCTATCGGGGACGAACCTGGCTCAGGCGCTAGCCAACAATGCGTCGGTCCCAGCGCCGGCGGTCCCCACGCCGCACGAGCATATGGCCCGCACCTCCAGGCCGAACAAGGAACCAGGAACCCCACCGGCGATCCCGTGACGAAACCAGACGATGGCAAAGCCGTCGATCGGCTGCGAGCGTTGCGCAACATTCTGGGCAGCGAGGAGAGCCTACCGAAAGCGGACATAAAATCCGAGATCAACGTCACACCGCTGGTTGATGTCGTGCTGGTGCTGTTGATCATCTTCATGGTGGTGACTCCCATGATCGCTAGCGGCGTGGCCGTCGACCTGCCCACCACGGTTCATCACGATCGAAAGCCTGACGATGGCCGGGACATCATCGTCTCGATCACGCGAGACGAGCAAATCTACGTGGCCAGTCGCCGTTTGGCCGGGGCTTCGGGCCTGACGGCAGCCGTCCGTCAAGAGCGCGCGCGTTTCCCCGACAAGACGATCTACCTCAAGGGTGACGCCCTAGCGCCTTATGGTACCGTGCGGCGAGCGCTGGACGCCCTGCGCGAGGCAGGTTTTGAGGACGTAACGCTCGGAACCGAAGAACCGACGAAGAAGACGGAACAAGATTGATGGCGCGCCGCGTTACAGCCAACGCGTCGCGCGACCTGTCAACAAGGAACGGGCATCGGCAGTGGACGTAGGAACCAATAGTCAAAGGGGACCGACGGCAGCGATCAACGTAACTCCGTTGGTCGACATCGTGCTGGTGCTGTTGATCATCTTCATGGTGTTGACGCCGTCGACGCTCAAGCACCTCAAGGCAACCGTGCCGCAAGAAGCCGACGAGCAAGCACCGAGCCCTCCCGTTGGAAGCTCGCTGATGATCGAGTACAGCGCGCAGCGCGAACTCATGGTCAACGGAGAGAGCGTGTCCTTGGCGACACTCGCCGAAAAGCTTTCCAAACGGCTTGGCGCAATGCGTAAGAAGGTCGTCTTCATCAAGGCGGATGATGAAGCACCCTACGGCGAAGTCGTCCACCTGATGGATATCGCCCGAGGCGCAGGGGCGGAAAGTCTAGCCGTCGTGACTCGCTGAACCGTATTTGCTTCGTATTCCGATTGCGACGGCGTATGGATGTCGTCGGAGTGAGCCTCAGCGGTTAGCGCCCACGTGGGAGCGTTCGCTCACGCCACATTTACGGCATCGAAGCCAGAGCCTCTGGATCGCCAGCTGATCGTAATTGTCGTTCCTGTGTGCAATTCGTTCGGCCGCCTAGACATCGCTCTGATGCCGCCCAAACGGCTCAAAGGGTTTTCAACCTGGGGATGCTCCAGGTATACGGAGGATGGCGGCGGAATCGGTGAGCAAGATGTTCGCCCTTGCCGCACAGGAGGCTTGCTTCATGAATCTGCGTACCCATGTCTGTCGCTCCAACTTGACCGCAACAGCTGCACTGTTGGCAGGTTTCTGCAGTGCCCCCTTGGTGGTCGCCCAGCCAGAAGCAGCGCCAACCGAGCCTAAGGAAGAGCCCCAGGCGCCAGCGCCTGATCAATCCCCGCCCGCAGCGGAGGAGGCGCCTCCTCCTCCTCAAGAAAGCGAACCTCCTCCAGCTGACGAAACGCCCCCAGGCGAAGGCGACGTGGACGCAGAGGAAGAGGAGGAGATGGTGATTGTCGGGGGTGACGACGCCAGCCCTTCCACGTACGTTCAGGAAGACGAGGACACCATCGTCGTCACGGTCGATCGGCGTGAGAAGGACATTCAGAAGCTCTCCGCCTCGGCTGAAGCCTTCTCGGGTGACGACCTCGAGCGCAAGGGGATTACCTCCATGCGCGAACTCACCGCTGCAACTCCCTACGTGGAGATTGGTGCCCAGGAAGGCAACATAGAGATCTACATGCGCGGTATCGGCACCAACAATAACACAGAGATTGGAGATCCAGCTGCGGCCACCCACTTCGATGGCGTCTACATCCCGCGACCCCGCGGGATTGGCTCAATGTTCTTCGACGTCAGCCGGGTGGAGATGCAGCGCGGCCCCCAGGGTACCTTGCGTGGTCGTAACGCGACTGCGGGCACGGTCAACATCATCAGCAACGCGCCAGAACTCGGTACATGGGCGGGCAACGCGTCTTTCCAGTATGGCAACTACGCCCAACGCTTGACCAAGACGATGGTCAACATTCCGATCGGTGAAAAACTCGCGCTGCGCGCGGCGACCTTCACTGAAAATCGCGAGGGGTTCTACACTAACAAGGATGGCGATTGGACGATTCAGCCTGCGGAAAACGCGGATACGTTTGCATACCGGTTGTCGGGCAAGTGGGCGATCTCGGACAACGTGAGCCTGACCATTCGCCACGACAACGTGCGCGAGCGTGGCACCGGCTGGGTGGGGTCGAATTTCACCGAGGCACTGCAGAATGGTATCAAGCCTGAAGAGGTCCCCAACCCCCGTGCGGTGTCCTTCGTGGGCAAGCAGCCCAGCCAAAGTCTGGACCACTTGGGTGTGAGCGCACAACTCGATGTCGACTTCGGACCAGTTGGCGTGGAGTTCGTCAACAGCTACCGGGACATGACTTATAAGCAGACGACGGGTACGACCAACGGCGTTTACTACTATGGCAAGGAGCCCGGCAGTCTGGACCGCTACAACAGCGCCTACTGGCACACGACCTCTCAGTCCGTCGTCAACGAGCTTCGCTTTTACTCGCCTGATACGGACCGCTTCCGGTGGACGGTCGGCGGCTTCAACCTCTACGAGGAGCAGTACGTACTGCTGGCCGAGACGGCGGACAATTCCTGGGGCTGGGCTGGCCAGGAGTACAACCACCCGGATATCAATGATGGTGCAATCGCCGGCTACGCCGATGCCACCTTCGACATCACCGATGCGCTGCGTGCCCTGGCGGGTATTCGCGTCACCCATGACTACAAGGAGCGCCACGGTATCGGATATGGCTACGCCGTTGGCTGCGAACCCGGCAGTGAAGACACCTGCACCTGGGGGGAGCACCGCTTCGGCACCGAGGGTTTCCGCTTCAAAGGTCCCGGGCGTACCGACTATACCGCCAGCGATGACGTCAGTGATCTGCTGGACGGCATCGACACCTTCGGCGAGCGCGACACATTGGACGAACTTCTCGCCCAAGAAGGTGCCTCCGCCGGTAGCATGACCGAGCAGCACGGCAGTGTGAAGGACACCTTCTTCGATTACCGTGTCGGTACCGAGATCGACCTGACGCCGGATAGCATGATGTACATGACCTTCTCCACGGGTCACAAGTCTGGCGGATTCAACGACACCATCACGATCAACGGCCTATCGACTGCACCCACGTTCGACCCGGAAGCGGTGTACGCCCTCGAGTTGGGAAGCAAGAACGTGCTGCTTGACAGAGACTTGGTGCTCAACGGCGCGGGCTTCGCCTACGCCTACGAGGACTATCAAGCGAGCACGGTGGAGTCGTTCGGTGAAGGTGATTCAGCGTTCCGCAGCTCGGTCCGCCGTAACGTAGGTTCCGCGACGATTCTCGGGCTGGAGGCCAATGTGGTAGGCTACCTGCCCAAAGGCTTCACGGGTCGGGTATCGATGATGCTGTTGGATGCCAGCTTCAACAGCGCAAGGATGGCGGACACGCGGGTGAGCTGGGATCCTGGAAGCCAACCCATCGTTAACCTGAAGGACAACTCTTTGCCGCGCGCCCCGAACCTCGCCATCTCCTACGGCATCGAACAGAACATCTCGACGAGTATCGGTTATTTCGACTGGAACGTCAGCGGCCAAACCAAGACAAAGCAGTACATGACGGTGTTCAACGGCGAGGGTGAGGACCTCGATGGTAACCCGAATCCGCTCTACAGCGACGTGGTCCCTTCGATCACGCGTTTCGATGCGGGCTTCGGATACACGCGACAAGAAGGTGACATTCGCCTCGATGCGTTCGTCACCAACATCGCGAACGTCGCCTACATGACGAGTTTGATCAACGCGCCCGGTTTGAACCTCAGGTTCTTCAATCCGCCGCGCCAGTTCGGG
>JBNKZR010000154.1:0-15605 GCA_050301735.1 Polyangiaceae bacterium | reverse complement strand
GGCAGCAAGAGCATCAACCGCTGCTCGCTGCGCAGTTGGTTTTCGTAGCTGCCGGCAAACGCAAAGCGCACCCCAGCGGGAACAACAAGGCGGCCGTCTGCAATGCGCCGGTTGATTTCAGCTTGGGCGTCTTCGACGACGTCGACATCGTGCTGTACGTGATCGCCGAGGGCCGCCACACGCTGCCTGACTTGACGCAGAAGGAAGTGGATCCAGAGGAAGTGGTGTGGGATTTCCGCAGCCAGACGTCCAACTACGCGGACGTGCGGGCCGAGCTCTTGGGTGACGAGGACGGGCGCAACGTGTTGACCACCTACGCACAGCAAGCTGCGCTGACGTCGGGGAGACCGTTCTCCGTATCCAACGACTCGCAATTTGCCAGCGGAAGTTTTTCGGAAGTCTATCGCCAACTGGCGGACAGCTCGTGCCAACTCGATGTGACGAACGGCGACGGGCTCGTCGTGGACCCATGCTACGGCGATTCGAACGCGGAACTGCCCGTCGCCTGTGAAGAAGCGACTTCGGGCCAGCAGCCCTCGAGCGACTATGCTTGCGACGGACTGACGGATCTCGCGGCGGCCCTGGTCGGCATGGTACCCAGCAAGACGTGGGTGACGCGCTTGGAGATGACTTTGCCCCGCTACGCGTTGGACATGGACTGCGAAGTCGAGGCCGTCGTCGACGACGAAATCAGCAACACGCTGATTTCGGGTGCCCACGAAGGGAACTTCCCTTGTGACCTGCCCCTGTTCAGCGCCAGTGTGGCCAAGGGCAAACCAAGCCCTCCGACCATGACCAGTCTGCTGGGCCTAGCGTTGGTCGGCTTCGTTTGGCGCCGGCGACAGTCGCGCCGTCGGGTGTGAGCAGGCCGAGGACTGAATGAAGAACGTCTTGGCGATCCTTACGCTGTCACAGGTCGTGTGCGCGGCAAGCACAGTCTCTGCGCAGCAGAGCCCACTGCACCCAGCGGCAATTGGTGCAGTGGCCAGTCGGCCCGATGCCAGCGCAACGCGGCCACTGGACGCGGGGTCACCCAACCCACCCGACGCTGACCCATCCGCCCCGCTTGCGCCAGGCCCATCCGTCGTACCAACGGACACTCCTCACCGCAAAGGGGGCGAACCCTATCGCCACGACGGCTTGTATGGCGCGGCCAGCTATGGTCTGGGCAGCTATTGGTCGTGGTCGGGAGCTTCGAACCAGACCCGCCTCATCAGTGGCTTCACCCCCATGGAGTTGACGCTTGCCGGCGGTGTCACGGTCGGTTCCACGGCGGTTGGGCTACGTGCCGCGTTCGGCGCCGTCACGGCCCTTTCGGCGGACGACCCCAGCACGACTTCCACTGCCCTCGACGACCCCAGCGGATTAACGTTCTGGCTCGGCAGCTACGGGATATTCGCGCGCCACTACTTTCAGCCAAACGACGGCTGGCACGTCGGTACGGGAGCCAGCATCGGCTTTCTCACCACCTCCAGAGATGACGAGAACGCGACCGGAGCGGTGTTGTTCGCTGACGGGGGTTACGACTTTTGGCTTTCGGAGCAGAGCTCCGGTGGGCCCTTCCTGCAGGTACAAACCCACTTTTTGCGAGCCCGCGAAAACGTGGGGCTTGCCACGGCGGAGCTGTTCGTGTTCGTTCCGGTCGTGGGCCTCGCGATCCGCGCTCACTGAGCAAATGCAGGCCGACGAGCATCACTGACCGCTGCCTCTGGAATCTGACGTCGCACACCGTGGCGAGATGAAGGGTGGCCGGCGCCAAAGACGCATACTTTTTTTCGCCAGAGCGGGCGTTTTGCGCGTTCGCAAACAAACTGAGCCCTGACTGCAGCCAAGTGGGTCTAGTAACGTGCGCCTGCCGCGCGTTCCACCGAACTGTCGTGCGGTCCCCTCCATTGCCTCATGAATCGACTCAGCTTCCTTCCACTGACCCTGATAGCCCTCATCGGAACGGCGTGTTCCAGCAGCGTCGGCGCTTCCGACAACGGACCCTCCCCAGACACGGACAGCCCGGCAGACGAGCCCGACGTCGATCCCGACGAGCCAACGAGCGGCAGCACGGACGCGCCGGCGGGAGATCCAGAAGTCGAAGGCAGCACACCTGAGGATCCCGTAGGAGAGGACGGCCCCGAAATAACACCGCCTGCTCCCGGCGAAAGCACGCGTCTGGCCCGCCTCAGCCACGAGCAGTACGCCAACACCATCCAAGACTTGCTCGGCATCGACGACGACCCCACTCGAGGCTTCGCTCCCGACGCCCAGAACGGCTTCGGCTTTGCTACCAGCGTGGATTTCGTGGTCGATGGTCGCTTGGGCCCACAATACCGCTCGGCGGCGGAGGATCTCGCCGCTCGAGTGGCGAGTGAGGATGCTCTCGTGTCCCAGGTCGTCAGTTGCGACCCAGCACAGGCCGCTTGCGGTGAGCAGTTCGTCGCCGACTTCGGGGCACGGGCTTTCCGACGTCCCCTGACGAACGCCGAGCAAGAGGGTTTCTTCGATCTGTTCTCCCGTGGCGCAGAATTGGTGGCCAGCGGCGACGACTTCCGTGATGGCGTCGCCTTGGTGCTCGAAGCGATGCTGCAATCGCCGCAGTTCCTCTATCGCACGGAATTCAGCAACGACGTGGGAGCCGACGGCGTGATCCCGCTGAACGACTACGAAGTGGCGTCGCGACTGTCCTACTTCATCTACAACTCGATGCCCGACGAAGAGCTCTTTTTGGCAGCTGCCAACGGCGAGTTGAGCACCGCGGAGCAAGTCCGCGCCCAAGTGCAGCGCATGCTGCAAACAGACCGCGCCTTGCGCAGCCTCGTCGAATTCCATGACCAGGCCTGGCACTTCTCGCGCTTTTCGAAGATCGCCCCCGATCCGAGTCTTTTGCCAGACGCGCCGAGTGATCTCGTCAGTCGGGTGCAGGCCGCCGCACGCCTCTACGTCGAAGACGTGATCGCCGACGAAGGTGGCCTCGCGGAGCTTCTCACCTCACCCTTTGCCTACGCCGATGCGACACTTGCCCCCTTGTACGGGCAAGAGGCGGGCGGCGAGATGGAGCGCATCGAGCTCGACGCGACGGAGCGCAAGGGCTTGTTGATGCAAATCGGCTTCCTTGCCGCAAACGCCTACTCGCTGAAGACGGATCCCGTGCATCGCGGGTTGTTCGTCGTGCGAGACCTGTTGTGCCGCACTATTCCCGACCCACCACCGGGCGCCGCCAACGCCCAGCTCCCGGAGGATGCCCCGACGCCGGAAACGACGCGTGAAGAGATCACCCTACTGACCTCACCGCCAGAGTGCGTTTCCTGTCACTCACAGATCAATCCGCCGGGCTTCGCCTTCGAGAACTTCGACGCGATGGGCCAGCTGCGCTCCGAAGAAAACGGCGTCGCGGTGGACACCAGCGGCAGCATCCAGCTCGACGGACGGAACGTCGAATTCGAAAACGCCGTGGACTTGGTCGATGCCGTGGCCGACAGTGACGAGGCCATGCGCTGCTACGCGACGAAGTGGCTGGAGTTCGCCCATGGCCGTCGCCTGACTTCCGACGAACTGACCGTCATCGATGACCTCGGTAGCCCCGAGGCCGTGACGGAGCTCGTCACCAACGTCGCAACGACGAACGCCTTTTTGACCCGTACCTCCAACGAGGAGACCCGATGAGCCGGTTTCGAAGACCTAACCTACGTCGCCGTCACTTCCTGCGAGGGGTAGGCGGTGTGGCCGTCGGCCTGCCGTTCTTGGAAGCACTACAACCCAAGAACGCCGCCGCACAAGACAGCGCCATTCAACGCTTCGGCGTCTTCTTCTGCTGCAACGGGGTGAACATGGAGCGCTGGTTCCCCAACGGCAGCTTTGGAGCGCTGACCGACGCCCACCTCAGCGGCACCGCGAACGAGGTTCTGAGCCCACACCGCGAGAAGTTGCTTTTCCCCCGGGGCGTTCACATGAGCCCTCGCGGTTTCGGTCGCGACGGTGGCAACGCCGATGATCACGGTATGGGAATGGCGCATAAGCTGACGGCACAGCTGACGGACGAAGACTGGCTCGCCCTCGGCATCAGCGTCGATCAAGTCATCGCCCAAGCCATCAACCCCGGCTCGGAAGGGGCACGCCGCCCGCCGCTCACTCTGCACGTCGGTCGCCTCGGCCTCTACCGAGGCATGGACTACATCTCGTACACGGGACCGTCGCGCGCCGTCGCTGGCATCAACAACCCATGGAACGCCTACGCCGACTTCATGGACATGGGCGGGACGGAAGCCGATCCCTCGGAAGCGACGGACCGCGTGGCCCGACGCAAAGAGAGCGTGCTCGACTTGGTCGAGGAGCAATTCACGTCGTTGCAGAACGGCCCGCTCAGTCGGTCCGACCGCGAAAAGCTCGACGCCCACTTCACGGTGATCCGAGAACTCGAGATGGGCATGACCGGCCCGGATGCGCCGATGCCGCTGACGGGCTGCGGCGACACTGCGTTGACGGAGCGGGCGCGCGTCTACGAGGGCGTTGGCGAGTTCGTGGACGAACAGAGCGAGTACGCGGCCATCGCGGATCTGCACGTCGACATCATGGCGCTCGCGCTAGCCTGCGACGCCAATCGGGTCGCGACGCTGCAGTTCGGCGGTGGTGCAGGTGGCCCCATCTTCCGCTGGGATGGCATGAACCACGAGTACAACCACCACAAGCTCTCCCACGGCAAGGTGCGGGACGATTGCTTCGGTGATTCCACGGAAGACGGCTGCGCCGACGTGGCCGGCTACGAGGACATGTTGTTCGACATCGACGCCTGGCATCAAAGCAAGTTCGCCCGTTTGTTGGAGCGCCTCGATTCCTACGTCGAAGCCGACGGCAAGACAGCGCTCGACAACTCCGTCATCATGTACTCCAACGAGCTCTCCGACGGCAAAGGGCACAGCTTCATGGACCTGCCGTACATCTTGGCCGGCAGCGCGGGCGGCGCATTCAAGCAAGGCGAGTACATCCTCCTCGGCGAGGAGTGGGCGGAGGACTCGAAGGCACCGCACAACCGCTTGCTCAATACCCTGGTCAACGTGATGGGCATCGAGTCCGATTGGTTTGGTTTGGCCGAGGGCGCGGGTGGCGAGTCGATGCAGGGCGGCGTGTACGACCAGCTGCTCGCGTGACAGCAGGCAGCCGTGACCCTTTGCGCACGCAGAAGTTGGCGCGCGCTCAGCGGAACTCGTCAAAGACGCGCAACAGCGCCGCCACCTCGAGTTCATCGCCCGTGTCCGTCGCTTCGACGAACTGTTGCACTTGGAAGCCAATTGCGAGCACCTTGGCGCGCAGCACGTCGTCGTCGCGGGTCAGCTCCCTCGCCGCGGCCGCATCGCTCATGACGAAGGAGAACACCTCAGCCTTGTCCTCTTCCAACGCGGATCTCGCGTACTCCGAGAAGAAGCCCGGACCGCCGCTGCCCAACACGGCACCCGAGGGAGCTCGCGCGTAGCGCCCACCCACGCCGTAGCTGAAGAATCGGTCGTTCAACCCCGCCCACGACTCGTCTTCTCTCAGTTTCAGATCGTCGGCGAAATCCAAGAAGTGGAAGACCTCGTGGTGGATCAGGCGGCGCAAAAACGCTGGGCTCGAGTCCACGTCCAGGAGCAGCGTCGATTCGAAATTTGGCAGCGACGCGATGGGGTTGTCTTCTTGCGACAAGCCCGAACACAGCAACACGAAACGAAGGCCCGCTCGCGAAAGCATCCCTCGCGGATAGCGTGACAACTCTTCTTCCAACGAGGGCCAGAGCGACAGCTCCGACGACGGAGCTGCCTCACCGCTGAGGCGCCCTTCCGAAAGCGATACCCGAAACGCCGTCGTCGCCACCAGCGGCACGACATCGGTCCGCTCGTGAAAACGTCGCGCTGCCGGGCCCTCGTCGATACGCCAGCCTCGACGTTCGGCCAACTGCATGCGCTGCTCGAGGGACTGCTGTCGCTCGAGTTCAGCCAGTGCCTCCTTGCTGAACGTCGTTTCGCCGATCAGGCCCGTCACTGCCACGGCTACGACCGCGACCAACGTCGTCATGAGCAGATAACCGGGCCTGGCAGGGGGCAACTTCACGCGCTCATCCTTTGCTGCGTGTCATCCTATCCGGAAACGCGGCGCTTGGCTCGGCCGTGTCGTCACGCCCGGCCGAACTTCGACTCGTGCCGGTCGTCGAACTGTGCTGAACTTTCGCTCGTGGCATCCGCATTCGCACACATGCTCGTTGGGGGAGCGATCGGGTTGCTGGGCGCCAGACTCGCGACGGTTGCCGGCGTCGGAGGCCTGAGACGGACGCTGCCCTGGACTTGCGCCTTCCTCGCAGCCGCACCCGATCTCGACGTGGTGATGCACGCCGTCGTCGACTACGCTCACCCCTTCGGACATCGAGGCGCCTTTCACTCGCTCGGCTGCTACGTGCTCGTGGCACTGATCGTGGCCGCCCTGCCGAAATTCCGAGTCTGGCGCGTTGGCGCCGGCTTGTGCGTTCTTGCTGCCCTGGCCTCCCACTCGCTGTTGGACATGATGACCAACGGAGGCTTGGGTATCGCGCTGTGGTGGCCGTTCAGCAACGAGCGCAGCTTCCTGCCCTGGCGCCCGATCCCCGTCTCGCCCTTGTCCGCCGGAGCGTTCTTCTCCGGGCGCGGACTGCGCATCCTCTCCGCAGAACTCCCTTTCGCGCTGCCGATATTTGCCGCCGCTTGGCTGTTGCGCCGCCCTTTTCGACGAGACGACACGCGAGGGGACAACTCAGCGCCTGAGTCGGAACACGAAGACGAGGAACGAGATGCCCGAGCTGCGCCTGACGCGTCGCCACACGCGTCAGCTGCACCCGACCAAGAAGATTTGGCCGTGCTCGAAATCATGGACTCGATCGATCTGCACGCCTTCGCGCCTCGCGACATTCTCTCCGTGGTCGAAGCGTACCTAGAAGCAGCGTGGGAGCAGGGCTTCGACGAAGTGCGCCTGATCCACGGGCGCGGTAAGGGTTATCAACGAGCTCGCGTACAGAAGCTCCTGAGCACCCACCCCTTGGTACTCCGCTATCGTGACGCGCCGGCAACCCGCGGCGGCTGGGGAGCGACCATCGCCTGGCTGAAAGAGAAGAACTGATGGATCCTTGGCAGGACGTCGGGTTATCCCTATGTCCGTACGGCACAGCATAGGGGCTCCGTCCGGAGCCGGAGGAGAGTACAGATGAAGACGAAAGCCGCAGTGGCCTGGGAGGCCGGCAAACCTCTTTCCATCGAAGAGATCGAGCTCGAGGGACCGAAGGCGGGGGAAGTTCTAGTACAAGTCAAAGCGACGGGCGTCTGCCACACCGATGCGTTCACTCTCAGCGGCGCTGATCCGGAGGGGATATTTCCGTCGGTGTTGGGTCACGAGGGTGGAGCGGTCGTCGTGGAGGTGGGCGCGGGCGTCAAGAGTGTCGCGCCGGGAGACCACGTCATCCCGCTGTACGTGCCGGAGTGCGGCAGTTGCAAGTTCTGCACCTCAGGCAAGACCAATCTGTGCCAAGCGGTGCGAGCGACCCAAGGGCGCGGTTTGATGCCCGATGAAACGACACGCTTCTCCAAGAACGGCAAGCCCATCTTCCACTACATGGGCACGAGCACGTTCAGCGAGTACAGCGTCGTGAACGAGATTTCCGTCGCCAAGATCAACCCCGCAGCGCCGCTCGACAAGGTGTGCTTGCTGGGATGCGGCATCACGACGGGCATCGGCGCGGTACTCAACTCGGCCAAGGTGCAGCCGGGCAGCACGGTGGCCGTCTTCGGGCTCGGCGGCATCGGTCTGTCGGTGATTCAGGGCGCCGTCATGGCCAAGGCGGAGCGCATCATCGGCATCGACACCAATCCCGCGAAGTTCGAGCTCGCGCGACAGCTCGGCGCGACCGACGTCATCAACCCGAAAGACCACACCGATACCCCAATCCAAAACGTGATCGTGGAGATGACGGACGGCGGCGTCGACTACTCCTTCGAATGCATCGGCAACGTCGAGGTGATGCGCGCGGCGCTCGAGTGTTGCCACAAAGGCTGGGGGGAATCGACCATCATCGGCGTCGCAGGCGCCGGCCAAGAGATATCGACCCGCCCCTTTCAACTGGTCACCGGTCGCGTCTGGCGCGGCTCCGCCTTCGGTGGCGTCAAGGGGCGCTCCCAACTGCCGGCCATGGTCGAACAAGCGATGCGCGGAGACATCAAGCTCGACCCCTTCATCACCCATCGCCTGCCCCTCGAAAAAATCAACGAGGCCTTCGACCTGATGCACGAAGGCAAGAGCATCCGCAGCGTGATCGAGTACTGACCCATGCCTGCTATCGAACGCGTCAGCCGCAGCCGCTGCTTCGGTGGCTATCAAGACGTCTACCAGCACCGCTCGGAATCGTTGCAGTGTGCGATGCGGTTTGCCATCTACCTGCCGAGCCGGGCAGGGACGGAGCGCGTGCCGGTCGTGACGTACCTCAGTGGTCTCACCTGCAGTGAGCAGAACGTGATCACCAAGGGCGGTGCTCAGAGACATTGCGAGGAGCACGGCGTCGTCCTCGTCTGTCCGGACACGAGCCCCCGCGGCGAAGGCGTGCCCGACGATGCAGCGTCGGATCTCGGGCAGGGCGCGGGCTTCTACGTCAACGCCACCCAAGCCCCCTGGTCGACGCACTACCGAATGTACGACTACGTCGCGGAGGAGCTGCCAGCACTGATCGCCGAGCACTTTCCGGTGACGGATGACCGAGGTATCTTCGGGCACTCCATGGGAGGCCACGGCGCCCTGGTCGTGGCAATGTCTCAACCTGGGCGCTACCGCTCGGTGTCGGCTTTTGCGCCCATTTGCGCGGCAACGCAATGCCCTTGGGGGCACAAAGCGCTCAGTGCCTACCTCGGTGACGATAGAGCAGCTTGGCAACGCTACGACGCGACCCAGTTGATGAAGGGCTACTCGGGCCCACCGTTGGACATCCTCGTGGACCAAGGCTTGGACGACCAGTTTCTCGAGGAGCAGCTGCACCCCGAGCACTTGGAAGCGGCCGCCGTTGGAGCGGGTCAGCAAGTCCGCGTGCGTCGCCGCGAAGGCTACGACCACAGCTACTACTTCATCTCGACGTTCATGGGTGACCACATCGCTCACCACGCGGCGGCATTGCGATCGCGCTGAGAACCAATCCGCGATGCGTCATCGCGACGGTACCAATCTCGCTCGCCTCGAGTCGTCTTGGTTGGAGAGCAATGCACGCGTTGAGCCAGGCTTCGGACTCACTTCGCATCGTCTTCGTCGGACACTTCGTGCTCTCCATCAAAAGAGTAGCTCACTCCGCCCTCCAGTGCGCCCCCCGGAGTATCGAGGGCGAGCTCGACTTCGAACTCGACGTCGATGTGTTTGCCGTCAAACGTGGCGCTACCACCGGCCAAGCTGGTCTCCAAAGGAATGCCGAGGATCTCCGAGAAGCACGGCTGCCCCTCCGCGAACTCCAAGCGCGTTTCGCTCAACGTCCCTGAAATGGTGCACAGTGGCTCACCGTTGTTGCTGGCCACGACGGTCAGCTCGTACTTGTCCTCTTCCGAGAGCTTCTTGATGTCGACGACCGCCTTGTCGTCGACTTGCGGATCGCCGGGGATGCCTGGAAAGTCGATCGTCACGGTATCTGTACCCAGATAACGACCGGCGTACTTGCCCCCTGCTTTGGGCACCCCGGCGTCAGCCGAAGAAGAGCTGCTCTTGTCCCCTTCATCCTTCTTGGCGACCTGCACCGGCTTCTTCTTCGTGGCCGCTGGCGGTTTAGGCAAGACCAGTGGCCGGTGAGGTTCGTTTGCCACCTGCCGTTCGCCGAGGTCTTTCCCGCCGTGATCGGGAGTGCCGTAGTAGTACGTGTTCGGCCCCTCGGGGCGCGCGTTCGGCAGCGGGGTCTCGCTCACCTTCGGGGAGCAGGAGCCCAACCCGGCAGCAACGGCCAGCAGCACGAATCCCGAACTGGCACGAGCGCGAAGAACGCAGATCATAGGCTAAGGCTACTCCCCCTACGCCCCAAATAAAACGATCAAACGGGTTCAGGCATCCACCAACGCGCGCAGCTCGTCCAGCATCTTGTCGGCCAGCTCCAAACTATCGGTGAAGGTCTCCTTCTCTTTGGGGACCCGGGTCAGACGCGCATCCGGACTGAGGCGATACTTGGCTCGCTGCTCGGCGACCAGGCGTGCCAACTTGGAAGCGTCCAACGGCGTGTCGTCGCGAAAACGTAGTGACACGCCGCGTGCTGTCGCTTCGCACACGAGCACCTTGAGCCGGCGCAGTTCGACTTTGACTCGCATCAACTCGACGAGACGAACTGCCTCTTCCGGTGCGGGACCGAAGCGGTCTTCCATCTCGCTGGCTACGTGCGCAACGTCGTTTTCGTCGCCGGCAGCCGCGAGGCGCTTGTACAGGGACAAGCGGACCCCAACCTCCTCGATGTAGCTGTCGGGCAGCAGCGCATCGAGATCGAAGTGCAAGTCTGGGTCGACGTCGTGGGTGACCTCTTCACCGCGCAGCTCCCGCGTCGCCTCCTCCAACATTTGGCAGAACATGTCGATGCCGACGCTGGCGATGGGGCCACTCTGGTCGGCCCCCAGAAGGTCGCCCGACCCACGCAGCTCCATGTCCAGCGTAGCTATTTGAAACCCGGAGCCGAGCTCCGTGTAGCGTTCGAGGGCTTCGATACGACTGCGCGCTTCGTCGCTCATGTCCGAGGGTGACGGGACCAACAAGTAGCAATAGGCCCGCTCGCGAGACCGCCCGACGCGCCCTCGCAGTTGGTAGAGCTGCGCCAGACCGAACATGTCCGCGCGATCGACGAGCATCGTGTTGGCGCGGGGGATGTCGAGACCACTCTCGATGATGGCGGTGGTCACGAGCACGTCGTACTCGCCCTCGACGAACTGCAGCATCGTCTTTTCCAACGTCGCTTCTCGCATCTGTCCGTGCGCAACGACGATGCGAGCGTGGGGGACGAGCTGTTGCAAGCGCGTGGCCCGCTCCGCCAAACCCTGGATACGATTGTAGACGTAGAAGACTTGCCCACCGCGCGAGAGCTCACGTTCGATGGCGTCCTTCAACACGATGTCGTCGGCGCGAGCGACCACGGTGCGAATGGCGCGGCGATTGACCGGCGGTGTCGTGATGATAGACATCTGCCGCAACCCACCGACGGCCAGTTGCATGGTGCGCGGAATGGGCGTTGCCGTCAGCGTCAGGACGTCGACCACCTTGCGCAGCTGCTTGAGGCGCTCCTTGTGGACGACACCGAACCGCTGCTCCTCATCCACCACCAACAACCCCAGTTCCTTGAAGTGAACGTCTTTCGACAGCAAGCGGTGTGTACCGATGACCACATCCACCGTGCCCCTACGCAAGCCTTCGAGGGTGTTCGCCGCGGCCTTCTTCGACTGAAAGCGACTCAGCACTCGGACCTCGAAGGGAGTGTCCGCCATTCGGTTCTTGAAAGTGAGGTAGTGCTGTTGCGCCAGCACGGTCGTCGGACACAACACCGCCACCTGCCTGCCCACCGACGCACAGCGGAAGGCGGCGCGCAGAGCCACTTCGGTCTTACCGAACCCGACGTCACCGCAAACGAGTCGGTCCATCACGCGCGCCTGCGTGAGATCATCCATCACCTCTTCGATGGCTGCACTTTGATCGCTCGTCTCTTCGTGGGGGAACGCAGCTTCGAAAGCCGCGTAGTCATCATCGGGAGGCGGCAGCGGCTCGCGCGTCGCGCTGTTGCGCTCGGCATAGAGGGCCAGGAGTTCGTCCGCCATCTCCCGCGCTCTGCGCTGCGCTTTGGACTTGGCCCTGGCGAAGGTCTGCCCCCCCAAACGATCGATCTTGGGGGATTCGCCTCCGGCGTATTTCGTGATCTGGTTGAGGCGATAGACTGGCAGGAAGAGCTTGCCACCGACGTATTCGACGACCAACAACTCCAGATGACCGCTCCCTGGTAGCACCCGGTTTTCGAGGCCGAGATAGCGCCCGATGCCGTGCTCCGTATGAACGACGTGGTCCCCCGGCGCCAAGGCGCGCAAGTCCTCCAGCACATCGCGCACGGCACGTTTGCGACGACGGGGTGCGACGTGGGCGCGCTGCCCGAATATCTCTTCCTCAGTGACGAGCACGAGGCCGTCGAGCGTGGCCACCACACCGCGGGCCAACGTTCCGACGTTGATCCGCAGCACTGCTGTCGAGCCATCACCAGCGTCGTGTTCATCGAGCCCTGCGTCAGCCCGCCGCGCGTCGACAACATCGCCGGCCTGCTCATCGACCGCGGCGTGAACCCCCGAAATGGACACGCCGCGGTGGTGCAAAAGCGACGCCAGACGTCGCGCTTGAGTCGCCGTGCGCGCAATAGCCGTCACATCGAACCCCTGCTCGTGCCAAGCCTTCAACCGCTCCAACAGCGGCTCCAACACGGCACGCTTTCCGCGACTACTGCGCGCGGAAGAGACTTCGCGCTGCATCTCGGAGTGGTCATCTTGACCGAGCGAGGGCGGGTCCTCCTGCACGTAAACCAGCTGCTGCAGCGAGTCGGCAGCGTGCCCGTGAGGAAACGACTTCGCACAGCTGACGACAGACCGTCGAGCCAACTGCAGAGACAGCTGCTCCTTGCTCGAATACAGCTGCTCCGGGGGATAGTGAGGTTCCGCCCTGGCCCGTTCGTGCGACTCCAGATCACCGAACTCGTCGTCGATCACCGACAGGCATCGTGCCGCGTCCTCGAACAGCACCGGCAAGTCGTCGGGCAAGTGCTGCCAGAGACTCTCGAGTTCGTAGAACGCTGGCAAGTACCCAGCGACGCCGAAGGAGTGACGCCCCGTCGTCAAGTCCTCCACCAGCTGACGCGCTTTGGTGGAGGGGTAGTTCTGTGCATCGCAGAGGTCACGCAAGTGAGCTTTGGCGCGTTCGCGGACATCTTCGACGAGGATCGTCTCCCGCGCCGGACACAAGCGCACTCGTTGAATTTCGTCCTCGGTGCGCTGGGTGTCGGGGTCGAACGTGCGGATTTCGGCGACCATGTCGCCGAATAGGTCGACGCGCACGGGACGCTCCATGCCCCCGCCCCAGACGTCAATCAAGCCGCCGCGGATCGCGAAGCTACCCGGATCTTCGACAACGGGGACTCTGAGGTAACCCATCTCCACCAAACGGCGAGCGAGATCGGAAGGCTCGAGCTCACCGTCCCGGACTATCTCGAAGGTGGCCTTTCGCACGGCGCTGCGAGGAACGAGCAAGCGCACGAGCGAAGCGGCATTGACCACCATCACGTCCCAAGCGTCGCCAGCAGCCAGCGTGGAGAGCACCATCATGCGCTGCATCGCTGCCTGGCGATCGGGCTGAGTTTCCGTGTACGGGTTGTTCTCCGAAGATAGCAAATAGAGAATCCGTCGCTCCGGTCCCATCAGATAGCGCAAGTCGTCGACGGCGCGTCGTACAGCCTCCCCGTCGGGCACGACGTACAGCATCGAGCGCTGCAGTCGAGTAGCCAGCAGCGCGGCCCCAGCTCCGAAAACGCCGGCGAAACGAGCGATACCCGGGCCAAGCTCGACGCGACTCGCTGCCACATCGAGAGCGATTACGTCAACTTCCATCAACGCGCTCCGAGCAAAGCTTGTGCGGACGCAAGTGCGTGATTCTGGGCGCGCAACGTCCATGGCCCATCGGGATGCTCGTCGAGATGAGCCTTGAACGCGTCGAACGCCTCTTTGAACGACCGGCTCTGGTAGTAGACGACCCCACGGGCGAATGAGGCTGGGTAGGTCGCGTCGAGCTGACTCAACGTCTCGATGGTGCGCAGCAGCGCAGGCCCTTGGGAGGGCTCGGGTGTGAGCGCCGCAATGCGCAACCGCAACCTGGCATTGAGTCGTTGTTCGTTGGCCGTCGCAGCGAAGGCAGAGTCACGACTCAAGCCCGTCAGCTCGGTCCAGCGGAGGCGAAAGGCGGCGGCAATCTCCATCGGCACGAGGCTCACTCGTTCGGCAGCAATGAACGCTTGCATGTGCTGCGCAAACCCCCCCCCGAGTTCGAGCAGCTCGGAAGGGACCTCTTCCGAGCCATCCCACTGGCTCACGGCGCTCTCGAAGAGCTCCGTCTGCAACTCGCGCAGCTCGAGTAGGCGCTCCACCTGGGATTCGGTGCGCACGGCACTTACTTGTCTGCGCAGGCGCAATTTCAGCGCGCTGAGCCCGTCCGCATCTCGTGCTGCCTCGGCTCTACCTGCCCTGCGCACCAGTTCCCCGACGGCTCGCACGGACAGCGGTAAGCGATGGGCGCGAGCGCCGGTACGCAACCGTTGTCGTTCGGCAAGCTGTGCCTCCAAAAGGGCCGCTTCCAACGTCGGAAAGGGAACTTCGGCGGGCTCCACCGGACCCGGCAAACCAAGCCGCACGGCGAGTAGAACCGTCGCGACGATCCCGCCTAGGACAGCGTGGTTTCGACGAGACCGCGGGTCGGCCCCGGAGGCCGGCGCGCTGCCTCGTTGGGCCGGTTTGAGGCGTTGGAGAGACATGCGAAAAGACCGCAATGTGATACCATCAACCGTCAGATTGGAGTAGCTACCAGGGCGGCTCGCTTCCTCACCCCCACCGAGTCAGTCGCCACGTATTCGCAGCGAGAATCAGAACTTGCCGTTGCTCCAAATGTGACAGAGGAAATCCGTGGAAGAAAAGCGTCGACATCGTCGAGTCGTTTATGAAGTCGAGATAACCTGCACACCGGAAGGCGGGACTCCTTTCGTGGCCCGATCGCTGGACGTCAGCCTGGGAGGCATGTTCATCGGCTCGGAGCACAACCCGGCGTTTGGTACTCAAATGGTGATAACGATGATCCTGCCCGGTCAAACGAAGCCATTCGACCTACCGTGCGTTGTGCGTTGGAACAAGCCCGATGGCTTCGGCGTGCAATTCGGACTGCTTGGCGCCCGTGAAACGCACGCGCTGACGCGACTCGGCTAGCAGCGGATCAATCGGTCTCTGATGAGTGAATCGAATCCTCAACATTTCTTCGAGAACTGGCTCCCACGTACGTTCGAACAGTTGCGACAGCGCGTCGACACTTCGAACGTCACCGACTGCAGCTTGCTCGCGGAGGTCGGACCCAGAAGTTGGAGAGTTGCTGTCGTCGGTGGTCAGTTGGAGGTAGAGCCCAACCCCACGCAGACCACGAGCACCTTTCGCGCGCGCACCGACGAGAGCAGCTTCGAGCGTCTGATCACGGGAGTGACCCTCAACGGGGCTGCACAGACGTCGGACATGAAGCTCCTGCGCTTGGACGAAGAGACCTGCCGCCTGGTGGATAACGTCCCAGAAGCGATTCGTCTGGTGGTCCTCGACGAACCCGGCCGCGCGGAAGTCGTGCTCGCCCCTGGCAGCGTCGACCCGAGCAACGTCGGTTGTACGGTGACGTGCAAGCTGGACGATCTACGCGAAGTCCAAGCCGGCAAGGCCAACCCGATGGAGCTCTTCATGAGCGGCCGTCTGACGCTCGATGGCAACGTCGAAGTCGCGATGGCTTTGGGCGGTCTGTTCCTGTAGCCCTGGCATCGCAGAGCAGCAGAAGCAGCGTTCGCCTGACGCAGGTCGAAC
>JBNKZR010000153.1:6777-15613 GCA_050301735.1 Polyangiaceae bacterium | reverse complement strand
AGAGGAGCAGATGCGTTTTGCAATCCGCGAGGGTGGCAAGACGGTCGGCGCTGGCGTCGTCTCCAAGATCATCGAGTGATCGCAGCCGTCGTGGTCGAAGAGAGCCGCCGCCGTCGCCCCGGGCGAACCTCCGTTTCCCTGGTGTGCATGGTGTGCGGCTCTCGCAACTACAAGACCACGAAACCCAGGCGCGAAGGGCTCTCTCCTCTGGTCCTCAAAAAGCACTGCAAGGTGTGCAACCAGCACACGGAGCACCGCGAGGCTAAGTAGTCGAAAATAGATAACAAGAACAAAGCTTCTGGTGGCCCCAAGGGTGCCACTTAGGGGTGTAGCTCAGTTGGTAGAGCAGCGGATTCCAAATCCGCAGGTCGCGAGTTCGAGTCTTGCCGCCCCTGCAGAGTTCGAGGATCAAGTCATGGCAACGAAGGAAGAAGAAAAAGCGTCGGAAGGTCAGGACGAGGACGTCAGTCCGAACCCTCAGGCGATGGCAGCCGCTTCGACGGATTCCGAATCCGATGAGGTCGAGTTCGACGGCGGTGTGCCGGCGAACCTGGGCACGGAGAAGTACGTGCATGCCGCATTCTTCGCTGCTGGTGTACTGCTCGCATTCCTCACCGGAAAGATCCTCGCCGCGATTTGGAACATCCTGGCGGAGTGGCCCGCGGCAGTGCGTGCAGTGCCGGGCCTGCTGCGCTATGCAGAGGACGAGCGTCCGTCGTTCACCATGCTCATAGGTGCAGTGGTGGCCGTCGGATGTGTCGTTTATGGCGTCCGCCGAAAAGACATCCGTCAGTGGGCGGATGAGGTTGCTACCGAGCTGTACAAGGTTCACTGGCCTGACCGCGAGATCGTGACCAACGGTACCGTGGTCGTCATCGTCGCGGGCGTGTTTGCCACGGTCTACGTCGGTCTTTTGGACCGCGTTTGGAACTTCATCACCAATCTGGTTTACGGGATATGACTGCCGACGAAGCGACAATCGAAGAGAATGGCGCCGGCGCCACGGAATCCTCGGAGGAAACGCCGCAGGAAAAGAAGTGGTACGCCGTGACGGCGTATTCCGGGTTCGAAAACAAGGTGAAGCTCGCCCTTCAGGAGCGTATTCGGCAGCACAAGGCCGAGGAGCTCTTCGGTGAAATCATGGTCCCGTCCGAGACGGTGACCCAGCAGACGAAGGACGGCAAGAGCCGCGTTCGCAACAAGACGACCTTCCCCGGGTACGTCTTCGTGGAAATGGTGATGAACGAGGAGACCTGGCACATCGTCAAAGATACGCCGAAGGTCACCGGCTTCATCGGCAACCAGAAGCCGCAAGAGGTCAAGGGCGCTCAGATGGAGCACCTGCGCAAGGGCATCACCGAAGGCGCGGTCAAGCCCAAGCCCAAGCAGCAGTTTGCCGTCGGCGACGACGTGCGCGTCATCGTGGGCGCGTTCGCCAACTTCTCGGGTTCGGTCCAAGAGGTCAATCCCGACAAGCAGAAGCTCAAGGTCATGGTCAGTATCTTCGGTCGTCCCACGCCCGTGGAGCTGGACTTCAGCCACGTGGAGAAGCGCTGAAGGGTACGCCACGGCGGCGCAACGAAGAACACCTGCCCGCCCTGGTCGGCGTGAGCACGCATCCAAGGAAATCGACAAATGGCAGCATCCAAGAAGAAAGTCTCAGGATTCATCAAGCTCCAGCTCCAAGCGGGCAAAGCCAACCCCTCTCCCCCCGTCGGTCCCGCGTTGGGCCAGCACGGCGTGAACATCATGGGGTTCTGCAAGGACTTCAACGCGCGCAGCCAGAAGCTGGGCGACACGATCGTACCCGTGGAGATCACGGTGTACGCGGACCGCTCATACTCCTTCATCATGAAGTCCGCTCCGGCGAGCGTGCTTCTGAAGAAGGCAGCTGGTCTTCCGAGCACCGGCAAGCCCGGGTCCGGTTCCCCTGAGCCCAACCGCAAGAAGGTGGGCAAGGTGACCTCCGCGCAGGTCGAGGAAATTGCCAAGATCAAGCTGCAGGACCTCAACACCACTGACGTGGCCCAGGCGATGCGTAGCATCGAGGGCACCGCGCGCAGCATGGGCATCGAGGTCGAAGGTTGAATTTTCGCGGGGCCGACTCACCCACGGTGGGCAGACCCCGGGATGGGCAGCTGGCAATGGGGCCACTGCCGGGTTTCTGGCAGGTTGTTTCGGCAGCCGTTACGACCAGAGGAGAGTGAATGGGTAGAATTAGCAAGAAGCGAAAAGAAGCGCTCGGCAAGTATGACCGAGCCGCGCTCCATCCACTCGTCGACGCTGTAGGCAAGGTGAAAGAACTCGCCTACGCCAAGTTCGACGAAAGTGTGGATGTCGCCGTTCGCCTTGGCGTCAATCCCAAGCACGCTGACCAAATGGTGCGTGGAGCCATCGTGCTTCCGCATGGAACGGGCAAGACCGTTCGCGTGGCAGTGTTTGCTCGGGGCGACAAGGAGAAAGAGGCACTCGAGGCCGGAGCTGACGTCGCTGGCTCAGATGAGCTGGCCAAGCAGATCCAGGAAGGCAACATCGACTTCGACCGCGTGATCGCCACGCCCGACATGATGGGCACGGTGGGCAAGCTAGGTCGAATTCTCGGTCCCCGCGGTTTGATGCCGAACCCCAAGGTTGGCACGGTGACGCTCGACGTCGCTCGCGCGGTGAGCGAGGCCAAGGCCGGCAAGGTGGAATACCGTGTCGACAAGGCCGGTGTCGTGCACTGCCGCATTGGTCGCCTTTCGTTCGACCAGCAGAAGCTAACGGACAATGCTTACGCGCTGATTGCCGACTTGATCGCCAAGAAGCCCGCGAGCGCCAAGGGCGTGTACGTGCGCTCGGTGACCGTTTCCAGCACCATGGGTCCCGGCGTCAAGGTGGATACCTCGACTGTCGAGTCCAGCAAGCAGGAGGAGAGCTGATGCTTCGCACCGAAAAGGTTGCTGCCGTCGAGGACATCAAAGATCGTTTTTCACGCATGACGTCCGCGGTTTTCGTGGACTTCAGCGGAATGACCGTTGCTGAGGTCGAGAAGCTTCGCAACACCTTCCGCGCGAAGGGTGTCGAGTACAAGGTTCTGAAGAACACGCTGGTTCGGCGTGCGCTTTCGGAGGAACCGTACGCGGAGACCCTCTCGAACAGTCTCAAGGGCGTGACTGCCGTCGCATGGAGCTTCGAGGAGCCCAGTGCCGCGGCCCGCGTTCTGAAAGACTTCGCCAAGGAAAACGACAAGCTGAAGATCAAAGCCGGTCTTCTCGAAGGCCAAGTCTTGGACTCCAAGGCCGTCGAGAACCAGCTGGCCACGCTCCCGAGCAAGGACGAGGCCCGCGCAACGTTGTTGGCGACGCTGATGGCGCCGGCGCAGCAGTTCGTGATGTTGATCAACACCCCCGCATCCAACTTTGTCCGCCTGCTCAACGCGAAGCAGGAAAAGGGCGAATAACCCCAACCGCAGCCGCAGAGACCGCTCACGAGCAGAGCGGCTGCCCATCCCCAACAAAGACTTTTTCAAAGACTCAAGGAGCACCAAAAATGGCAGAAATTACTAAAGAACAGGTCGTCGACTACCTCTCGGCAATGCCCGTCATCGAGATCGCCTCTCTCGTCAAGGAGCTGGAGGAGAAGTGGGGCGTCAGTGCCGCTCCCGTTGCGGTCGCAGGCGCTGCCGGTCCGGCTGCTGCTGCAGAGGCTGCAGAAGAGCAGACCGAATTCGACGTCATCCTCACGGATGCCGGCGCTTCCAAGATCCAGGTCATCAAGGTGGTTCGCGAGATCACCGCTCTGGGTCTGAAAGAGGCCAAGGAGCTCGTCGAAGGCGTGCCCAAGCCCATCAAGGAAGGCGTCAGCAAGGACGACGCCGCAGACCTCAAGAAGAAGCTCGAGGCTGCCGGCGCCAAGGTGGACGTCAAGTAAGTTGGCCCCTGTCACCGCCTTTTTCTAAGGCCTATCGTGTGGTTGTACGACCCGCGGGCGGCGGAAGAAGGCGGTGGACGCGGTCCGGCGTGCCCATTTTGTCTAGTGGGCACGCCACACCGCGCGGTTCTGATGCCGCGCGTTAATCCCGAGCGAAACACAAATCATGGCGCCACGGGGGCGCCGAGCCTTCCCGGTTCAAACACCCGCACCCTACATCATTCAGAGGAGCTCAGATGGCGTCCAAGGTCCAGTCGAACTTTCGCCACCGCACCAACCTGGGGAAAGTAGCGCCGGTTGTCGAGATTCCGAATCTCATCGACATCCAGAAGAGCAGCTACGACAAGTTTCTTCAGGCGGAGATCGAGTCCAACGATCGCAAGGACATCGGTCTGCACGGCGTATTCCGCAGCGTCTTCCCGATCAAGGACTTCGACGGAACCAGTGAGCTGGTGTTCGTCTCGTACCACTTGGACCGGCCCAAGTACGACGTCGAGGAATGCCGTCAGCGGGGCATGACCTTCGCGGCTCCCATCAAAGTGACGACCCAGCTCATGGTGTACGACACCATCGAGGGCGGGGAACGTATCGTCCGCGACATCAAGGAGCAGGAGGTCTACTTTGGTGAGATCCCGCTGATGACGGACACCGGTACGTTCATCATCAACGGCACCGAGCGCGTCGTGGTTTCGCAGTTGCACCGCAGTCCCGGTGTCTTCTTCGATCACGACAAGGGCAAGACGCACTCGAGCGGCAAGCTCCTCTACTCCGCCCGAGTGATTCCCTACAGCGGGTCGTGGCTCGACTTCGAATTCGACCACAAGGACGTCGTTTTCGTGCGCATCGACCGGCGCCGCAAGATGCACGCTACCGTGCTGCTGCGCGCTCTCGGGATGAGCACCCAGGACATCCTGGACTACTTCTACGAACGCGAGACGGTCTACTTCAAGGGCGAGAAGATCGAAAAGAGCGTCAACTTCGAGCTGCTCGCGGGGCAACGCGCCACCACCGACATCGTCGTCGATGGCGAAGTCCTCGTTCGCAAGAACACGAAGCTGACCAAAGCTGCCATCAAGAAGCTGACGGCAGCGGGCGTCGAGCGCGTGTCCTTGGAGCAAGCCGACTTGATTGGCCGGGTTTCCGCCGGCGATGTGGTCGATCCGGAAACCGGTGAGGTGCTGCTCGAGAGCAACGAGGAGATCACCGAGGTCATTCTGGAGCGTCTGCGCGAGGCCCAAATCGACGAGTTCGACATCCTCTTCGTGGACGGAATGAACGTCGGTCCGTACCTGCGCGACACGCTGATGGCCGACAAGGTGCTCAGCACCGAAGAGGCGATCATGGAGATCTACCGTCGCTTGCGTCCGGGAGATCCTCCCACGCTCGAGACGGCGAAGACGCTGTTCAACAATCTGTTCTTCAACCCCGAGCGCTACGACCTGTCTGCGGTCGGTCGTCTGAAGCTGAACTACAAGTTCTACCGAGACTTGGCAGAGGAAGAGCAACCCCCGCTCGAGCAAACCTGCCTGACGAAGGATGACATCCTCAACACCCTGCACCACTTGTTGGCGTTGAAGAACGGTCAGGGCTCCGTCGATGACATCGATCACCTGGGCAATCGCCGCGTGCGCGCGGTGGGCGAGTTGATGGAGGTGCAGTACCGCATCGGCTTGGTGCGCATGGCACGAGCCATCAAGGAGCGCATGAGCGTGTCGCAAGAGATCGACACCCTGATGCCCCACGACCTGATCAACGCCAAGCCCGTCGGGGCGGTGGTCAAGGAGTACTTCGGTAGCTCCCAGCTGTCCCAGTTCATGGACCAGACGAACCCGCTGAGCGAAGTGACGCACAAGCGTCGTCTCTCCGCGCTCGGTCCGGGCGGTTTGACCCGTGAGCGTGCGGGCTTCGAGGTGCGTGATGTCCACGCGACGCACTACGGTCGTATCTGCCCCATCGAAACGCCTGAAGGTCCGAACATCGGTCTCATCGCGTCGCTTTCGACCTTCGCCCGCGTCAACGAGCACGGCTTCGTCGAGACGCCTTATCGCCACGTGCGTGAGGGTGCCGTCGACAGCAAGGTGCGTTGGTTCTCCGCGCTCGAGGAAGAGGGCAAGTTCATCGCGATGGCGACGTCGACGATCCAGAACGAGACGCTCACCGACTCGCTGGTGTCGGCGCGCTACAACGGCGACTACCGCATGGTGCCGGCGGACCAGATCCAGCTTCTGGACGTGGCCCCGAACCAGATGGTGAGCGTCGCAGCGGCGCTTGTGCCGTTCCTGGAGCACGACGATGCGAACCGCGCTCTCATGGGCGCGAACATGCAGCGTCAGGCGGTCCCGCTCATCTGCACCGAAGCTCCGCTCGTGGGTACCGGTATGGAGCGTCGCGTGGCGGTCGACTCCGGAGTCTGCTCCGTGGCCAGGCGTGCCGGTACGGTCGAAAGTGTGGATGCGACGCGCATCGTCGTTCGCCCCGACCCGGGCGAGGGCTCCGAAGTGCCGGACATCTATCACATGATGAAGTTCCAGCGCTCGAACCAGAGCACTTGCTACAACCAGAAACCCATCGTTCGCCCCGGTGAGCGCGTGGAGGTTGGCGACGTGTTGGCGGACGGGCCCGCGTGCGACATGGGCGAGATCGCTCTCGGTCGTAACGTGGTCGTCGCCTTCATGCCGTGGCAGGGCTACAACTTCGAGGACTCGATCCTCATCAGTGAGCGCATCGTCAAGGAAGACGTCTACACCTCGGTGCACATCGAAGAGTTCGAGTGCATCGCTCGCGACACCAAGCTGGGCAAGGAAGAGGTCACTCGCGACATTCCGAATGTCGGCGAGGAGGCTCTCAAGGACTTGGACGAGGCTGGTGTCGTTCGCATCGGCGCAGAGGTCAAGCCGGGCGACATTCTCGTCGGCAAAATCACGCCCAAGGGCGAAAGCCAGCTCAGCCCCGAAGAGAAGTTGCTACGGGCAATCTTCGGCGAGAAGGCGGGCGATGTCCGGGATAGCTCGTTGAAGGTCCCGCCCGGCGTCGGCGGCATCGTCATCGATGCGCGTATCTTCTCTCGCAAGGGTACGGAGAAGGACGAGCGTGCTCGCGCGATCGAAGACCAAGAGCGAGCTCGCCTCGAGCGAACCCGCGACGAAGAGGTCAGCATCCTGCGCGATTCGTACTACCGACGTATCCGCGAAATCCTCGTCGGTCAGACGACGACTGCGAAGTTGGTCAACGACCGCGGCGAGGTGCTGATCGAAAAGGGCGCGGAGCTGACGAACGACGCACTCGACGGCGCTCCCCGCAAGTACTGGGGCGAGATCGGCGTCGAGGCAGACACCGACAAGGTCGCACAGCTCCTGCACGATCTCGAGGAGCTGGTTCGCAGCCGCGAGGAGCATTTCCGCGAAAAGATCGACCGCCTGAGCAAGGGCGACGAGTTGCCGCCGGGTGTGATCAAGATGGTGAAGGTCTACATCGCCATCAAGCGTAAGCTCCAGGTGGGTGACAAGATGGCTGGTCGTCACGGCAACAAGGGTGTGGTCAGCCGCATTCTGCCGGAAGAGGACTTGCCGTACCTCGCAGACGGAACCCCCGTCGACGTGGTGCTCAATCCCCTCGGCGTGCCCTCTCGTATGAACGTGGGGCAGATTCTGGAGACTCACCTCGGTTGGGGTGCTCTGAATCTCGGGCGCCGAGTACATCGCATGCTCGAGACCAACTCGGAGGCCTCGAAGATCCGCGAGAAGATCCGGGAGAGTCTGCCGAACGACCCTGCGATGAAGAAGTTCGTCGAAGGGTTGTCTGATGGCGAAGTCATCTCGCTTGCCGAGAAGATGAAGCCGGGTTGCTTCTTCGCGACGCCGGTGTTCGACGGCGCCAACGAAGAGCACATCAAGACGTCTCTCGAGACGGCGGAGCTCGAACGTCGGGGTCAGACGATCCTGTTCGACGGTCGTACCGGCGAGCCCTTCGATCAGGACGTCACCGTCGGCGTGATGTACGTGCTCAAGTTGCACCATCTGGTCGACGACAAGATCCACGCGCGGTCCATCGGTCCGTACTCGTTGGTTACCCAGCAGCCGCTGGGTGGCAAGGCGCAGTTCGGCGGCCAGCGCTTGGGTGAAATGGAAGTCTGGGCCATGGAGGCGTACGGCGCTGCACATGCCCTGCAAGAGTTCCTGACCGTCAAGAGTGATGACGTTCAGGGTAGGACACGAATGTACGAAGCGATCGTCAAGGGTGACTACACCCTCGAAGCGGGTCTCCCCGAGAGCTTCAATGTTTTGATCAAAGAGTTGCAGTCGTTGTGCCTCAACGTGGAATTGGTTGAGTCGGCTGAAGCACCAGCAGCGGAGGAATAAGAGATGCGCGATATTTTCTCGTTCTTTGAGAAGCCCAAAGATCCGCTGACGTTTTCGGCGATGCGTATCTCTCTGGCTAGCCCAGAGAAGATCCGTGAATGGTCCCACGGTGAGGTCAAGAAGCCGGAGACGATCAACTACCGTACGTTCAAGCCGGAGCGAGATGGCCTTTTCTGCGCCAAGATCTTCGGACCGGTAAAGGACTACGAGTGCTTGTGCGGCAAGTACAAGCGCATGAAGCACCGCGGCATCGTGTGCGAGAAGTGCGGCGTCGAGGTGATCCAGAGCAAGGTGCGCCGTGAGCGTCTCGGTCACATCAACCTGGCCACGCCCGTTGCGCACATCTGGTTCCTCAAGAGCCTACCCTCCCGTATCGGCAACATTCTCGATATCACCCTCAAGGATCTCGAGCGCGTCTTGTACTGCGAGGCGTACATTGTGGTCGACCCGGGCGAAACCGGGTTGGAGCGTGCTGAGTTGCTGAGCGAGGAGCGCTACGCGCAACTGCTCGACGAGTTCGGTGAGGATCGCTTCCACGCCGCCATGGGCGGCGAAGCCGTGCTCGA
>JBNKZR010000153.1:0-6767 GCA_050301735.1 Polyangiaceae bacterium | reverse complement strand
GCGTCGACGTGCACAGCTTGGCGGAAGAGCTCCGCGTGCAGATGAAGGAGACCTCCAGCGAGGCCAAACGCAAGAAGTTCGCCAAACGGCTGAAGGTCGTCGAAGCGTTCCGTGGCAGCGGCAACCGTCCTGAGTGGATGATGCTCAACGTCATTCCCGTGCTGCCGCCGGATCTGCGTCCCTTGGTACCGCTGGACGGTGGCCGTTTTGCGACCTCCGATCTCAACGACCTGTACCGCCGCGTCATCAACCGCAACAATCGCCTCAAGCGTCTGTTGGAGCTGAACGCGCCGGAGATCATCATCCGCAACGAGCGCCGCATGCTGCAGGAGGCCGTCGACGCTTTGTTCGACAACGGTCGCCGCGGCAAGACCATCACGGGGCCCAACAAGCGTCCGCTCAAGAGCTTGAGCGACATGCTCAAGGGCAAGCAGGGCCGGTTCCGTCAGAACCTGCTCGGCAAGCGCGTGGACTACTCGGGTCGTTCCGTCATCGTGGTGGGCCCCACCTTGCGTTTGCACCAGTGCGGTCTGCCCAAGAAGATGGCGCTCGAGTTGTTCAAGCCGTTCATCTACAACAAGCTCGAAGGACGCGGCTACGTCAACACCATCAAGAGTGCGAAGAAGATGGTGGAGCGGGAGCGTCCCGAGGTTTGGGACATTCTCGACGAGGTGATCAAAGAGCACCCCGTCATGCTCAACCGCGCGCCAACCTTGCATCGTTTGGGTATCCAGGCATTCGAACCCGTGTTGGTGGAAGGCAAGGCCATCAATCTGCACCCCCTCGTTTGCACGGCGTTCAACGCCGACTTCGACGGCGATCAGATGGCCGTGCACGTGCCGCTGAGCATCGAAGCTCAGATGGAAACCCGCGTGCTGATGATGAGCACCAACAACATCCTCTCCCCTGCGAGTGGTCGTCCCATCATCAACCCCACCCAGGACATCGTGCTCGGGCTCTACTACATGACCCGCGAGCGCACCCTGGCCAAGGGTGCCACCAACGAGTCGTCGCTCAAGGTAAACGAGAACGGTCAACTCGAAGGCATGGTGGACGGCGTGTACGCTTCCTTGGAAGAAGTGCGTGCTGCGTACGACCACGGCATTCTCGAACTGCATGCGGCGATCAAGTGCCGCATCAAAGATCACGACGACACCGGCAAGGAGCGTTTGCGCATCGTGGATACCACGGTGGGTCGCGTGCTCCTTTCCGAGATCCTGCCGCCCAAGGTGCCCTTCGACTACGTCAACCGCGTGTTGACCAAGAAGGCGCTCAGCGAACTGATCGACGTCTGTTACCGCAAGCACAAGAACAAGGAAACCGTTCTGCTCGCGGACCGCTTGCGCTCGACTGGGTTTGCTCAGTCGACCAAGGCGGGCATCAGCGTCTGTATGGACGACATGATCATCCCCGACCGCAAGAAGGAGTTGATCGATCAGGCTCAGGACGAGCTGCAGCGCGTCGTCGATCAGTACCAGGAAGGTCTGATCACCGACGGCGAGCGCTACAATAAGGTCGTCGACATCTGGGCAGGCGTTTCCGACAAGGTAACGGAAGAGATGATGGAGGTGATCGGCAAGAATCGCATCACCATCGACACGGGTGAGGAGATCGCCGAGTCGAGCTTTAACTCGATCTACATCATGGCCGACTCCGGCGCTCGTGGTTCGACTCAGCAGATGCGTCAGCTCGCAGCAATGCGTGGTCTGATGGCCAAGCCGTCGGGCGAAATCATCGAGCAACCCATCACCGCGAACTTCCGTGAAGGTCTGAGCGTGCTGGAGTACTTCGTGTCTACGCACGGTGCTCGTAAGGGCTTGGCGGATACGGCTCTGAAGACGGCGAACTCGGGTTACCTGACGCGTCGTCTGGTGGACGTCGCTCAGGACTGCGTGATCGCGGAGTTCGACTGCGGAACCCTGGATGGCATTCGTGTCACCAAGCTCGAAGAAGCGGGCGAGGTGATTCAGCCGCTGGGTGAACGTATCCTGGGTCGCGTGACTCTGGAGGAGGTCGTCGATCCCATGACCGGCGACGTCATCATCGCTCACAACGAGCTTCTCGATGAGGCCAAGGTGGGCCGCATCGAACAAGCCGGTATCGAAGAAGTCGTCATTCGTTCGGTGTTGACGTGTCAGACGCGACGCGGTGTGTGCGCCATGTGCTACGGGCGTGACCTGGCTCGCGGCTACAAGGTCAACATCGGTGAAGCGGTGGGTATCATCGCGGCCCAGTCAATCGGCGAGCCAGGTACCCAGTTGACGATGCGTACGTTCCACATCGGTGGTGCAGCTGCTCGTGGCAAGATCGAGCAGAGCTCGTTGGAGACGCGGACGGAAGGTACCGTTTCACTGCGCAACGTACACACGGCGACCAAGCAAGACGGCAGTGTCGTGGTCATGAACCGCCACGGCGAGCTCGTGATCATGGATGATACCGGTCGCGAGCGCGAGCACCACCGGCTGCTGTACGGCGCCGAGCTCAAGGTCAAGGATGGCGATCGCCTCGCGGGCGGGACGACCGCGGCGGAGTGGGACCCATTCGCCGTTCCGATCCTCACGGAGGTCGGCGGTCTCGTGCAGTTTGGCGACCTAGTCGAGGGTGTCACGGTCAGCGAACGTGTGGACGAAGTGACGGGTCTCTCTCGAAAGATCGTCATCGAGTCGCGCGCTGCCGATCTTCGTCCGCGTATCACCATCTCGGACCCTGAGACGGGTGAGCCGGTGAAGCTGCCTGGATCGGGACTCGATGCTCGTTATCTGCTCCCGGTGGGCGCGAACATCGTGGCCAACGAGGACCAGGCGATCACTCCTGGTGCCGAGCTTGCTCGTATGCCGCGTGCGACGACGAAGGTGCAGGACATCACCGGTGGTCTGCCGCGTGTGGCCGAGCTATTCGAGGCACGCAAGCCGAAGGATCACGCCATCATCAGCGAGATCGACGGCATCGTCAGCTTCGGCAAGGACACCAAGGGTAAGCGCAAGATCCTCATCACTCCGTTGGATCTGGACGGCAGCCAGCTCTCCGATCAGTCGCGTGAGTACCTGATCCCGAAGGGCAAGCACGTTCAGGTGCAGACGGGTGACCAGGTGAGGGCAGGCGATCCGCTTCAAGACGGTCCGGCGAACCCGCACGACATCTTGCGCGTCAAGGGTGAGAAGGAACTCGCCGCATGGTTGGTCAACGAAATCCAGCAGGTTTACCGCTTGCAGGGTGTGACCATCAACGACAAGCACATCGAGACCATCGTGCGTCAGATGTTGCGCCGCGTGAAGATCAAGACCGTGGGTGACACCCAGTTCTTGGCGGACGAACAGATCGAAAAGCACCTGTTCGAACGAGAGAATGCCAAGGTGATCGCTCGCGGCGGTGAGCCCGCGGTGGCGGAACCGATGTTGCTCGGTATCACCAAGGCGTCCCTCTCCACGGAGTCGTTCATCAGCGCGTCCTCGTTCCAGGAGACGACCAAGGTGCTCACTGAGGCGTCCATCTGCGGCAAGACGGACGATCTGCGCGGCATCAAGGAGAACGTCATCATGGGTCGCTTGATCCCCGCAGGCACTGGCCTGCCGGCGTACAAGCGGCTGGAGTTGGTGGTGGAGGACACGCAGGAGTTGCGTCCCTCGACCGTCTACGGTCACCAGCCGGGGATCCTCGGCGGAGTCGACTTGTCCTCCGTTGCTGGCGAAGACTGAGTAGCGCGCCAGCTGTCGAAACATGACGCCCTCGCGCAAATGCGCGGGGGCGTCGTTCGTTGTGCGCCGAGTACGGGCGCTGTCTTGCGGATGCAAGTCCCGCCGAGAGGAGGCCATCCTGATCGAAGCGCAACTGCAGAAGGGCGACCGGGCAATGGGGCCGCCGGATTTGCGCCACCTGAGCCTTGGCCATCGGATCGTCGACTGGGGCTCGCGGGGCGTATCTGGCCCCGGGGGGGCGCGTCTGGGCTCTGCGGCAGTTTTTGGCTCGGGCACCGAGGGGACGCGGTAGGTTGCTCCCGAGTGAGGCCATCAGGATGAACAAGCTACTGGATAAGGCTCTCCAACGAGGCGTGACCAAGGGCAATCTACGCGTGACCTACGCGGACGGCACGACGCGCTCCTACGGCAACCCCGAGCACAAGGAGGTCGCGGTTCGTTTCGCGGATTCTGCAGGCGAAACGGCAATCGCTCTCGATCCCGGGTTGCGTCTGGGTGAGCTCTACATGGACGGTCGACTGCTCCTCGAGCAGGGCAACTGCTACGATCTCGTGGCGACCGTCAAGCGAAACGCG
Organism: Polyangiaceae bacterium; assembly: GCA_050301735.1. Taxonomy (GTDB): domain Bacteria; phylum Myxococcota_A; class Polyangia; order Polyangiales; family Polyangiaceae; genus SZUA-265. The sequence goes on along the minus strand of JBNKZR010000153.1, from coordinate 2,497 downwards.
AGAGCGATCATGACAGTTCCAGGGGTGGCCCTGCACGCGGCGCGCTACGCAACGGCGTTCGCCGCGCAGCGCCAGACGTTCAGCCGCGCGCGGCGCAACATCGCACACCACTACGACCTGGACGAACGCTTCTACCGCCTCTTCCTCGACGACGACATGCAGTACACCTGTGCCTACTTCGAGCATGAAAAGCAGACGCTCTTCCAGGCGCAACTCGCCAAGAAGCGGCACCTGGTGGCGAAGCTCGATTTGAGTCCGGGACAGCGGGTGCTCGACATCGGCTCGGGTTGGGGCGGGTTGTGTCTGTACATGGCAGAGGTAGCGGGTGCACTCCCGACTGGGGTCACGTTGAGCCGGCCGCAGTTCGACGTTTCGGTGCGTCGTGCACAGGAACGCGGGCTATCGGAGCGCGCGAAGTTCATCTGTAACGACTACCGAAAAGTGATGGGTCGCTTCGATCGTTTGATCAGCGTGGGCATGTTCGAAGCGATCGGGCTGAAGGAGTTCGACAACTTCTTTCGAACCGCAGCTCGCTTGATGGAAAAAGAGGGGGTGTTCGTGCTGCACAGCATCGGTCGCACCAAGCCGCGTCCAGCGCCGAACCCGTGGATGGAGAAGTACATCTTCCCGGGGAGCTACATCCCCTCGCTTGCGGAAGTTCTGCCGGCGGTGGAGCGGGCTGGCTTTCTGGTCGCCGACGTCGAGATATTGCGTCTGCACTACGCTCAGACGCTCCGACACTGGCGTCGCCGCTTCTTGAGCAAGCGTGAGCAGGTGTTGGAGCTGTTCGACGAGAGATTCCTCCGTATGTGGGAGTTCTACCTGTGCTCGGCGGAGGCTGGGTTCCGCATCGACCGTCTGTTCGTCTTTCAGATGCAACTGACGCGTCATTTGAAGACACTACCCACGACTCGGAACTACATCGCCAAACGCGAGGACGAACTCCGAGACGCAGAAGGGGCGCTGCGCCCCGAGCGCTAGGATCACCGAAGATCCGCCGGCCCTGACGTGGGCTTACTCGGCTTTGCAGCTCGTTCGCCTTCTCCCCATATCGATGCTACGACGAATGGGTGTCTTGCCCGAATTCGAGGTGGTGGTCGTTCTCAGTGTTGGCACGGCGGTGTGTGTTGGGACCGCTGTGCGTTTCGATGCTTGGCAGCTTCAGTAGCAGCTGCGCCGGCGGCGACGAAAGCGTGGAGACGGGTGCTTCGGGACAAGAGGGCGAGGCGAGTTCAGATGGCGCGGCGACGACGGACCGTGCCGACACCGGTGATGGGGTTTCCGTGACGGATGGAACGGGCACGGAGCAGGACGATTCGAGCTCGTTGGTCGACTTGCCGATCGGGTCGACAGCATTCGAAACCTCGCCGCCAATGCCCCCCGATCCAGACTGGGCTGGGGACTATGGCATCGACTGCCAAGGCTATCGCGACAAGCTCAGCGACTGCGGTCTATTGACGGAAGGGGAGTTCTCCTGCGTGGAGCCCAGCTCGACGGGGGAAGAGTGCTCTTTCGTATGCGTTGCTGTCGCGAGTTGCCAAATACTGCGTGACTTCAATTGCGAGGGTGTTACCCCACAGCCCCTCGCAGGTTGCTTCGAGGAATGTGCCCGGGCATATGAGAGTTTCGCCTGCGGTTCGGGCGAGTACTTGCCCGAGAACTGGCGATGTGACGGCGAAACCGACTGTTTGGACGGCTCGGACGAGGCCGATTGCGAAGACTTCGAGTGTGAGTCGGGTGACGAGGTTCCGCTGGCCTACGTCTGCGACTTCGATGCCGATTGCGAAGACGGCTCTGACGAGGAGGGCTGTCCCGGACGCTTCACCTGTGACAATGGCGTCGAGGTTCCGGACTTCTGGGAGTGCGACACATTCGACGACTGCGGTGACGGTTCGGACGAGGCCGATTGCAGTCCGTTTACTTGCGAGACGACGGGAGTGGTGCTGCCCGAGCGCTACGTATGTGATCAAGAGCACGACTGCCTGGACGGGTCGGACGAAATCGACTGTGCGCAGCTGGTTTGTGAGTGAGGGGCTCGGTGTTCTCTTTTGAGAACAGTTTGTGTGGGCCGCAGGTGGACATTGGGCCCACCGCTGGCGCAAGCTCAGTCCGGCCCACAAACGCACAACACTTCACGGAAAGGCTGCGAATGATGAAAACATTCTGGACCTCAGCATCTAGCGTGGCCCTCGCGCTGGTTGCTCTCAGTGCCTGCGGCGGGGACTCGAAAGGCGAGGACTCGAACGCGGAACAATCCGAACAGTCATCGGCCGACGCCGAAGACGAAGGTTCCTCCACCGGAGCGATGGATCCTGCTTCGGACGAAGACGGCGAGGCGTCGAGTGATGGGGCGTCGGCCGACACCCCATCACTCGACGAGGACGCGTCGGCCGGCCCAGTGCTTGAATTCAGAAAGAACTTTCATAGGAAGGGTCGTGCGATGCGAAAAAGTGGCGCGTTTTCGAGGTGATTTTTACCAAAGTTGGAGTCACGGTCC
>JBNKZR010000152.1:0-15661 GCA_050301735.1 Polyangiaceae bacterium | reverse complement strand
CAGGGGTCGCTTCGACAGTTGAGCCCACGGCACCGTGCGCAGGGCAACGTGCGCACGGCACCGTGCGCAAGGCACCGCTCGCCGCTCAAGGGTCGGTCGAGAGCGAGCCCTTGGCCGTGGCAGAGGCGGGCGTTCGATCTTGGGGGGCAGGCACGCGGCGCTTCTCGTCCCGCTGAATCGAGTAGCGCACGAGCGCGCGCAGCACCTCGTTGCGCTGCACGTTGCCGAGCAAAACCTTCAGGTCCTCGTACACCGACGGATCGACCATCAGCGCGCCCAAGGTCCCCTTGCCCTGCTTCAAGTCGCGCACCATCTCCCGCACGTCACCGGTGATGGCAGCCAAGTCGGCGAGCGCTCGCTCGGTGTTGGTGTCGTCAGGCCCCCCATACAAGAGACTGTGGGCCAGGCCGTCGCCTTCGCGGATCCCCTGCAAGGTGACCGCGATCTCTTCGGCAGCATGACCGATCTGCTGGACGGACTCCGTGCCCTCTTTGCCGTAGACGACGTCGTGGGCGAAGCCCGGCCCTTCGTTGACCCGAGCGAGCACCTGGTCGACGCGACGCAAGACCTGATTGAGCTGGGCGGTGCTCCGCTCCAAGTTGCTGACCGCTTGGGACAGACGCTCAGCCTCGTCTTTGTCCTTCAGCAAACGAGGCAAGTAGCCGTTGCCGTGATCGAGGTTCTCGAGCACGCTGCGCACCGAGTGCATGCTCGTCTGCATGTCGTCGTGGAAGTCTTCCTGGGCGAGAGCGCCGCTCGTCTTCTCCAAGTTGCCGAGCACGCTGCCGAACTTCTCCCCCAACTGCTCGACCTGGGCGAACAGGCTTCTTTCCTGGGACGACGGGATCTTCTGGCCCTCGGGGATCTGAGGTTCACTCATCGTGCCCTTGGTGATGATGATCTGCTTGTCGCCCAGCATGCCTTTGGGTGCGACCTTGACGCGGCTGTCTTCGCGGATGCGGCGCGCTTCGCTGCGCACGATGGACAACTCGACCAGCACCTCTGAACGCATGGCATCCTCGGGATACGAGACCTGCGCCACGTGCCCGATGTTCACGCCGCCCATCAGGACCTGAGCGCCTGCGTTCAAGCCCTCGACGTCCTCGAACTCCGCCAGGTAGGTGGCTTTCGTCTCGAACATGCGGTGCGTCTGCCCGATCAGGAAGACCATCATCGCCATGACCGCGAGACCCGCCGCAACGAAGATCCCGACTCTGACTTCCGTGCGCAACGCCATCGTGTTCGAGGTTTATCTAGCTCGAAAAAGTGCAGAGCCCAATCGCTGAATCTCCTGTTTCTGGAGGTCCGCATCCCGGGGGAACAGCCGCCACCAGAGCCGGAGCCCGAACCGCCGGCCGCCACGCGAGTCGCGATGCCTCGAGGACAGACGCAATCCGGTACTGGACTTCCAACCCGAGCCGATTCCGGGCGTCAGGAACGAAGCTCCACGCCCGCGCGCGCAACCTTCAGGAGTTCAGCAACGTCTCCACGTCCTCTTTGACCGGTGCGTGACCGACGATGAAGTCGGCCACCCGCGGGTCTTCACAGCTTTTGGCCTCCGCCACCGTGCCGGAGAAGATGATGCGACCGCCGTGCACCATCGCGACGCGATCACTGATGGCAAACGCACTGCGCATGTCGTGGGTCACGACCACGCTGGTGATCTGCAGCCGCTTCTGCAAGCCCGTGATCAGGTGGTTGACGCGCGCGGTGTTGATCGGATCGAGGCCCGTCGTCGGCTCGTCGTAGAGCACCACTTCGGGGTGGAGCGCGATCGCCCGCGCCAGCGCCACACGCTTGCGCATGCCGCCAGAAAGATCAGCCGGGTTCATCTGCTCGATGCCCGGCAAGCCAACGAGCTCGAGGGCCCACGCGACGCGCTCACGCACCTCGGCCTCGCTCATCGTGTCGTGGAAGTGCTCGTGCAATCCGTAGGCGACGTTGTCGATCACGCTGAGCGAGTCGAACAGCGCGCCTGCTTGAAACAGCATGGCGATCCGTCGGCGTAGTTGTGCGAGTTCGTCGCCGCTCAGGTGAGTGACCTCTTGACCGTCAAAGTAGATCTCACCCTCGTCCGGCCGCAACAATCCGATCAGCATCTTGAGCATCACACTCTTGCCGACGCCAGAGCCACCGAGGATCGTGAACGCGACGCCCTTTTCGATGCTCAAGTTCAGGTCGTCATAGATCACCTTCGGGCCGAAGGCCTTCTTGACCCCTCGAAACTCGATCAGTGCGCTCATCGGATTTGGGTCATCGCACAGCAGCGACGACTGCGCCAGCGTCTGCGGCAGTGGTCTCCGCCGGGGCAACGCTGTGAAGGAAGAGCTCAGGCTGAGTTACCCCGCGGAAAGTATTGCGACGCAGGTCCCCCACGACTCGGACCTTTCCACTCAGCGTGTTGGCGCCACTGCCGAGCGCGACACCGAAGCAATCCAACGTGAAGCGCCCCAGATCCAGGCGCAGCTTCAGATGGCCGTCACCCACCTCACGCGCTGAAAGCACCGTGCCGACGACCTCCAAACTGGGCCTCGGATTGTCGTCCCAGCACGGTTCCAAGCGGTCGAGGTCGAGCAGCACCCGTTCAGGAGAGTCCTCCGCCCCCAGCCGCACACTGACGGCGCTTTGCTCGCGCTCGCGAGCGGGCCCCTGGGATGCCACGGCCCGAGTAAACGCCTCACGAAAGGCGTCGAGCGATTCCTGCGCGAGTTCGAAGCCCGCGGCCGCCTGATGCCCACCATAACGGGTCAGGTACTCACTGGACGCGCTCAAAGCGTCGTGCAGCCGCACACCCTCCGGGCCGCGCACCGAGCCACGACCGTGAGCGGATTCGAATCCCGCGACCGCTACTGGACGCCCGTAGTCGTCCGCCAAACGCCCCGCGACGATGCCAACCAGCCCGTGATTCCAACCGGGCGCACCGAGCACGATGGCTGCGTCGTTATCAAAGCCGTGTCGTTCGATTTGCTCGCGAGCTTCGGCAAGCACTCGGTCTTGCTCTTGCCGTCTGCGCGCAGTCACGTCCGCCAATTCGGCGGCCAGCGCGGCGGCAGTCGACTGCTCGCGAGCGAGCAGCAGCTGCAACGCGAGCTCAGGGGAGCCCATGCGCCCAGGGGCGTTGAGCATCGGGGCCACGCGAAACGCGACGTCGCGCGCCGTCAATGGCCCCGCGCAAGAGACGTTCGCCAGCTCCAACAGCGCGGCCAAGCCTGGCCGCTGGCACTGCGACAACGCCTTCAAACCGGCCCGCACCAATGCACGATTGTCCGCATCCAACGGCGCGACGTCCGCGATGCTGCCCACCGCGACCAGATCGAGCCACTGCCGCACGTCCAACTGAGCGTCGAGCTCCTTGCGCACCGCGGCCGCGACGGAAAGCGCCAAGCCGCAGGAGGCGAGTCCCTTGTAGGGGAAGCCGCATTCCGGCCGATGGGGGTTGAGAAACGCGAACACCGGCAGCGGCCGTTCGGGCACCAAGTGATGATCGATCACGACGACGTCGATGCCCGCTCCCGACAGTCGCTCCAGGCTTTCGTGATCGGAAGAACCGCAGTCACAGGTGATGAGCAGTTGGGGGGCCAGGCGCTCGATCTTGTCCGCAGCTGCGGAGGAGACGCCGTAGCCGCCCTCGAAGCGACTCGCCAACAGTGGGCGCACCTCGCCGCCCAGTTGTCGCAGGGCCTCCGTCATGATCGCGGTCGCCGTTATCCCGTCACAGTCATAGTCCCCATACACGACGATGCGCTGTTTCCCACGAATGGCGCTCGCGATGCGCTCGGCCGCTTTGCCGCGGTCCAACATCTCGTCGGGGGCCGACAGCTCCGCCAAGCGGGGCTCGAGAAAACGTCGCGTCGCCTCCACGTCGGTGTGACCACGCAGGGTCAACCACTCGGCAACGCAACCCGACAGACCCAAAGCGCTGGCTAGGCGACGACTCGGGGCTTGCGTGGCGACCTCAGACAGCATCCGGCGCACGATATTTGCTCGCCTCGCAGGGGACAAGGCGGTAATCGACCGCCGCGCCGTGGCTGCGAATTTGCTCTCGCACACTGGCCGATCCCGGGCACTTGCTGCCCCGCCGAACGGATGGACGGCGGACCAGGGCGTTGGACCGAAGCCGCAGCACGAGCGCGACTACCAGGTGTACTCTCGGGCACATGTTCCAATTGCATCCGCGCTTGCAAGCAGACACGGTTGCGCTCGGCGACTACGAGCTCTGCCGCGTGCTGCTCATGAACGACGCCAAGTATCCGTGGGTGATCTTGGTCCCCCGACGAGCGGACATCAGCGAGCCGTTCGAGCTGGAGCCAGACGACCAACAAGCGCTTCACGCCGAATCACTCTTCACTAGCCGGGCGCTCGCCGCCGCGTATCCCAACGCCAAACTCAACGTGGCGAGCCTGGGCAACGTGGTGAGACAGCTCCATGTGCATCACGTCGTGCGAACGGCGGACGATGCAGCGTGGCCCGGTCCGGTCTGGGGTCATTCCGCACCAACGCCCTACGCAGCAGACGCACTCGAACGCGCCGTCACCCAGCTGCGAGCGCGCTTTGCAGAGCGATTGCGGGTCGAAGGTGTCGCATGAAGTAGGACAGGAGCAGCAACCGGACGCACAGCACGGTTTTCCCGTTCGGCAACGGCATGCCATACTCTGCGTTCGATGAGGGTGTTCACCAAGGAGCGATCGTCCCCTGGAGTTTCTCGCATTGCTCTGGGTTGTCTGATGACGTTTGGCCTGGTTCCGAGCGGGTGCTTGCTCGCAGGCAAGACGGACGAGTTCGACTCACGGTCTAGCATCGAGCCCACGCCGACCGACACGGCACAGGACGAGTCCGACGGGGGCACGCCCTCGAACGACGACACGACGGACTCGAGCGATGGCACCGATACCGACGTCGAGGCCCTCACCGACGGGGCGCTGAGCGACGGCAACTCGGCCACGGACATCGAACCCGAGCCCGACTGCCAGACGGGCGACGAACGTTGCTCATGTTATCCCAACGACACCTGCAACGACGCCTTGACCTGTCTTTCGGGGCTGTGTGTGGACGCGAGCAACCTCGCCGAGACGGATCCGACGGCCGCAGCCGCGAACCCCAGCCCTGAAACGGACGCCCCGGACCAGACGGTGATGTTGGAGGACCCGACCGAGGAGGACGTTACGCCGCCGGCGAGTCCGCCGGACACGACGATCGACGTCGACGACACCCCGAATCTGAGCACCCTCACCAACGGAACCATCGGCTCCGCCTGCGAAACGGATGACGATTGCAACAACGGGTTCCGCTGCATGCAGAGCTCAGCGGACGAATGGCTCGGCGGTGGTCCGGCTGGCGGCTACTGCACACGCAATTGCCTCGCCGATCCGTCAGTCTGCACCGGGGCCGGCGCCAGGTGCGTGCAGGTCACTGATACGGAAGCCTTCTGCCTCGAGGCCTGCGACAATGGAGTCGCAACAGCGGGCAAATGCCACGGGCGCTCGGACATCGCCTGCGACTCGAGCAGTCTGGACACGGGATTCTGCCGCCCCACCTGTCGCAGCGATGCGGACTGCGGCGATCGCTTTTGCGATCTGGGCACTGGAGCGTGCGTGGAAGTGCTCAGGCCGGGCGATCCCATTGGCGCCGAGTGTGATCCGGATGCGACGGCGGACACCTGCGCGAGTGGGCTTTGCCTACCCATCGTGGAGGGTTTTGCGGTCTGTACCGGCTGGTGCAACCTCAGCGAGATCGGTTGCGGCTCGGACGATCCCACACCGTCGGGTCCGGGTGAACCCATCTGCACCTTTGCCGTCGAGGAAGGCAGCGGGAGTCAGGACTTGGGCTTCTGCATGCAACGCTGCAACTGCGACGACGACTGCCTACACCCGGACGGGCTCTGCCTCATCGTGCCGGCGGACGTTCAGGCCATCCTGGGCACGGCAGGGCTGTGTCTCGACCCCGAATATCCCGACGACGACCCGGAGTTCACTCTAGGCCAGCAGTGTGAGTGACGCCCTGCTTCGCGCATCACGGCGCTCGCTGCTGTATGAGGAATTCCCAAACGGCGATCGAAGCGTCGACGTCTTGGTTGCGGAATCCCCAACGATCCAACACCCAATCAGCCTCATCCTGAACTGGGTTGGGCCAGAAGTGTCCAGCACGGTCGAAGCGCAGTACGCGGAGCTCGGCACCCGTTTCGGGATCGCTCATGTCCAGCTGCACCACCCGGCTGTCGCGTGTGGCAAGCGCCGCCGCGCTATCCCCTTCGTAGTCGCTTCCTTCTTCGACGACGTCGGGGAGTTCGACCACGACCGGCTCGTCGATGACGCTCTGAGGGATCCCGAGGGCCTGAGCCCAAGCTGCCGCTTGTTCCTCCAGCACGGGTGTGTAGGCCGGGGGCAGGCCAGGGTCGTCCGGGGCGTAGGCGAACAGCACCCGCTGCAAAGGGGTGCCGCTCAGGTCCGGCACGCTGGCAGGCGACCAGCCCACGAACGGCATGAAAGGCGCGATCCCCGAAAACAGCTCCGGTGCTCGCCTGGCAGCCGCCAGCACCATGCCGCCGCCGTTGGAGAGGCCCGTCAAATAGACGGCGTTATCCCCGCTGGTGACGCCACGCGCCGCCAGATCCCCCAGCACCAAACGTAGGTACTCCACGTCGTCGACTTGCCCATCGTCGTAGGAGTCCTGTCGCCAGGCGCCGGAGTTGGGCACGTAGGGGCTCGCGTCAGTGTAGGCGCCAGGCGCCGCGTTGCCATAGACGACGACAAAGCCCTCACGCTCCGCCAACTCGTCCAGCCCGCCGCGGGCCTGCAACTCTTGGGTCGTCTCGGCGTTGGCGCCACTCCCGTGCAAAGCAAAAAGGATCGGCGCGTCCGAAGACGGCTCGAAGTAGCTCGGCACGTAGCTCAAGTATCGCCGCGTGAGGGAACCGCAGTCGCCGGTCGTCTCCTGCTCGAAGACGTGCAGGCTCAGCTCGTCGGACAAAGCAAGTGACGTGTCCTCGGGCTCGATGATCGCGTCCTTCGGCGCAGCTTCGAGCGGGCACGGCTGTCGACACTCGTCGCTGCCCGCATCCGCCCCCTGATCTCCCGCGTCCACCTCTTCGCCGCCGTCGGCATCCCCGTAGAAGGACACATCATCCAACCACAACTCGAACGGCTGCGAATTGTCGAAGCGCAAGTGCAATCCCACCAGATGGGCGGGCTCGAGCTGGAAGTCCGCGCTGGAAATCCCCCAACCTTCAGGCGTCAGTCGGCAGAAGGGCAGCGAGAACGTTTGCCAGTCCGGTGACAGATCGACGTTCGCTCCTGGCCAGTCATAGCAGCTTTCACCGCTCAGCTCGCAGGCCCCGCCTTCGTCCACTGGCGTGTATTGACTCGTCGCCAAACGCAGCCTCAAACGGCCGCTGCCGCGCGCTCGAAATTGTACCCCTCGAAAGTCGGAACCATCGATGATGCAGTAGTCGTCGCAGCTCTGAGGCGCGTGCAAGAGCGTGCCCATGCCCGCACCCCAGATCGTCCAGTCAGTGGAAACGACGTGTAGCACGGAGGAATCCCCGTCTTCTTCGACCTCCGCCTGCAGGCTGCCGTCGCTCCCGTCGTCGTACTCGAACCACACGTTCTGTCGCGCGACCGTGGCGTAGTCCCCTGCCTCGAAGTCTTCGATCACAGGAGAGCCCAGCGACTGCCCCACGCAATGCACGAACGGACTAGTCGCGCTGGGTGCACATCCCGGCGATACTCCGATCGCGGTGTTCGCATCGGGCGCAAGCACGATGGCCGCATCCGCAGTGGACTCGCCGCCGCCTGCGTCGGGAGGCTCCAGCGCGTCACCGGCTCCTGCGTCAAGCACCGATGAGGGCACGCCCTGCGCACTCGCATCTGCCTCCGTGTCAGTCGAGTCGCGACCCTCGCCCTCCTCGGCAGCGTCATCGTCCGTGCACGCGAGCGGCAGCAACACCCCGATCACGGCGAGGTAACGGAACCAGGTCCTCCTCCGCCCACTCATCCCTCGTTCCCACTGGCTATCGCTCATCGGGCCTCCTTCGAATCACGCCCCACTCGGCGCGGTGCGCTCCGGGTGTCGCAATCATGCAGGGTAGACGCCAGCGACAACGCATCTGGCTCACCGCACGCGCCCATGGGCGACCCACTGCGGCATCAGGGCCGCCGCGAGCGCCTCGGACGGTGCGTCGCCCACGCGAGATTGCGACGACCGCGCGCCTCGATACTGAGCACGCGGCTGTCGTGGTCTCGGGGCGGGCAGTCGTCGACTCAGACGACCGCTTCCGCCTTCTTGGCCCGCACGGCACCGCGTGGCTTGCGGGGCGCGATCTTGGCGAAGAACTTGCGGTCAAGCCAGTGGGTGAGCGGCAACGCGACGTAGATCGACGAGTACGTACCGAGAATTAGGCCCGTGATCAGCGTGAACGCGAAGTCCTTCAGAGCACCCGTGCCCCAGTAGAAGAAGGCCGCCAAGCTGAAGATGGTGGTGCCGGAGGTCAACACCGTGCGGTTGAGCATTTCGCTCAAGCTGATGTCTATGATGCGACGGAACGCCGTCCCACGCAGCTTGCCCAGGTTCTCGCGCACGCGGTCGTAGACGACGACCGTGTCGTTGACGGAGTAACCGACGATCGTGAGCAACGCTGCCACGGTCGTCAGGCTGATCTCTTTCTGAAGCAGGATCAGTACGCCAAAGGTGATGATCGCGTCGTGCAACAACGCCAGCACGGCACCAGGAGCGAATCGCAAATCGAAGCGAAACGCGATGTAGACCATGATGAAGACGAGCGCGATGGCGATGCTCTTGATGGCCGCGTCACGCAGCAGGGCGCCCGCCTTGGGTCCCACCCACTCCATGCGCAGAGCGTGCTCCGGAACGATCTCGGCACCCAGAGCGTCACGAAGACCGTCCATCAACTGATCACCCTTGCTCTTGAGCAGGATCTCGACGCGATTCTCGCGCTCGTTCTGCAGCGAAGGGTTGTTGTCGCCTGCCTTGAGAGCCACACCACCGACGCCAGAAGCAATGGCTTCTCGGACGCGCTCCAAATCCGGAGCGTTACGGTAGCGCACGGTGATCTTCTCTCCGCCCGGGCTGAACTTCACCTCGCTCGCCTGAACCTCCTCGGGGCACTTGTCGGCGTCGAGCTTGTCTCCGAAGCAGAGCGCTTCTTCAATCTTGGTCCGAGCGGCTTCGTCGATCGTCGAGACCTCCTGAACGCGAATCAAGAAGCGGTTCGGGTTGTCGTCGTCGTTGACGCGAATGACGTCCGGGCTGTTGAAGCCGATACCCTGGACGGCGCTGCGCAGCTGATCGTCACCGACGCCCCCCTTGAAGGCGACCTCGACTTCAGTACCGCCCTTGAAGTCCGTACCCATGCTGGGCCCCGGCGGGACGAAGATGCCAATGACCGACGCGGCAACGAGGATCAGGCTGGTGACGGCCCACAGCTTACGCTGGGCCATGAAACCGTAGACTTTACCGTGGGGAAAGAGCTGCATGAATCAACCTATGTCCAGTTTCGCAGTGCGGTCCATGCGGCGAACCCACAAGTCGAAGAGCAATCGGGAGACAACCACACCGGTGAAGATGCTCGTCGTCACACCAACCATGAGGGTCACCGCGAAGCCCTTGATCGGACCGGTGCCGAATTGAGCCAACACCACGGCTGAGATCAGCGTCGTCAAGTGCCCATCGACGATGGCGGACAACGCTTTGCCATAACCCAACTCGACCGCTGCCCGTGGGCTACGCCCTTCGCGCAACTCTTCACGGATGCGCTCGTTGATGAGCACGTTCGAGTCCACGCTCATGCCGATGGTGAGTGCCAAGCCCGCGATGCCGGGCAGCGTCATCGATGCGCCGAATGTCGCCAGCACCGCCAGCTGCAAGAACAAGTTCATGGCCACTGCCGTATCGGCGACCAAGCCCGCCTTGCGGTAGTAGAGCACCATGAACGCGAGCACGAGAATCGAGCTCACGAGGGCCCCCTGAACCCCCAAGCTGATCGAGCTCTCACCCAGCGATGGGCCGATGTGCTGCTCGTTCGAAGGGGTGATGGGCGCGGGTAGAGCACCGGAACGCAGCACCAGCTCGAGCTTGCGAGAGTCGCGCAGCTGAGTCTGGGGGTCGCTCGACCCCATCGTGATGCTCGCGTGGCCTCCGGGGATCGGACCTTGAATCACCGGCGCGCTCTCCACCCGGTCATCGAGGATGATGGCGAAGCGTCGCTTCACGTTCTCGCGGGTGACCTTCTCGAAGATGGCGCCACCTGCGTCCGTAAAGTTGAGCGCGACGTACCAGCCGCCGAGGGAGGTAGAACTCTGGTCCGGCGTGGCGATGGCGTCGCGGATCAAGTCACCGGTGACCTCTGCTCGCGTCTTGAGCAGGAAGGTGCGCCAGCCCGTCTCCTCCTCTTGGCCGGTGTCGGGATTCGTCTGGTAGACGATCTCGTAGCCGAGCTCGCGATCGGCGGGAAGCTGGAGGGTCTCCGTGTACGCCTTGAGTCGAGCCAGGGACTCCTTGCTCGTCTCGTCCTTCTGTTGCTCGACGAAGAGATAAGTCGTCGTCTTGCGGATGGGGTCGCCTTCGGGGTCGACACCCACCGTGACCGTCTCCGCGCGAAAATCGATGTTCGCCGGCAGCTGGGTCGTGTTGTCCCGCGCCATAGGCCCGAAGAAGTCCGTCGAGTCGTCCAGCAGCTTGAACTCGAGACGCGCCGTCTGGCTGATGATTTCGCGGATCTCGTCGAATGTCGCCTCGTCCTGACCGGGAACCTCGACGATGATGTCCTCATCGCGGGTGGAGACGGCAGCTTCACGCAGACCGAGCTCGTCGACACGACGCAGGATGATCTCCTTGGCCTGCGCCACTGCCGTGCTGCGGATCTCCGTCTCTGCGGCTTCCTTCATGTGGAAGTCGTAGTGGCGCAGGTCATCGCTGCGCGAAAACGTCAGATCGCCGGAGAAGAGGTTGAGGAACTTGCTGTCGATCTTGGCGGGATCGGTGCCCTCTTTGACATCCAGAGCGATGGCGCTGGAGTCGGTCTTGCTGGGCGTGAGCTCCACCACATCACGCAGCTTCTGATAGACCTCCTCCGAGGGTCGGTCGTCGCCGTCGTGCAGGTCGAATATCTTCGCCAGCTCGAGGCGCATGTCTTCGTAGCGGCGGTCGCGACGATCGCGGATCGCCTCGTCCACGTCGACGGTGTACACCAAGCGCATGCCGCCGCGCAGATCGAGGCCCGCGACGAGCTTGAAGTCGACGCGCTCGGCAACGTACTGGGGCAGCGGCAGCTTGCCGCCACTCATCGACGAAACCGTCGGCCACATCGATATGGCAGCCAAGATCGCAATGCCAAACACCAGACCGGCGCGCACGCGCCAACCGTGGTCGACGAGGTTCGTGGCAACGATGCCCGCCCAGGCAGCGAACGTCGCGAATACGACCATCGCCCAAAACGAATCGTAGTAGGCGCAAGCAGCGGCAATGAAACCGCAGATGGCAGCAAGCCACAGCGGCGCCTTCCGGCCTTTGCGCGCGTAGCCGAGCACCGCGAGCAGCAGCGATACGGCTGCGAGAATGTATGCAAGGTTATGATGAACCACTGTCTATCCAGCTCCACCCTCGAGAGCGCTGCATCTGCTGCGCGGCAGGGTCAGTTGTCTTTACTTCTTCTCGAACTCTTTCGCCGACTTGTCTTCGGCACCCGCTTTGGCGGAATCTTCGGTGTCGCGCCCAGACAAGCTCGTACGCAGCACTTGGACTTTGACGCCCGGCGCTAGTTCGAGTCGGGCATAGCGACTGTCAAGCTCGAGCAACCGCCCGACGAGACCGCTCTGTGTTACGACACGGTCACCCTTCTTCAACTCGGCTACGGCTTTTTCCTGCTTCTTCTGTTGCGAGCGCGTCTGCCAGAAAAGAAGCAGAATCAGCGGCACGAACATGAGGAACATGAACAACGACGAACCTGCGCCTCCAGCGGGAGCTTCGGGAGCAACGTCGGGTGCCTGACTCGGTGCGGCAGAGCCAGATTCAGTAGGCGGCACGGCCTGATACGCGAAAACCTTGGGGTTCAATCTTCCTCCAGGGGGCGGCCTCATACCGGGTTTGTCCATGCCGCGCAAGGAGAGCCTGGAACCCTGGCGGGCCCGGACACGGCGAAGGGGGTACAGGGTGGCTGAGTCGCGGCTCCCTACCGGGTGACTAGACGTTCAGGAGCTCTGCACCGGGCGGCGGGCGAAACCCCACGATTGTGTTCCTTGACACCACCTAGCCCCCGTCGTAAAGCGCTCAGCCTGTTTCGGAAGTCTCAGGCGCGTAGCTCAGTGGTAGAGCACTACATTGACACTGTAGGGGTCGGCAGTTCAATTCTGCCCGCGCCTACTGCGCTCCCTGTTCGTGTATCCCGCGGTTGGGCATCCCAACCTGGGAACACACGGATTGGCGCAGTCGGAATACACCGAGATCCGAGACGACGTGGTTGCCGCAGCCCTGCGAGGGGCAGGCTGTGGGTCGAAGAGAGCTCGTTTTCCGTGATGGCTAGTTGATGGCACTCGGGCGAGACGCGGGCAGGGGCGCCAGCGACGAACGCGTGGATGTCCCTTTCGTGCGCGCGGGGTCGCGCGCGAAGGCAACCGATTTTCAGGCGGCCGTTGCAGCCGTTCGTTACCTTCAGGGCCTGGCGGCTCTGCCACTTGGGACCGAGCGCTCAATCGCTCGGCAAGTTCACCGAATATCTTAGGAGGAAGTTCCGCACATCATGGCAATGCGACGACGCAATTTTCGCGATACCCGAGGGCCGCAAATCCGAGTGAACCATCGGATCCGCGTTCCCGAAGTGCGCGTGGTGCTCGACGACGGGACGATGCTTGGCGTCATGCCGACGCAAGAAGCGCTGCGCAAAGCAGAGGCCAAGAGCCTCGACTTGGTGGAGGTCAACCCCAAGGCCAGTCCGCCAGTGTGCAAGATCCTCGACTACGGCCGCTACAAGTACGAAGAGAAGAAGCGCGCCAGCGAAGCAAAGAAGAAGCAGACGGTCGTCGAGCTGAAGGAAATCAAGCTCCGCCCCAAGACTGACGATCACGACCTGAACGTCAAACTGCGCGCTGCTCGCAAATTCATCGAGTCGGGCAACAAGGTGAAATGCACCTGTCGCTTCCGCGGTCGTGAGATCACGCACCCCGAGCGGGCACGCATGCAGCTCGATTGGCTGATCAGCAACGTCGAAGACATTGCTATCGTGGAACAACGCCCGCAAATGGAGGGGCGTACCATGAGCCTGATCATCGCGCCCAAGCCGCAGATCATGCAACGGGTGCAGAACGAGAAGGCGCAACTTGCTTCGGAGCTCAAGAAGGCCCGCGAGCAGCGTGGCGAGGGCGAAAAGCACCCCGACGAGGATGAGCTTTCTTCGGACGACGAGTTCGACGAAGAATTGCACGAGCCCGACGAAGACGACGACGACTTCGATGATGAAGACGACGACGATCTCGAAGACGACAACGACGACTGACCTGCGCGCTTGGCGGCTTCACGCGAGCGCAGAAAGCCGCCAAGCCCGCGCCACTCGCACGTGAACCACGGGGCGCAAGCCAAGCTCGCGCCCGTGGTGTCGCCGTGCCGGATACGCTGCGCCGCGCCGGATACGCTGCGAGGAACACACTGCGCCGTGCCGGATACACTGCGCGGCATGAGCTCGAGGCCGCAGCGTCCTATCTACTGGATGGCGCCACTCAGAAACGCCCCAGCCGCGCCAGCCACGAGCACCAACACCACGACGATCGCCCAGGTGCTGGTAGCGACGGGCTTCGCGCCCTTGGGTGGCGTCAATGACGTCACGTTGGGTTGAACGGCGGGAGGCACACTCGAGGGCATGGGCGGTGGCGTCGAGAACTTCGGAACGCCAGGCGCCGCCAAGCCCACCCGGGGATTGAGCAATTGCTGTTGCGGCGGCAACGATGGCTGCATGGGCATCGGTGGCTCGTCCTCCAACGCTGCGAGGTTGCCGGCCGAATACCCCGACGTGGAGGCGTCGGTGACGCTGGGGCGCTGCAAACCGAGGCTACCGCTCCACTCCTGACCGCTGGAAAGCTCGTCCAGCGGCTGCGACGCCAAGGTCGACGTGGTCGAATGCAAGGTCCGAAAGGACTTGTTCTTGCGGTCGTTGGGATCGAGGGAGGTGAACTCCATCATCGCATCCTCAATCAACGTACCGATGATCGACTGACGCTGACGCGCTTTACGACGGTCCCGCTCCTCCACCGTCTCGCGCACGATCTTGGAGACGTCGAAGGCCGAGACGGGCTGACCTATCGTGAACAAGGCGTTGTTCAGGTCGATGCTGAGTTCGCGGGCAGACTGGTAGCGCTCACGAGGGTCGCGCGCGAGGGCGCGCAGCAAGATGTTCTCCACCTCGGGGGTGACGTTGGGGTTGAACTTCTTGACGTCTGGGATCTGCGCGGACTGGACTTGGCGCACGGTCTGCAAGTCCGTCTCCCCGAGGAAGAGGCGGCGCCCGGCGAGCATTTCCCACAACAGGATACCGGCAGCGAAGATGTCCGCGCGCATGTCGACGGACTCACCCAGCGCCGCTTCTGGCGAGAGGTAGCTGAACTTGCCCTTGATCACGCCGGGCTGGCTCTGCTCGAGCTGGGAATTCGCTTTGGCCAAGCCGAAGTCCACCACCTTCACCTCGCCGTAGCGCGTGATGAGAATGTTGGGAGGCGAGATGTCACGGTGCACGATACCGAGCACGCGGCCGCGGCTGTCGCGCAGCTCGTGAGCGTAAGCGAGCGCGTCGCAGATGCGGCAGCAGATGAACATCGCCACGGTCAGCGGAATGCGGCGCTCGTGTTGAGCGAGATGCTCCAGAATGGCCTTCAGGTCGGCGCCATCCACGTACTCCATGACGATGAAGTAGGTGTTGTCGCCCACACCGATATCGAAGACCTGAGCGCAGTTCGAGTGGCTGAGGCGCGCGCTGAGGCGGGCCTCGTCCAAGAACATGCCGATGAATTCTTTCTTCTCCGACAGGTGTGGCAAGACGCGCTTGATGGCGACTGTCTTCTTGAACCCCTCGAGGCCGGCACTTTCGGCGCGATAGACCTCGGCCATGCCACCGGCGGCGATTCGATCGAGGACGCGGTACCGTTGTTGCTGAGGTGACATCTGGGAGAGCCAGGCTAGCGTTCTCGCGGCGAAGCGCCAACGCAGCCGTGAAGGCTTATCGCCGCAGGCACACTCGGGAGTCAAGTTGCGGGTGTCCCCGCCGTTTTGTCTGTGCTCACGGGCCCTTCGGCCGCGCCGGTGCGGGAGCGAGTCCGCCTGGGCGAAGCCGCCGGCCGACTGCAACCAAGCCCGCCCCAATGCGCAGCGGGTCTCCTCATCTGTCCGATTTTTCAGGATAATCTGGACCAGCTGGCGAGGCGCGCGCGGCCCGGCGTGGCTCGGAGCTCCACGGAGCGGCTAGAGTTGAGGCCGTGTCCTCGCCAACGCACTCCGCCCTCATGCCCTGCCCTCGCTGCGCACGACACGTCCGCCGGCACGACCGGCTCTGCCAATTTTGCGGACAGCGGGTGGCGGCGGGATATCGCTTGCGTGCCGATCCCAAGCTCAGCAGGGGCGCGCGAGTCTTGTTCAGTTTGCTCGTCGCCGGCTGCCACGCCGATCCTCC
>JBNKZR010000151.1:0-15716 GCA_050301735.1 Polyangiaceae bacterium | reverse complement strand
GTCGAGCCATGCTGCCAAATGGGGCTCCGCCCCCGCCCCGAGGGCGGCCGCAGCGTTGGGGTTCAGCGTGGCAAGAGCATGCCTCGCATCTCTGTTCAGCTGTCGGGCGTAGTCGAAGACTGAAGCCGCCGTGGGCATGCGTTGTCCCGACTCCCATTTGGCAGCGACGTTGGAGCGAAAGCCGAGACGTCGCGAAAGCGCCGCTTGCGAGCGCTTTCCGCGCAGGGCGCGCAGCAATTGCCGCGCTACGTGCTCGAAGTCCAGAGGCATGAACATGCTCAGATTTGCACATATGAACGCAAATGCGACCCATGAAATGTGCTTTAGTGGGTATGATTGGCTTGGACACGCTCGCGAGCAGTTGGCAAACCAAATGCGTGAGCGAGGCGCCGCCGATGCGAGCGTTGCCCCGCCGAGTACCCAAAGTGAGCGGCGTGGCGTCCAACGCGCGCGTCGTCCCCGAGTGAGGCCTGCACGATGCGACGATCTCTTGTTGTTCCTGCCCTGTTGATGAGCGCTCTGAGCGCGACATCTGCTCGCGCGCAGTCGGAATGCGTTTCGGACGACGACTGTGAAGAAGGCTATGTCTGCGAGCTGGATGTGGATGATGCACCGGAGTGCCCACCCAACGCGGATTGTGAGCCCGTGGCCTCCGAGCCGTCGGGCTGGTGCGCCCCGGCGCGGCTCGAGTGCGACTCGGATTCGGATTGCCCATCGCCAGCTACTTGCGAGGTCGAAGATCGCGAGTGCGTGTACGTGGTCGAGCCCTGTGAAGTCGACGCGGACTGCGACGAAAACTACGGGTGCTTGGCTGGGGGAAGTTCCGGCTCCTGCTCGACCGGTTCGGACAGTGCGAGTTCCGATCCCGATGCGGAGGATTCGTCGTCCGTCGACACATCGTCCGGGGAAGCCGATACCGGGAGCGAAGACATCAAGTCCGGTGGCGTATCCGCACAGGAGCCCGCGCCTGACGAGGCGAGCACGGACTTGGACCCGGCGTTGTCAGGCCCGGTTCAGGAACCCGAGAGCATCGACGGCGCCGATGAGGCTTGCGAGGTGGAGACGGTCAACTACTGCTTTCCGAAGGTGTTTCCCTGCGACACTGATGCCGATTGCATGGACGATTGGACCTGCGAAGAGGTGCCCGAGGGCGGCCCAGACGAGTGGGCTGACGTGGAGCGCGCCTGCTTGCCCCCGGTCATCGTCGCGGTGATCGAGGAACGCATCGACGTCGATGCCGAAGGGATCAGCCGATCGGAGAGTGCTCAGGATACGTCGGCGGGGGGCATCGACGACGTCGAAGAAGCAAAAGAAGACGACGTGAACAGCGACGAGAACGCCACGATCCCCCTCGGGACGCAGGGTGGCTCCGAGGGCTCATCGAGCTGTGCCGCGGCTGCCAGCGGTCCAAACGCGCTGGCGTCTTGGGCGCTCGCCTTGTTCGGTTTCGCGCTGGTGTCGCTCCGCCGTCGCCGCTCGTGAACTCTTGGGACACCCCCCTAGCCGCGATGGGCGAGGGCTGGCTTGCCCGATGATTGTGCGGGGAGTCCCTGCGCAGTTGCTGTCGCTTCTTCCGCAGTGAGCCAGTGCAACTGCGCCGCACGATCGACGGCTGCGCAGCGCTCGACGACGAGCTGTACCAAGACTTCCGCTTCTGGTGGCAGCGCGGGCTTGGAGTCCAGAAAGAAGCAGAGGTATCGCCCTGGGGCAGTTCGAAAACGAGCGACTGAGCCCACGGCTGAGTTCGCACCAGAGCTCGTCCATACGGGTGCCGCCTCGCCGTCGTGCTCCAGCATCACCCCGGCAAACCCTGCCTGCTGAGCGAAGTGTGTCAGCGCTTGCTCGAGGCCCTCACGTCGGTCGAGGTGTTGCAAGTGGTCCAACGTTTGGGGGACGAGCGCGATGAGCTTTTGCACCTGAGGCTCGTGCATCCGCGCCTGTCGGCGGTGTCGGGTGTGAGCCAGCTGAAAGTAGCCGAGGAAGCGTACCAGTCCGACGAGCACGGCGCTGGCTCCCACCAGCGCAAAGCCCACGCTCCAATCTCGACCAAGAGCGATGGCAGTGGCAGCGCCGGCAAGCGCCACGCTGACGCCGTACAGAGTGAGTACCGCGCGACGGTGCGTGATCCCCATGTCCAGCAGTCGGTGGTGCATGTGGCCGCGGTCGGCCGAAAACAGCGGCCGCCGATCGAGGTAGCGGCGCAGCATCGAGAGCAGCGTGTCGAAAATGGGTACTCCCAGGGCCACCATCGGCACCAGCAAGGCGACTGTCGTCGAGGCCTTTTGCATCGGTGCGAGCATCGAACTCGTCGCCAGCAGATAGCCCAGGAAGTAGCTTCCCGAGTCGCCCATGAAGATGCGTGCCGGGTTGAAGTTGTAAAACAGAAAGCCGATCAGGGCGCCCATGAGCGAAGCCATCAGCAACGCAGCCATCACCTGCCCGGTGTTCTGGTAACCGAACAGCGCGACGACGAAGTTCGTCACCGCTGCGAAGAACACGACTCCTGCGGCCAGGCCATCCAGGCCGTCAATCAGATTGACGGCATTGGTGACTCCGATGATCCAGAGCATCGTGACGGGCAGGGCGAATACCCCCATCGACCAAGTGCCGAGCAGCGGAAGCTCCACCCCTTCGATGCGAAACCCGAAATGGAAGGCGATGGCGGCGGCAACTGCCTGGCCCGCGAGCTTGTAGCTGGCGCGCACTCCCCATACGTCGTCGATTGCGCCCACGACGCACAACAGGAGGCCGCCCGCCAGAAGGGCGATGGCGCGGTCCAGGTTGTCTCGCACGGAGACGGCGACGCCCGACTCCACGAAAAAGAGAGCGACCAACGGTGCCAGCACGCTGGCCGCGATGGCAACTCCGCCCAGACGCGGCACCTCACGTTCGTTGACGTTGCGTCCGCCTGGCCGCGAGACAGCACCGAGCCGCAGCGCGACGACCCGAACCAGTGGGGTGAGCACCGCTGCCGAGACCAACGCTAGCGCAAACGCCGCGAGGTAACTACGCACCGGTGCCTCGCTGGGTCACGTCTTCGTCTCCGAGGCTTCTGATTCGTGAGCGGGGCGGTTGCCGTAGTAGTACTGGTAGCGATAGGCGCCGTAGCCGTAGCCGTAGCCCGCGCGCCTCTCGTCGTGGGCATTGAGCACCACGCCGAGCAAGTTGTCGGACACGTCGACGAGGGCCTTGACGCTGTGTTTTGCCGAATCGCGGGTGGTGTTGTGGGCGCGAACGACGAGCAGGACGCCGTCCACCTTGGTCGACAGCACCGCGGCGTCGGTTACCGCGTTGACCGGAGGTGTGTCCAGCACGATGCGGTCGTAGCGCTTTCGCCACTTGGCCAATAGGTGGCTGAAGCGCTCGCTTTGCAGCAGCTCGGCGGGGTTGGGCACACCCGGTCCGGCGGTGATGACGTCGAGGTGGGACACTTCTGTCGACAGGTCATCATCGTCCATCGAGCTCTCTTCGAGGAGATACGTGCTTACGCCGCGGTCGTTGGGGCGACCGAATATCTTGTGCAGTCGGGGGCGTCGCAGGTCGCAGTCGACGAGCAGCACCTTGTTGCCCGCTTGTGCCATGGCCGTGGCAACCCAGCAGGCGACCGTCGTTTTGCCTTCGAGTGGGCCGCCACTGGTGATCATCAGCAGCTGTTGCGGGTTGTCAGGCGAAGTAAACATCAGGTTCGTGCGCAGGGCACGAGCCGCTTCGGCCGCACTGCTGTTCGGCTTTCGGTGGATCACGAGCTCGTCGCCGAGGATCGCGCGCCGCCCGCGCCGTGCGCGACGGCCTGGGTTGGAGGTCAGCGGTAGCACGCCCAACATCGTCAATCCGAGGTGCGTTTCGACGTCTTCCCCGCCCTTGAAAGTCCGGTCGAGAGCGTTGCGTCCAAACGCGGCGAAGAAGCCCAGGAACAGACCGAACACGCCCCCCACGGCGACGTTCAACGGTGTGCGCGGCTTGACGGCCACTCGTGATGCCAGAGCATCGTCGATCACGCGAATGTTGTTGAAACGCATGTGTCGTGTCAGGTCGCTTTCTTTGCTGCGCTCCTGGACCAAGTCGTAGAGCTTCTCCGTGTTGTTCTTGGAGCGCTCCAGACGCCGATACTTGAGGCTGAGCCGACTCAGTTCGAGGGCCTGGGTTTTTGCGCGAGAGAAGAGTCCCCGAAGGCCCTCCTCCTCTTGCCGCTTGCCAGCGATGTCCCGCCGCAACGCCTCACGAATGTTGTCGACCTCCGCCAGCAGAGCTTGTCGGCTGATCTTCTCCACTGAGGCAGCGGCGAGCACCTCGGGGTGTTTCTCTCCTTTGCCGGCTCCGAGTAGGGATTGGCGCTGTTGCTTGGCGCGGATGTAGTCCGCGCGCAAGGCCTTGAGCACTTCGCTGTCCAACAGTTCCTTTGCCGGTAGCTCCGTCGGGTCGGTGACGTTCACCTGTTGCAACTGTTCGTAGCGGGCCTGCAGTGTTTGTAGCTGAGTGCGGACCATGGTCAGCGCCTGGTTGAGCTGGTGCATCTCATCCCGGAGCATGTTGTTCTGGTCTTCCATCGACACAGCTTGGATTTGGTTTTCCTTCTTGTACTCGTGCAGCGCCAGTTCGTTGTCACTCAGTTCGTTCTTGAGTTTCTGTCGTTGCTCGTCCAGCCATTCTGCTGCGATGCTCGTGGAGGCCAACACTGAGTCGACGTTGTCGTCGACATAGATGTCCACCAAGGTCCGCAGGATGCGCTCTGCTCGTTCCGGTTCGGCATCTTCGAACAACACCTCGACGAGCCGGCTTTCGCGCACGGGGCTGACCGTCATGCGTCTCTGCAATTCCTGGCGGGCGCGCTCCAGTCGCTCACGGTCCGTGAGCTCGAGATCCGACGTGGCCGAATCGATTGGCAGGTTTTGGATGAACGAGTCGTCGCGCTGCAAGCCGAGCCGCTGCACCGTCTTGAGCGCCAGGGTACGACTCTTGAGGATGTCGTACTGCGTCTTGTAGTAGTCGCGGTTGTTGACGAAGCCGGTTCCGACATCGACGACGCTCTGCACCTCTTGCCCTAGGGGCTTGGGGGGGCTGGGGTCGATCTGCACGGTGATCTGAGCCTGGTAGATCTTCGTCTGTCCGTACGAGTAGAAGCCGGCCCCTACGGCGCCCAAGACGAACAAGAGGGCGATCACCCACCAGTTCTTCGTGACGATGCCCAGTAACTCCCACAAACCGTGTTGGGCGGCAGCGGAGAAGGCAGGGTTTTCGTTTGGTTCTCGGCTCATGTCCTGGGTGCGTTTGGCAAGGATTGCCGAAGGAAGCTTAGCCCGGGGTCGGGGCGGTGCAAACCGTGCGATTGCGCGGACCAACCAGTGTCCAGCAGGCTTGTTACCACGGCGATCCCGAGATGGGTTGGTTCCCAACCGGGGCGGCGCTGGGCACTCGCCGCGGCATGGCGACGGTCAAATCGCTGGTGTAGGGTCCGCCGTCATGATGCATCGTTCTTCCGAATCTGATTCACCGCCGCGACGGCTCGGGGCATTGGTGACACTCAGCGGCCCAATACTACTCGGGTTGTTCCTCTTGCTCGGTTGTTCGCGTGGTGGAGCGATGGCGAATTCCGCCCCCGCCGGGGCGCCAGCGGCTGCCGCGGCACCGATCGCGGAGGTCTCGGGCAACCCGTTCGAAGGAGTCGAGTTTTTCGTTCCACCGTACACGAACGCCGACCAGGCGCGGCGGCGCCTGGAGCGCGACAATCCGGCCGATGCGGCCCTCATCGCCAAGATCGCAGACACGCCCCAAGCGCGCTGGTTTGGCGAGTGGAGCGGAGAGATCGAGACTGTCGCGGGCAACTACGTCAAGGCCGCTCACAATCGGGGCAAGGCTGCGTTGCTCGTTGCGTACAACGTGCCCAATCGCGATTGCGGTCAGTACTCGGCGGGCGGAGCGGAAGATCCTGAGCAGTATCGTGCGTGGATCCGCGGCCTCGCCGCCGGCATCACGGCCTCGCGTCGCGCCGTCGTGATTTTGGAGCCGGACGCGCTGGCCCATCTCGAGGAGTGCCTATCACCGGAGGACCAGCAGGGGCGCTTGGCGCTGATTGCGGATGCCGTGGAAACCTTGGAGGCGTTGCCCGGCGTCGCCGTGTACATCGACGCGGGACACCCGCGTTGGGTTCCAGCCGACAAGATGGCCGAACGCCTTCGCAAAGCGGGCATTGCCAAAGCCCGTGGCTTTTCGCTGAACGTGTCGAACTACATCGGCGACGAGGAGTTGATCACCTACGGTGACGAGCTCGTCGGGCTGATTGGCGATACGCACTACGTCATCGATTCGAGCCGAAACGGCAACGGTCCCGCAGAGGGAAATCAGTGGTGCAACCCCGAGGGCCGCGCGCTCGGCCGTAAGCCCACGACCGAAACTGGTAACCCACGGCTCGACGCCTACATCTGGGTCAAGAATCCCGGAGAGTCGGACGGCGAATGTGCGGGCGGACCGCCCGCGGGCCAGTGGTTTGGGGAACGCGCCCTCGAAATGGCGCGTGGCGCGGCCTACTAGGACGTGCTGTGGTCGGAAGGTATTCGAGGAAAAACCAGTACTTGTCCAAACCGGCCCGATACGCTCCAAGACTTTTATAAGTCGAGGGGTAACGTCCCCGGTGAACTCCATTGCGGCCACAATGACGTCAGCCTCTGGGAGTTTCTTGTCGCTTGCACTTGACCTCGGCCAACGAATCGAGGCACCACATGCGCAGCTTGCCCAGCCATTTTGGGCGGTTCGAGAGGTGAATATGAAACCGTTGAAAGCAACGTGCCGACTTGGCTTGTTTGGTGGGTTGGCGCTCGCGCTGCTGGCTACCGCCGCCTGCGGCCCAACTCAATTCAGTGACAAGGCCGCGCTGACCATCCTGGGAACGCCGCCACCCCCACCCCCGCCCCCGCCTGAGCCGGAACCGGCCAAGCCCATGAGGGTGGAGATGCGTGACAACAGCATCGTCATCAACGAGAAGATCCAGTTCGCGTATAACGACTCGACGATTCTCGACGTGTCGTTCAGCCTGTTGGATGAAGTCGCGCAGGTGATCAAAGACAACCCGCACGTCAAGAAGATCGAGATTGGCGGTCACGCCAGCACCGAGGGCAGTGACGCGCACAACAAGCGGCTCTCTCAGGCGCGGGCCAAGGCCGTCAGGACCTACCTGGTCGACAAGGGCGGGGTGCCCGCAGAGAAGCTCACCTCCGTCGGTTACGGCGAGGAGAAGCCGTTGGTCTCTCCCGAAGAGACGGAAGCTGATCGCGAAAGGAACCGTCGCGTCGAGTTCCTGATTCTGGAGCAGGACGTGACCCAGAAGAAGGTCGAGGTCGACCCGAACACCGGTAAGGAGAAGATCGTCTCCACCGCAGTCAAGACTCAGAAGGCTCAGGAGACTGCCGCCGCTGAGGAGAAAGCCGCACCCGCAGAGGAGAGCAAGTGATCATGAACACTCGATTCGTACCGGGCCTACTCGTTCTGGCAGCTGGTCTGAGCGCTTGCTCCTTCCACGCTCGCAGCCCCGAAGACTACCAGTCCGCAACCCGTGCCGTGTTGGAGACGCGTTCGTCGCAGATCAAGAGCTGCTACGATGACGTTCTCAAGCAGGACAAGGCTGCGGCGGGTACCGTCGTCGTCCACTGCACCGTGATGCCCGAGACGGGCGCCATCACCGGTGCTGAAGTCACGCCGGAGAGCACCGCACCCGCCCCGCTGGGGCAGTGCATCGTTCAGGCAATGGACGGTCTGGCTCTCGATCCTCCGGATGCACGCGAGGGTGACGCTACGTTCACTTTCGAGTTCCAAGCCGGCTGAAGTCGAAGCTCGAAGTCACGCGACTCGCGCGTGGCATTCCGGCAGCCAAGGGTCGCCTTTCGGCGGCCCTTGGTCGTTTGTGGGCGGTCGGCATTCTCGAGTGGGCCGGAGAATCCGCTGCTCGTCGAGCATACGCCACGTGTGCTTCCCGCGCGTCAGGGGTCGTCCGTGTCGGAGACCTTGGTGCTCGAGCATCAGCGTTCTATACGAAGGTGTGTCTGACTATGACGCCATCGTCCTGGGTTCGGGACCGAACGGACTGACCGCCGCCGCTGCTTTGGCCCGGCGGGGGGTCAAGGTATTGGTGATAGAGGCCCGCGACGAAATCGGCGGAGGCACTCGCACGGCGGAGCTCACGCTGCCGGGCTTCTTGCACGACGTGTGCTCTGCCGTTCACACGACGGGGTGTCTCTCACCAGCGTTCGAGGCGCTGGAACTCGAGGACAATGGGCTCGATTGGCTTTATCCCAGCGCGTCGGTTGCACATCCTTTGGACGACGGCGATGCCGCCGTGCTCTGGGGCAGCGTGGAGGACACGGCGTACGATCTGGAGGCAGATGCCGGCAGGTACCGTCGCCTGCTTCGGCCAATCGTCGACGGCGGTGAGCCGCTGTTCTCGGACATTCTTTCGCCGCTCAGCTTTCCACGTCAGCCATTGCGCATGGCGCGCCTCGGATGGCACGGCTTGTGGTCTGCCGCTCACTTGGTTCGCCGCTTTTCGGAGCCGAAGACCAAGGCGCTGATTGCGGGCTGCGCAGGGCACTCCATCTTGCCGCTGTCGTCTCTGCTGACCGCGGGGCTGTCGTTGGTGTTTCTCGCAGCAGGTCACTTGCGCCCTTGGCCAGTGGCGAGAGGCGGCTCCAAGAGCATCGCAACAGCGCTCGAGCGAGTGTGCCGTGCGGCGGGCGTGGACTTCGAGCTCGGCCACGAGGTGCGCTCGCTGAGTGAACTTCCGGCATCGAAGGCGGTCTTGTTCGATACTTCACCGAAGCAACTCGTCGAAGTTGCCGGCGAGGAGTTGCCCCAAAGCTACGTCGAGCGGCTGCGGCGCTTTCGAATGGGTCCGGGCGTCTTCAAAGTCGATTGGGCACTCGATGGGCCCATTCCGTGGAGAGCGGAGCGCTGCCTGGAGGCCGCAACGGTGCACGTCGGAGGGACGTTCGAGGAGATCGCCGATAGTGAGCGACGCATGTTCCGGGGCGAGGTCGTCGAACGCCCCTATCTGATCCTGACGCAACAGAGTGTGGTCGACGACACGCGGGCGCCGGCAGGAAAGCACACGGCGTACGCCTACTGTCATGTGCCCAGCAACTGCGACGTCGACAGGACGCAAGCGATAGAAGCGCAGGTCGAGCGCTTTGCGCCGGGCTTTCGCGAACGCATCTTGGCGCGCCACTCGACCAGTCCGCGGCAGTTGGAAGCCTACAATCCCGCTTACGTGGGAGGAGCCATCACCGGTGGCGTGAACGACTTTCGCCAATTCATTGCCCGCCCCGCACTGAGGCTGAACCCCTACACCACACCGAATCGAAGGTTGTTCGTCTGTTCTCAATCGACGCCACCGGGAGGCGGCGTGCACGGCATGTGCGGCTGGCACGCCGCCCGAACCGTGCTCCACAAAGTGTTTCGCTAGCGACGCTAGAGCTGCAGCGGGCTTCAGCGATGAGGGCGACGGATGTCGAGGGCGCGCATGCGAGAACTCAAAGTCGAAGCGTTCATCTGTAGCAGCTCTGCTGCGCCCCCAGCGCCGGAGACCTTCCAATGAGCCTGCTCCAGCGCCTGCACGATGTTGTCTCGTTCGAGCTCCGCGAGTTCCGCGGCCGTGCGGATCGCCCTTGCGGGGCTATTGGTGGCGGCGCTTCGGGAACGCTTCGAGCCGCCAGGGAGGACGCGATCGAGTCGCAAGCTGCCGTCGTCGGAGACGATGACGGCACGTTCCAGCACGTTCTGCAATTCACGCACGTTGCCGGGCCAGTGGTAGCTCTGCAAGCGAGCCACATCAGTGGCGGACAGTGGTGACAACTTGCGACCGATACGCGAGGCGTACTTGTCGATGAACGACTGCGCCAAGGTGGGTATGTCTTCGCATCGCTCACGCAGGGGGGGAATGCGAATGGGGAAGACGTTGAGCCGGTAGTACAAGTCTTCCCGGAATTGCTCGCGCGCAACGAGCTCGGGCAGGTCGCGATGTGTGGCGGCAATGACGCGTACGTCGACCCGGCGCGTGCGGGAACTGCCGACGGGTTCGAACTCCCCCTCTTGCAACACACGCAGCAGCTTCGGTTGTAGCGCGAGAGGCAGCTCGCCCACTTCGTCGAGCAGCAAGGTGCCGCCGTCTGCCAGCGCGAAGCGCCCCTCTCGACGAGTCGTGGCACCAGTGAACGCGCCGCGTTCATGACCGAAGAGCTCGCTTTCGATCAGGTTCTCCGGGATCGCTCCACAGTTGACGCGGATCAGCGCTTTGCCGCGCCGCGGACTCGAAGCGTGAATCGATCTAGCGAACAACTCCTTGCCGGTACCCGTTTCGCCAAGCAGCAAGACGGTGGCATCGGTGTTCGCCACTCGCTCGACCTCTTCCAGTGCCGCGCGTAAGGGCTCCGAGCTACCGATGATCCCGTCGAAGTTGCCCCGTTCTTCGACTTCCCGTTGCAGGTACTCGGTCTGTCCCGTCAGAGTCTGGATCTTGCGCTCGGCCGAAAGGCGTTCCTCGACGTTGCGCAGAATCAAGGTGTATCGCGGCTGGCCATCGCTCTCATACGCGGACAGGGTGGCTTCCACCATACAACGTTGGCCAGCGCTGAGCTGAACGGTGAGCCCGCCTGGCAGCCAGAGGCTGGGACGTTCGCCGTGCCGAGCCAGTTCCTTCGCACACCGCTCCAAACGCTGCATCGAGTCCGGCGTCAATCGCTGACGTAGACCGCCGCCCCTCGCGGCCGCCGTCAGTCCCAGAAGTGAACCCGCGGCTGGATTGCACAGCAGCAGGTTGAAGTCCGCGTCGAGATTGACGATGGCGTCCATCGCGCTGTCGAACAATCGGGACAGCTGGGCTTCTCGCTCCCGGATGGTTCGCTCGCCGTTGATGCGTTCGAGCTCGGCTGCAGCGCGGTTGGCGAAGATTCGAAAGATCCCCAACGTCTGAAGGTTCTCCGGCATCACCTTGTCGTCGAGGACCGCTAGCTGTCCGATCACGCGGCCCTCACTATCGAGCAACGGAACCCCCAGGTAGCTCACGGCGTCTGCCGGAGGCAGGTCGTGGTCGTTGGGGTAGAGTTCGATCAACCGCTCTGGGATGTGCACGCAGCGAAGTTGCTCGATGGCGGTCTCGCAGGGAGTGCCAGCCAAATCGTAGCTGTAGTCCTCGACCCAGGTGCCGTCCATCGTGAACGCGATGGCGTCAAGCACCTGGCGCTTGGGTTCGAAGGTGGCGATCCAAGCGCCCTTGGTACCCAGCGCACGCGCCAAGTTGGTGACCAAGTCGCGGAAGAAGCGCTCGCCGGTTGCCGATGCCGTGCCCTCCACGAGGCTGCGGAGCAAGGGGTCTTCTTCGGGCGGGGCGATGCTCGCGAAGGGGTTTTGCACCTGCATGCCCCATCGTCGACGGGCTCACGAGATTTCGCAAGTGAGTTTGTTAAATCTCACGAGTTGTTAGATATGGCGAATATAGACTCTGCGAACCCTGGCTTCAAAGATTTGTAATCAAAAGGGTTTTGTTCTGGATCGAGGATTGGCACGGGACCTGCTCTAGGTGGCTGCGTCGCTCGCAACACGGCGGGCTTCTCACCTGGAGTTACTGACATGGCTGCTACTTGTCCGATCCACTTCGATGTCGCTCGACTGCGGCAGGAAGTTCAACACACCTACACTCAGGTTGCCCTCAGCCCCGAGGGCGACTTCCACTTCCACCGAGGGCCCGAGTACGCGGCGAACTATCTCGGCTACAACTCCGAGGAGCTGGCGGATCTGCCCTCGCGAGCCACGGCGCGCTTCGCCGGCGTGGGAAACCCACTGGCAATCGGCCCCGTTCACCTCGGGGAGACGGTTCTCGACCATGCCTGTGGCAGCGGTATGGACCTGCTGTTGGCGGCCAAGCGGGTGGGGCCAAGCGGTAGGGCCATCGGGGTCGACATGACCGAGGCGATGCGCCGAAGCGCTGCCCAAGCCGCCCTGGAGGCGGGGCTACAAGCGAGGGTCGAGATACGGGCTGGCTTGTATGAGCAGTTGCCTGTCGAGAGCTCCAGCGTCGATGTCGTGATCTCGAACGGCGTCATCAACTTGGCCCCGAACAAGCGCTCGGTGTTTGCCGAGATCAACCGCGTGCTGCGCCCCGGCGGGCGTCTCTACCTCGCCGATGTGGTGGTGCAACGCGAACTGAAGCTCGAGGTGCGGAGCGACCCCGACTTGTGGTCGGCATGTGTCGGCGGCGCCCTGCAAGAGAGCGAACTCGGAGAGTTGGCACGAGATGCCGGGCTCCGCGACTGCGAAGTGCTTCGCCGCTTCTTGAGCTTCGACGGCACGAGCGCAGGGGCCAAGGTTTCCGGCGATCTCCACCTCAGCGCAGTGAACTTCTTCGCCCGAAAGGCGGACTGACCCGCGCCTCGAACCCCACTCAATCACTCAGCTGAATAGTAATCCAATACAAACACCAAAGGAAAATCATCATGATCAATTCATCAGCATCCTCTACCTCGCAGCGTTCCTCCGCCTCACAGCGTCCCTCTACCGAAGCGCAGGACGCCGCCGCTCAGGTTCACGCCCGATACCTTCGCTGCGTCACCAATTCGAAGCGCATCCGTTGGGAAATCGAGCGTGACGTCATTCGTGGCCGTCGGCTCGAAAGCGAC
This sequence comes from Polyangiaceae bacterium, assembly GCA_050301735.1. Classification (GTDB taxonomy): domain Bacteria; phylum Myxococcota_A; class Polyangia; order Polyangiales; family Polyangiaceae; genus SZUA-265. The sequence goes on along the minus strand of JBNKZR010000151.1, from coordinate 3,060 downwards.
GAGAAATACCTGCCGGACAGTCTGTCGTTGGTGAACAATCTCGAGTTCCTGAACGCTTCGGAGCGTCAACTGCTGAGCCAAATCCAGGGCCGGACCTACGCCAACGTGTTCGGCTTGGTGGAGCGATTCATCAACGCCAAGGTTCTGGAAATCAGCCAAGAGCACTGGTTGGGCGATCAAGTGGCTTTGGAGGCTCTCGTTCGCTTCAGTGACGAAGAGCTGAAGCACCAGGAGCTGTTTCGGCGCATCGACTCGCTCGCGAGCGAGGCGTTGCCCCCAGGCTACGAGTTCTTGCCACAGCCCGACGACGTCGCCCATGCCGTGTTGAGCAAGTCGACCTGGGCCGTGCTGGGACTGACCTGCCTGATCGAGCTCTTCACTCAGGCGCACTACAAGCAGTCGATCGCGCCGAACCCAGGCTTGTCCGAGTTGTTCAAGGATGTCTTTCTGTTCCACTGGAAAGAAGAGAGCCAGCACGCGGTATTGGATGAGCTCGAATGGCGGCGTGAGGACGCCAAACTGAGCGCGGAGGAGCGAGATGGCGCCGTGAGCGACCTGATCGATCTGGTGGCTGCCGTCGATGGGATTGTCCAAATGCAGAGCACGCGGGACGCGGAATACTTCGCACACGTGTGCGGTCGTGAGCTGTCGGGGGCGGAGCACGCGGAGGTAGCCGCGCTTTTGCTCAAGGCCTATCGCTGGCAGTACGTCTTCTCGGGCATTCAGCAGACGCAGTTCGTCGACATCTTGCGCCAGCTGATTTCCGCAGAGCAGTTCTCACGCATCGAGGCCGCGCTCGAGACTCTGGTCTGAATGGGCGAGCGCCATTCGCGAACGCGGGACGGACGGCCGCGCTGGCTGAGTCGATCAGCCTTGGCGGAAACGTCCGATCCGCGGCGGATGGCGCGCGCAACGCATCTGGGCAGCGCCGCCGTGTTGGCGGCGCGTTCGTGTTTTCGATCGCAAGTCGCTGTCGCCACACTGGCATGGCCGAGTCTGCCGTCCAAGTCCTCGCCTCCGCTGTGCAGGGGCGACGTTCCGGCGACGACCCCCGCGATCCGGCGCGGTGAACGTCTCTGCCGCGGCGACACTCGCCACTCCGCGCTGGATCGCCACGCTCTGGGCTCCGCGAAAGCCGCTCTGCGGTGGCGGTATCGAGTTCGAAGTCCCAACTCGATACCGCACGGCAGGCAGCGGTGACTTGGAAGCGCCAACTCGAGTCCGCCAGCTCTGCCTCCCCGTTTCGTCGTGGCGCTTCTGGCGATCCAGCGTGGTGGACGGAGTGGTCAGGAACGGGAAAGGCCGATCCACGGTGGATCGGCCTTTCCCAGGAGAGATCCCGGGGTCGATGAGCCGGGCTGGATGTGCGGAACTCGCGGCGGCGCTTCGCGCCGACCTCGTAGCGCGACCGCCAGAAAATCCGCCTGTAGCGGCCGAGCTGAGGCGTCTTCAGTTCGTCTGAGTCGGCGCCTCGACGGGTTCTTCCGTTTGTCCCGGTCGACTCTCGGAGGGCTTGATTCGGCGAGCGAGCTCTTGGTCACCGGCGAGCCGAAACAGGAAGGAAAGCGCCCCCGCGCTGCCGGTGAACAGCTCGTCGTGGTGGTCGAGCGCGCGTTGCTTTTCGACTAGCGTTGCCTCGGACTCACGCTCTTCACGCTGCAGGCGCTTCAGTGCGGCGTCCGCTGCGCCGGCTTGGTCGCGCAGTGCGGCCTGAGCTGCGATCGCGTCGAACTGAAAACCGGCGACGGCGGGTGACTGTCCGGCAGTGACCTGGGGCAGACGCTCGGCGACCTGCAAAGCGGTTCGCACCATCGCGTGGGGAGCTTCGCGGGTGCGCCCCGTGAAGCCGGCCGCCTTGACGACTTTGCTTCCCATGTTGGCCTCCAACGCGGCGCGCAGCGCCACCAGGGATGCGTAGAGGTTGTCGACGGTACTGTCTCGTTCACTGCGTGCGGCAACGTCTTCAGTCTGTTCGCGGTCGTGCGCTTCGTCCGTCGCACGGAGATCGCCCAAATTGCTCGTCAGGTGGCGTCCGAGCAGGCGCAACACCAAGTTCCAATCGGGCGCTACTTCACCCTGTTCGAGCTGCGCTTGCATGCGTGACTGAAGCTCGGTGCCGATGCGGTTGGCGTGAGTGTCGGCGGCCTGTGCCACCCAGTTGGCCGACTTGATGCGGTCGGTCACCATCTTTGAAGCCATGGTCTCTTCCCCTTTTGGTTGGATGTCGAGTGTCTGATGGCGTGGTCACAAGACGTGCTCCAAGCCAGACGGCGCAGCCAACCGGACGAGGTGGAACGCGTCAAGGGGTTGTGTCGTGGAGTGGTTGCGGTGAACGGTGTGGAACGGGACGAGATTGAAAAAATACGCTGGTTCTGGTGATGGACGCGCCGTTTGGGAGGAAACCCGAGCGCGTTGAACGGGGTCGAGCGAGCGATCATGGCGTGGACGAATTGTCGATCCTTGGCCGGCTCTCCTCTTCGCCGTGCGTCTCGGTCTCGAGTAGGGACTGTCGACGGAGCCGAAGTGCGCCTATAACGACGAAGATGTGGGACGAACGATACGGTCAGGACGAGTACGCCTACGGCAAGGAGCCCAACGACTTCTTGCGCTCGGTGGTGTCCCAATTGCCGAAAGGTAGAGCGCTCTGTTTGGCGGAGGGCGAAGGGCGAAACGCGGTGTTCTTGGCTGAGCAGGGCTTCGACGTCGTCGCCGTCGATCAATCGGCGGTCGGGCTCGACAAGGCTCGACGGCTCGCCGAAGAACGAGGACAGCGAATCGACACGCTGGTCGCGGATCTCGATTCGTTCGAAATCGGGTCCGGCTCGTGGGATGCCATCGTCTCGATTTGGGCGCACGTCCCGCCCGACCTGCGCCGGCGCTTGCACCGCGCTTGTGTTGCCGGTCTCGACAGTGGGGGAATGTTTGTGCTGGAGGCGTACACCCCGGCCCAACTGGCTCTGAAGACGGGGGGCCCGCCCGTGGCAGAGCTCACGATGACGTCCAAAGCCCTAGAGCAGGAATTGGCCGGTCTAAAGTTCGTCATCTGTCGAGAGCTGGAAC
>JBNKZR010000150.1:0-15821 GCA_050301735.1 Polyangiaceae bacterium | reverse complement strand
GCTCCTCGTAGAGGGTCAGTTCATCCTCGATCATCTGCTTTTCGAATGCGGCGGGAACGGCGATCAACTTGAAAGCCGAATGGGTGATGATGATCGCGTCCCAGGTGGCCGTCGCGGCGCGCGACCGCACTGAGGCCGGCCAGCGGCGCTCTGAGATTGCGCTCGACGTCGACCCCCAGCGCTTTGAGCGGGGAGATGTACAGGACACGGGTGCACGGCTCTGCCGGCGGCGTTTCGAACATCAATCGGTCGAGTGCTACCAAGAAGGCGGCGAGGGTCTTTCCTGAGCCGGTCGGGGCAAGTAGCAGCGTCGATTGACCTTCGGCAATCGCCGGCCAAGCCAACTCCTGCGCTCGGGTTGGTGCTGCGAAGGCCTCACGAAACCAAGTCCCGACTGCAGGGTGCAGTGCCGCCAGCGCGTCGCTCATGCTGCAGGTATAGCGGCCTCTGCGACGACGCACACCCGTCCCGCGCCGGACCCCGATACAGACGCCGGGATGCGGTGCCAAGTCGCGCTCAATGTCTGGGATTTGTTGGTTTTGTCGTTCGTGCTAGTCGCGCTTCCTGGCGCCGCCTCGGAGTCGGTGACGCCTTCAAGAGCTGCGTCGGAGTTTGGGCGGGAGCAAGTGCGCGGGCATCGAGCGGCCGGCTTTGGCGAGCACCCTCGAAGCTGGTGGGTGGCTGGAGAGACCTGGAACCCGTAGATCTTCTAGATGAACATTGCCTGCGCGGTGTCGCTCGATGCCGCGGCAGTGCAATTCAATCACTGCTGCCACCAGTTCGATCGGTGCGATGGCCTGTGCGCGCCCTCCCATGCTGCCGACCCAGGCCGCCACTTCGACCAGGCCAGCGGCGCGGAACGTGATGTAGACCCCGCCGTTGCCCAGACGGTGTACTCGTTGTGTCGGATGCCAGACGTGGTCCGTGGCAAGGTGGGCCACTTGCGGCTCGAGCTCCACGACGTAGTCATGAACTTGCCCTCTCAGATCCGAAAAGGGGTAGCGCCGCGCCGGGCGCTCGCCGCTCTCGGAGGAACCTCGGGGACGCAGACCGACGCGCAGGCGCGCCAGCCAACTGCGACCGTCTGGTGTCAGCCGGGCTTCGAGACGATCCCGAAGGCGTTCCTTCGCCCCACCGAGCAGCCCGGGTGAGGTGACGGGCATGTCTTCGTCGTCGAGGAGTAGCGAGAGGACTTCCGTGGCGCTCAGCTCGACTCCGGAGAACTCCACACCGCTGTCCTGGCAACGCCAGCGACCATCCTTGCGAATGATTGGAAAACCAGCGCCCTGCAGACAGTCGAAGGCTCGACGAATGTCGCCAAGTGAACGCTCCTTTCCGAACTCCGCGCTGAGTTCTCGGGTACTGAGCCCCTTAGGGGCGTTTTCCACCATGCAGAGCACTTCGAACGCAAAGACGGCGTCTTGTGCATCTGCCGAGGTGAAGGATTGTGCGTGCAGCGCTGAGTCAGCGCTCGAGGAACCGTTTCGTGTCACCGGACCTACCCCCTTTCGTAGCAAAACTATGGTCGTACTCCGGGCGCTGAAGGTCAACACTCGAGTTGCGTAGCTTGCACCGGGGAGCGAGTTTTCTTCGGGGACCGTTCAGATGAACAGAGCCGAGCTCTTGGTGGTTGTGACGCAGATGGGCTGCATCAGTCAGCTACCCGCGCGGAGCTAGGAAGTTTTTGCGGATTGCAGTGTGCCGCGTTTCCGTTCCACGCAAAGGACGAGCTCTGTGCAAGGTCTTCAGAGGAGATACTTCCCACGCTCGCGATGGCGTTTCTGGGTCAATGTAGCGCCATGTGGGTGCCCGTGCTTGACGCGGTGTGCAGATGGAATACAGCTCATCTTCGATGGCGGTGCTGAGTTGGTTTCGGGGCAGAGGGCCATCGGGTTTTGGCTACTCCTCGACGGCAGAAGAAGTCACCGAGGGGCTCGAGCTCGCAGGCAAGACATTCTTGCTGACGGGTTGCACGTCGGGTCTCGGGTTGGAGACACTGCGAGTTCTGTCTCTGCGCGGCGCATGCGTGTTGGCTGTTGGTCGCACGTTGGAAAAGGCCAGCAGCGCCTGCGAGCGAGTCGCACCGAGCGCGGTCCCTCTGAGCTGTGATCTCTCGGAGCCGCGCAGTGTTCTATCCTGTGTCGACTCGGTACTTCAGTGCGGTGTCCAGCTGGACGGTATCATCTGCAATGCTGGCGTCATGTTGCCCTCGCGGATCGATACGAAATACGGCTACGAGCTCCAGTTTCTGACTAACCACCTGGGGCACTTCACCCTCGTGACGCGGCTTCTTGATCGGCTCTCTTCGAGTGCGCGGGTCGTGGTCGTCTCGAGTGAGGGGCATCGCTTGGTGCCGCGCGGGGGCATTGCGTTCGACAACCTGTCCGCTCAGCGCGGCTACTCGATGTGGACCGCCTATGGTCAGTCGAAGTTGGCGAATCTATTGTTCGCCAAGCAACTCGCGGCACGCTTTGCCGGCAGCCGCAAGGTTGCCAACGCTGTTCATCCTGGAGTGATCGTGACCAATCTGACACGGACGTTGCCTTCGGTCCTGGCCAACGGGTATCGAGCCGTCTCCGGTCTGGCTTGTAAGACGATCCCTCAGGGTGCGGCAACTCAGTGCTATGTTGCGGCCCACCCTGCTGTTGCCGTGTGTAGCGGCGAGTACTTCTCCGACTGCAACCTCGCGCAGCCGAGCGCTCATGCCAAGGATGCGCAGCTCGCCCAGCGCTTGTGGGAGTTCTCCGAAGCGTCCGTCGCCGAACTGATCGCCCGCTGACGGACGGCGTCACAGGCGCCTGAGCAAGCGTCGGTGTTCTTCGACCAGCGCGGGATCCTTGAATAGCCCGATAAGCAGAGCGCCCCCGGCGAAGCCGCCCACGTGGGCCCAAAACGCAGTGCCCCCACCGACCTCGCCGAGTTGGGGCAGTCCGCCGATGAGCTGCAACAGAAGCCAGTATCCGAGCATGAAGTACGCCGGCACGCGAACACTGGTGATGAAGAAGCCCAACACGATCAGCAGCGTGACAGCGACCCGTGGGTAGAGAACGATGTAGGCGCCCATCACGCCCCCGATCGCCCCCGAAGCGCCGACCATCGGCACGCTGCTCGACGGGCTGGCGGCGATCTGGGCGCCAGCGGCGGCCAGACCACAGAGCAGATAGAAGGCGACGAATCGCCCGCGCCCCATCGAGTCTTCGACGTTGTTTCCGAAGATCCACAGAAACCACATGTTGCCGATCAGGTGTAACCAACCCCCGTGCATGAACATCGATGAGACCAGGGTGAACCACTGAGGGCGAGCTTCGAGTTGACACAACGCATGTTCCCCGAGTCGGATCGCGGGCTCTGTCGCGGTTTGGGTGAGCTCGCCGGGGATCAGCCCATACTCGCAGACTGAGCTGGCCAAAGCAGCATCCGTTCCAGCGCCTTGGAGCAGCAGCCAGCCGACGCAGTTGGCGATGATGATGCCGATGGTGACCACCGGCGTCCGAAGCGTGGGATTGTCGTCTCGAATGGGGAACATGCGTTAGCTGGGTGGGCGCGGGTCGTGCCCGTTCAGAGGTCGAGCTGGTAGAGGGTCGTCGTGCCACTGACCCCGTTGCCGACGAGCAGGAGTGCTTCGCCCGTGGGGCTGTCGTCGGCGGCGACGAACGCCAGCCCTCGGGGCCCCAGGTCGCCCGCTGCCTCGCTTGGCAACTCCGCATCGAAGTCACGCGCGTTGATGTAATCGACCAACACGGGACGGCGCGGGTTGCTGACGTCGAAGATGACGACACCGCCGACCTGCGCGAGCCCGACGAAAGCATAGGGGCGAGCGTTGACTTCACCGATGGTGACGGCAGCGGGCTGTGGCCCTTGATCGTCACTGCGGGTGTCGAAGTCATTTTCGGTGGCGCTGGCGTTGAAGTGCTCCGGCGTGGCTTCCGCGACGAGCTGCTCCAGGATGTCGCCGCTGTCCCACACGAGGTTGCCGTACTCGTCCCAGATGCTGAACGAGCGACCGCCAAAGGCGTAAATGCGGTCCTGGTCGCCGTCGGCGTCCCAATCGCCGTCGAGTGCCGAGCACTGCAATCGCCCCAGGCTCTGCGGCTCTTGCAGCGCGTCGTCGCTGAAGCTCATATCGTCCAGAGCCATTGTCCCCAAGCGTGTCCGGTCGTAGCCGCGGTGAGCGCCTTCGTTCGCAGTGACGTAGAAGGTCGCTTCATCGACCTCGTAGCTGGCGACAGCGTTGGGCATGTACATCCCGTACACGGGCCAGGGGCTGATGTTGACCTCCCCGTCTTCGTCGGATGCGTCGATGCCATTGCCTCGGTTGAAGCTGATGACGCCGAGCACGGGGAAGCTGCTTTGAGTCGCGAACGTCGCGTTGCCGTCGCCCGTGGCCTCGTCGTCCGTCAGGCCGTAGCCATCGTCGTTGAGGAGCACGATGCTGCCGTCCTCCAACACAGCGATGCCTTCGGTCTTGTCACCCGGGACGTAGCCGAGCGATGGCGGATTGACCAGCTTGACCTTGCTCACTGGCGTGATGCCTCGTTCAGCCAGCATGTCAGGGGTATGTTGCTCGAGCGTCATGCCGTCGGCCAAAGCCGGGGCATCGGCGAGCACGTCCGTTGCTCCAGTCAGATCCACCTCGAAGATGCCCTTCTTGGCTCGGGCATCAATCGAGGAGTCGCGCTCCACGACCAGGAACCTGCCATCACCAGCGTACACGGCGTCTCCGATGCTATCGACTCTGCTCGTCGCGTGGTTGGCGGCTTCCAGTAGGTACACGTACTCGTGCACGGGCTCGCCGAACGTCGCGCTCTCTTTGTCCGCGTCGATACCTAGCAACCGAATGACGAGTGACGCGTCGCTCGCCGCTACGTCCGGGTTTGCCAACGGGGTCTGGATGAAGGCGTAGACGACTTGCTCGTCCGTATCCAAGGCGATGGCCTCGAAGCCGCGACCAGCTCCTCGGCTCGCGTATTCTGCCGGCAGCGTTTCGCTCCCGAACGCGCCCGCTGCGGGACTGCCAGAAGCAGCTGCCGCAGTGCCGGCGGGGACAAATCGTTCGATGAGTTCACCTGTTGCGGTGAAGTTGTAGAGCGCTGGGCGGTACTCGTCGCTCAACCACCACGAGCCGTCGGTAGGGTCGACGAGGAGTCCCTCGAAGTCGGCTCCGAACGGATCGAACTCCAAAGCGTTGCCCAACGCGTCGACGGGGAACTCGTCCGCATCCAGCTGCGCGTCATTGGCGCGCCCGGTGATGGGTGTCGTTCCGTCGGCGCGATATAGCGGGATGGTGCTGTTGGCATCCACGTACACGACGCCATATTCCAGATCGAAGATCAGACGTTGAATCGACGCGGTGTAGTCGGGCAACAAGTGGGGGCGCTCTGGCCCAGCGTGCTCCGTGTTGATGTCGCTCGGAGCGGCGGTGGGGCCGCGGTCGGAGATGGCGTAGAATATCTTGCCGGCTTCCGTGCTCTCATCCGCGGCGTACCAGAGGCCCGAAAAACCGCCGACTTGGATCTCCTGGGCGTTTTCTCCCGGCAGTGTGCCGAGCACAGGTCGGCTCTCCACCTCGAATAGCTGCAGAGCGGGTTGTCCACGTGCGTGATCCTTGACCCCCAAGGGCAAGAGATCGAGGAGCTCGGCGCTGCTCAAGTCTGCTGGCAAGCTGACCACCGCGAAGGCGTTGTTTTCCTGGAGTGTGACGAAGGCACTGCTACCGTCGGGGGCAATTGCAACGTGCTCGGGCTCCAGGTCGCTGCTCACGCTGACTTCACCTTCGCCGCTGACGAAGTATTCGCCGCTCAGAGCGTGAACGCGCACGCCCTTCGCTTTCAATTCTGCCAGACGCTCGTCGAAGCCGTCGAAGCTCAAACTCGTGACCTCGGCGGCATCGACTCCGCCGCTCAGGTCGATGACGTCGATGGATCCAGGAGGGTCCTCGACGATGAGGTCCGTGTCGTCACGCTCTTGCTCTCCTGCACAGGCGACGACGGCCGCGTCTCTGCCGGGGATGAAGGTGACCATGGCCGGCGAGATCCCGAGTTCGATACTGCCCAAGAAGCTGAGCCCATCTGCCTCGTACACGGCCAGCTGCCCAGGGTCCGAAGCACCTGCTGCGCGTACCGCGACGGCGACGAGCTCCGTGCCGACGGCGACGCTCCTGACACCCCCGCTGTCGAAGTCTTCGCCAACATCACTCGCGGGATCGAGCTCCCCGACAGGTGACAGGTTACCGTCTGCGTCCAACTGAAGAACGCGCACGGCGTCCAGGCTGCCATCGACTACGAAGGCTTGGCCCGTTTGCGGATGGAAGCTCACGTCGTCCGCTGCGCTCTCATCGAAGGAGCCGCTGCGGTCGACCGCGAGGGTACTCAGCGGGCCTTCGCGGGGGTAGGCGGCTGGCCACTTCGGAGCTCCGGCTTCGGCAGTACCAGCCTCTTCATCCGCCGCGCCGCCTTCTGGCGCGGTCCCGTCCTCGTCCGTCACCTCGCTGATGTCGCTCTCCGTTTCGGTAGAGGTATCCGTCGAAGTCGTATCGGTGGTGGCCGCGTCGGTGACCTCGACGTCGGTCCCTGCGTCGGGCGTCTCGGAACGACTCCCGCCATGGTCGTCACCACAGGCAACGAGAGTGACGCAAAGTGCGGCCATCAGGGCGCGGCTGCTTTGGCCAGAAGCTGCGCCGCACGAAAGTCGGCGCCTCCCCGGTGTCGGACGACTCGCGCCAGGCACAGCGTCGGCGAAGCGCGCCGCCGTTCGGCTTGCGCCCGCGGAGTCACACGATAGTTCGGCTTTGTCTCGCTCCAAGGTGGGTGTCGTTCTCATCGTTCCTCGTCGTTGAATCTTCTTGCAGCGCAGTGCGCAATTCCGTGTGCCGGTGAGTTGACCGCGTTCGCCTCCTCGAATTGGCATCGCCTCGCAGGAGACGCCGAACGCAACTGCCGGGTCGGCGGAGCCTATCAGGGAACGTCGGTTTTCGCTCAGGGTCGCGGAAAACGGAGCTCGAGGATGTCGATCCCCCGGACCGAGCATTTTGAACGCGCGTTCAGGGTAGGCGTGCGGGATCGGGCAGCACGAGACCGCCTCGGACCGCACCGACGATGACGTCCGTCACTTGCTGTTGAGCGGCTCCGCAAGCGCCGGAAGCCTTGCCCATGCCCGAGCCTCGACACGCCTTCTTCATCTTGGTGACGGTGCTCTTGACCTTGGCGTCATCCAGGAGTGCGTCCTGGATGTTGTCATCCAGCCACTGCCAGTTGACTGGCGGTGTCGCCTTTTGCCATGGGGGCTGATCGGTGATCTCTTCTTCCGTGAGCTTGACGCAGCTTCCATTCCAGCGCAGGGCATAGAAACTGGCTCCGCTGCTGACCTGGATACCATCTGCAGGGGTCTGTTGGTCTTGGAGGACCAACACCTCTTCGCGGAAGAAGAGTTGCTCTTCGGCTTGGGCCCCCGGAGCCGTCGTCCAAGCTTTGGCTGGACCCTTGAGGTACGCTCGTGTCCAGGGACTCGACTTGCCGAACAGTACCAGTGCCACCCCGGGGTAGCTGTCCGAGCACAGGCGCTCGACGAAAGCTCGCTCCGGGAAGCAGGGGCCCGTCGCTGCAGGAGCTGCTGCCGTGGGGGCGGTGGCGTTCAGGGTGGCGGCCGCGTTCGTATCGAGCGCCGCAGGGGCAACGATCCCCGTATCGGGCGCGGCCGGAGTCGTCTTCGGCACAGCTGCTTCGGTCGGGGCAGCGGCGGATGAAGGGCAGCGTCGCGGCAGTGCTCCCGCCGTCGAGTCCTCCTTGTCGAAGCGTCGCATGAGTGCGTGCTTGCGTGCTTTGGGATTGTGCTCTCGTTGCGGCGGTGTGGCCTTCTCGTGCACGTCCAGAGTTGCCACTGCCCCAGATGGTTCCGGTTCGCTCATTGCTGCGGTCGCTGCGCCGTCTCTCTCGGGGTCCGTGCTCGCGGCTCTATCGGGACTCGTCGCGTCTTGGGCCGACCCAGCGCAGCCAACCAGTAGCGCCCCTGCCAACATTCCCCCAAGCCCCCCACTCACTACTCGATGAAGTAGACGTCGCATTCTTCGAGCATTTCCGCAGCATCGCCGCGAGTCAATCGCGAGAACGCCTCGTTGTGGACGACGTTCCAGTGTCAGGGTGCTCCGGGCCAGATGAGGCTCGGAGAGAGGTGCGCCGATGACGGTTTTTTCGTGAGCAGGGTATGTCCGATCTGTGTGGGGTGGGTGAATGTGTGAGGTTGGGGAGGTCCCACGGTGTCGTCATGCGACCTCACTCGACGGATCGTGGGCGGCGAACCTGAGGTCCGAGCTGCGTGTTAACCTGTGGCGATTTTTCGGCCATGGGCGCGTAGGACGAACAGCGCGTGTCATGCCCGTCAGAGCACGCTGCTCTGCCGCGTTCATTACGCCGCGCGCCCTCGTGCCTTCGCATCCGGGGGCGCAGACGCGAGCATGCGATCCCAAGAACCGCACCCGCGAGGTGGCACCGTGGATCCTTGCTCTGATGAGGTGCACCACGAAGCCGAGAGGGTCAGTCATGCCGGAATTCTCGTTCGTCGGGGCAGGACTTCTTGCCCTCGGTGAGCGCTCTGATCCGGCTCGTCAGCGCCGAACTCGAGAATGGCTCGTTCGTCGGGCCTCGTGCTAGACCAAGACGGTTACCTTACGACTTGCCTCAAGCATGGAGTTCTCGATGCCCCGCTATTCGTTTCTCGCCCTTGGTTTTGCTGCTCTGTTTCTCGACGCGTGCAGCGCTGACGAGGCGGGCTCGGCACCGACTGAGGTGACTTCGGCAATGCCGAACACGGGTGCGCCGGCAACGGGTGCAGCAGGTGAAACTGGGGCGGCGAGCACACCTGGCTCAGGCTCACAGCAGCCGGCAGTGGGGGCGTTGCCGGGGGCGCAAGGCTCGACCGGGATGCCGGCGTCGGGTTCCCCGATGCCGGCTGATGTCGCTGCGGGAGGCACCACAGGTCCAGCCGGGGCGCCAATACCGATGGCACCCGGCAACGAACCGGTTCAGGCGGGAGCAGGAGGCGCTGCCGCGCAGCCCGTCGACGTGCCATCCGAGGGGCCAGCGGCGGGTGGCGCTGGTGGAGCGGCCGAGCCCGCCGTTCCGAGTGATCCCGCCGTTCCGAGTGATGGGGTCGGGGGCATGGTTGCAACGGGCGGCATGCCCGGCATGGACTCGCCCGGCGCGACGCTGGACCCGGCTGCCGTCGTCTTGGAGGACGACTTCGATGCAGCTGCTGGCTTTCCCGATACGGCGAAGTGGGAGGAGTACGAGCAGTGGGCGCAGGATCAAGGCATCGCGCCGGTCATCGACAGCAGTAAGTCCCACAGCGCCCCCAATTCCGTGCGAGCGACCAGTTCGAATGTCGGTTTGGGGTCCTTCCTCGTTCCGGTGACGGGTTTTCCCGTCGATGGCAACTCGTTCTACGTGCGCGTCTTCATCAATTGGGAGAACGCGACGTCGAGCATCACCGGCCACAGCGGCTTTCTGGTAGGGGCGACCGCACGAGACAACAGTGGCACGGAGCTACGCCTCGGGATCTCGAACAAGGGGCCCGGTGACGAGGCCATGATGGACTTGAATCTCATCGGCGGCGAAGGTGGAGAGGTCACTCGTTACTCCAACGGTTTCACCGACGGCGGCAATCCGGCGGACTTCACGGGTGCTGGTTTTCAGTTCGAGGCGGACACGTGGTACTGCTTGGAAGCCTATTTCGGGGGGGGCGCAGCTTCGGAGTTTCGGGTTTGGGTCGATGGCGCGGAGCTGACGGATATGCACGTGACCGACTTTCAAGGCAGCGAAGGAGGCGCGGCCCGCACGAGCTGGGCTCCCAGCTACACCGTCCTGAAGATCGGTGCTCAGGACTACGACGCGAATCTCGGCAGCATCTGGTACGACGACGTCGTGATCGCCACACAGCCAGTTGGTTGTGAGTAACGAAAGCCCTAGGCAGTCTGGGGACGGGGTGCTCACCCCAGACAACATACCGGCGCCGTCATGGCGTCAGCTCATGAAGGAACGGTGCTGCCTGCAGCCAAGTGCACGGAATTTTTGAGAATCGACGGAATTGTAATGCTATTGTCACATCATGTGATGTGCTGGGATTGGCTTTGGGTACCTATCCATTGCTCGGTTCTGTGTTGCATCTGAGCTGTCCCGCTCGATTCCAATCCACCGCCCCGGAGACGAACAGGCCAGCCGAGCGCTCGTTTGCCGGTCGCGGGTCAAACACTAGCCCGCCGACCTTCACCAATCCCGCTCCATGGCCCGCAGTCTTTTTTCTCGAGTCTATCGAGCACGGCCCCTTGCCAGTTTCATTCTCTGTTTGCCCGGCATCCTGCTGCTGACCTGGTACGGCTGGAGGGCAGCAACGGATCTCGATCGCTACCGCCGCTTCGTCGATCCCAACCAGGAGCTGTCATCGGAGCTGCTTCAGATTGCCCTGCACGATGCCCTGACTAGCGACCGGCGGCGCATGCTCATGCCCCCGCCGCCAGAGGAATCGAGGCTGCGAACGTTCCGCTTGCTCCTCGAGCGTCACGCCTGGGACGAGCTGCTGAAGTCCGCGGCCATCCGAAATGACCGGCCGTACGTCGAGGGCAAGGTCGAGGATTCGAAGTCCGGTACGACAAAACCCGCGAGGATCCGCCTTCGCGGTGGTCGCCATTGGCACCTGGGTGAGACTCAGAAGTCGATGAAGATCAAGATGAACAAGGGCGACCTCCTCGCCGGGAGTCGCGTCGGTAACCTGATCAATGATCCGACCCCCATGATGATCGATGAGGAGTTGATCATCGATTTGGCTCGCGAGCGAGGCATCCTGACGCCCGCTTCGTACTTCGCGAGGGTCAAGGTCAACTCCAAGGATCTCGGCGTCTACCACTACGAGGCTGGGGCAGATGAGAGTCTGCTGCGCGACGCGCGGCGCATGCCCGGGAGCATCTTCAACGGGGAGCTCCCGAAGAAGGCCGCCACTGCGGAGCTTTGGAGCGGACCTGAGAAATGGACCAAGGTCGCCTCCCGCACCGATTCCGAAGCAGACAAGACGGACTTTTCGGAGCTCGAGTCCTTTCTGAAGCACTTTCGCGAAGACTCACCGCTGGCCTTCGCGGACTTCGCCGAGTTCGAGTTGGACTTGGATAAGTTCGCCGCCATGGACGTGCTCGACGTCGCCTTCGGTGGTGATCAGCACGACTTTCGGGAGAATCACAAGTACTACCGCGACCCATACCGCGGTCGGTGGGAGCCCATCGCGTGGAACTTTCGCGGCTTTCACGCCGACCCACACTTCAACCTGGTCGATAACCCGATACTGCTACGCTTGAAGTCACTCCCACAGTACCTGTCATTTCGAGATAGACTGCTGTACGAGTTCTTGACGCTGGAGGGACGCCCGTCCCACGTTCGGGAGCGCGCGACGGAACAGCTCAAGCTGCTCGTTCCCGAACTGCTGAGCGACCGCTACTGGGACGCCTATCGCCAGCTGCCTCGGGTGGACGGCTTCAGTCGCCGCATGGTGCGGCCGATGACCCTCGACCGCCTGCTGCTGGTCGTCGAATCGGAGCTCACCACGTACCGCCACCGGCACGAACAGCTGATTGTCGAGCTCGAGCGCAACCCGCTGTACTCGCTCGTGGGGCCCGTCCAGCGACGCGATCCCACGTCGGGCAGGGACGCGGCGGTGCAGCCGCCCCCCAATGGCAGCGAAGTGCACGCGAACTCCGCCTCGGATGCGGAGGAGCCGGCCACGCCCCAGTACGAGCTGCCGATCACCTTGGTGATCGACGGACGATCGGGAGCGGCGCTGCGAGAGATCGACGTAGAGTTCTCCAAGCGCTGCCATGACCCCCAGCCGCAGCTGTTTCGCGCCGCCGATGGCACGACTCCGACGGACCGTGTTCGGTGGTTGTCGGTCGAGACACACAACGTCGGCGGGCAGCTCGAGCTCGCAGAGCCGATGGCGCTGCTTCCTGGCGTGCGGGTGGTTCCTCACGAGCGCCCCAACCCACGGCGGGGTTCGATTCGGAGCGCCATCGCACCGGTGGACTACCGCTTCAAGCTGACTGCCCATTGCGCACCCGGCACCGTCGTCGCGGAAGCGCGACATCTGGCTACCAATTCACGTATCGTCAGCCGGCCCTGGCCGAGCGAGGGTGCACCCCAGCTCGACGTCGACAGGCTGTCGGTGAACCAGACTCCGAGTTTCGAGCCAGGTGAAGTCTTTCCCCACCCATGGGACTACCCAACCGCGACACCGATCCGCGTGGTGTTGGGTCCAGGTCCCGTTGCCGTCGAGCAGTCGCGGGTGTTTCTTCCGCAGGACCAAGTCGTCGTCGAACCCGGAACGCGCCTGGTGATGGCGCCGGATGCATCGCTCGTTTTCCTGGGCAAAGTGGAGTTCAAGGGACGTGCCGACGCCCCCATCACGGTCGAAGGTGGCAGTGCGGAGGGCTGGGGCGGTATCGCCATCCAGGGGGCGGCCACCCGAGGGTCCCGACTGAAACACGTGGTCGTTCATGGTGGCTCGGTTGCTCGCTGGCGTGACATTCCTTACCCGGCGCTGCTGAGTATTCACGCGACCTCCGACGTGGAGATCGAAGACTGCGATTTTGGCGGCTACAAGTACAAGACGGACGTCATTCATGCCGCCTACGTGAAAGACATCAAGATTGCCGATACCACGGTCACGGACATCGGAGGCGACGCGGTAGATCTGGAGTTTTCCGATGGCGATCTCAAGCGGCTGCGTCTAGTGAACGTAGGCGATGATGGTGTCGATACCATGGGCAGTGAACTGAACATCAGCGACTGTCTGCTCGTGGGTTTGAAGGGCAACGGGATCTCCGCTGGCGAAGAGAGTCGCCTGAACGTCCGAAACACTGTCATTGCGGAGGCCAAGGTGGGTGCCCTGACGAAGAACGCATCGACGCTCACGCTGTCCGGTAGCATTCTGTTGAACAACCGTATCGGCGTCCGTAGCTATAAGCGTACGGTACGGTACGAGGCGGACAGCCACATCCACGCAAACGTCCTGTTCGTCGTGGGGTCCGAGAAGCGGGCCATCAAGCGCCAAGACAGAGAGAAAGACCGGATGGATTCGGGGCGGGTTCAGCAGGCACTTCCCCAGCCCGGGACTCTCGACCACGTGTTGGAGAACGTGTTGCAGCTCTCGGACTGGCAACAACTCGAGGCCATGATCGCCGAAGTGCGGGGTGGGGGCCAACGATGAGTGTGGTGCGGCTGCGTCTGCCCAGCCTGGGCTTCATCATCACGATCTTCGTCTATCTCGCGGTTGCCGCGTTCCTCGTTTGGGGGTTTGCTACGCCGCGCCTCGACAAGATATGGCAGCTGCACCACGAGCTCAAGATTGGGCGCGTGTCCAAGTTGCGGAGCGAGGACACGGAGCTGCTTCGTCAAGCGCTCAAAGATCATCCCGCGCTGGCGTCGGCGCTGCTACCCAAGGGGGATGTCGGTCTCATATCCGCCAACCGCGCTGGATGGATCGAGACCCCGGAAGTCGCCCTCGTTCGGACTGGCGACTCGAAGACATCCACGCTGCTGATGAACGTGCAGACGTCTCCGGAGCACTTGCCCTTCAAGGTAGAGTTGACGGGTGAGTCGTGGAAACAAAAGCTCCGGGTCACGGAGCGCAAAGAGTATGCCCTCGAGCTGCCTCCCAATCCGCAGCATTCGGAGCTCTTCACGCTACGCATCAAAGGGAAACGATTCAGGTCGGATCCGGCGATCCTCGGTATCCGCATTCACTTCGACGGCGATGCGGCTTGGCTGTCGAGCGACGATGACGATGAGGATGACGACCAGGATTCGTCAGGGGACGATCAGTGATCCGTCGTTTCAACCGCTACGAGCTCAAGTACGTCATCCCGCTGTCCCGCTGTCCCGCGATCATGGACGATCTCGAAACCCGAATACGGCCAGACAAGTACGGGGGTCGCAAAGGGTACGGGCTGACGAGCCTGTACTACGACAGTCCGGACTATGACTTCTTCTGGGCTAAAGTCGAAGGGCTGAAGTTTCGTCGCAAGGTTCGTCTTCGAATCTACCCCGGCGAAGACATCACCAAAGTCACCAAGGGCCTAGTAGAAATCAAACAGCGCACCAACACGACGGTGCAGAAGCGACGCCTGGTGCTGCCGTTGAGAGACGCCGAGAGCCTTTGCCTCGGCACGTTCGATATCGAGGCTGCCAACCTGGACGCGATGGATGCCTCGGTCGCGAACGAGGTCACCTACCTGGCTCGGGCCATGAATCTGCGGCCGTCAGCCATCACGGCCTACTGGCGAAAAGCCTTCGAGGGTGATGACGAGAACATCGGCCTGAGGGTAACTTTCGACACGGTGGTTGCGGCTCGAATGCACGATTTGGACGTGACATCTGCTGCCCAAAACAGACTGATACTGCCCGTCGACTGGTGCATCATGGAAGTCAAGGCCAACGAAACGATCCCAGATTGGGTCATTTCGCTCTTGGCGCGCCATGACTGCCAATTGCAGAAGGTGAGCAAGTACTGCGCGGGGGTAGCGCAAATCGCAGGAGGCACATCATTGCCCAAAGTGTGGGCGCCGGGCCTCTACCTGGGGCCTGTGGCTGAGGAAGTGGCTCCCGATTCTCGGGCACGACCAGCACAAACGGCGTTGTCCTAGAAAGACGAACGATATGGATGAACTACTCAAGGAGCTCGAACGCTCCGGAAATCTCACCCACAACATCACTCTACTCGACGTCGCCAGCGCGCTCGGTTTGAGCTTCTTGCTGTCCTTGGTGATCTGCTGGGTGTATCGCTACACACACAAGGGAGTGAGCTACTCCCAGCAGTACGTTCACACGCTCGTTCTCATGGGAACCGTGGTTTCGCTGATCATGCTGATAATCGGCTCCAACATCGCGCGTGCGTTCGCCCTGGTCGGTGCGCTGTCCATCATTCGGTTCCGAAATGCGATGAAGGAAACCCGTGACGTGGGGTTCATCTTCCTCGTCATGGCAGTCGGCATGGCCGTGGGCACGCGCTTCTACATGCTGGCGATCTTTTCTGCTTTTGCGCTGAGTGCGATGGCGATTCTGCTGGCACGTCTCGACATGTTTGCAAAGGACATCACCGAGCGGATCCTACGAGTGCGCTTCCCTGCCGATCGCGACTACGAACGAGCGTTCGAGGAACCATTTCGGGAACACCTCGAAGAGCATCGGGTGATCTCGGTCGAGACGGTGCGCGGCGGAACTCTCCAGGAGCTTGTCTGCTCGGTCGTTCTCAAGAAGGGTACGACCCCATCGAAACTCATCGAGGCCATTCGTGCGCACAACGACAACAACAAGGTCACTCTGGTGATCGGTCAACAGGAGGTGGATCTGTGATAGTTCGCGCTTGCACGCGCGGTGCTGAGGCACTGGCGGGCATGTGTTGGGGTGTGCTCCCCGTAGTCTCGTTGCTGTTCGCCGTCGGCTGTAACCAGAAGGATCCAACCGCAGAGCTGTCGGATGACGCCACGGAGACGGATGACGTGACGGACTCGGACGCGCCCACCGACGTCGCAGAGGGGGATGGTGGCGGCTCCCCGACGGATTCGGATGGCGGGGGCGACGATACCCCGGACATCCCGCTGGATGAACAGTTGTGCCCCATCGTGGGTGGGGCGACTTGGACGTATGCCCACTCGAGTAATTGGGACGAGGTGCAGACCGTGGAGGAGACAGAGTACGAGGGGGAGCAGGCCTTCATACTCGCAGACACACCCAACCCGTCAGACAACCTGCGTGCCGATTCCGTTCACGTCAAGCGTGACGGACGACTGC
>JBNKZR010000149.1:9474-15981 GCA_050301735.1 Polyangiaceae bacterium | reverse complement strand
CAGCGAGCGAGTTGCCGACAGCTTCGCGCGAGTGGGCGCCTTTAGCGCCGATGTGCCGGCTTGCGGCTCCTTGGAGTCGGCCTTGGCCTGAGGCTTGGCGCTTGGCAGATCCGCGTCGGACACTCCGCTGGCACGCTTCGCCGGTTTCAGACTCGGAAGGTCGGCATCTTTCGGCGGCTCCGGCTTGAGGCTGGGAAGGTCGGCGTCCAGTTCACCAGCGCCGGTACCTCGAGCGGGTTGCCCACTCGTCCTCTTCTCGGGTTTGACGCTCGGCAAGTCCGCTTCGCCGGCGAAGGACTTCTCTGCAGGCGTCGGAGCTGGCACCTTCTTGGGCTGCTCCGCCCCGGAGGGGATGTCGGAACGGGGCTTCGTTCCATCAATCCGAATGTTCTTACGGCAGTGTTTGCACGTCAGGTCCACGACCTTGCCAGCGATTCGCGCTTCGTACGCGGCGTCTGGGAATGCAAACTTCGAGCGACAGGAGTCGCATTGAACGGTGAAGGGCATGACAAATGAAACCTATTACGCTCCAACGCGGTACGCCACGAACACATCGATACAGGTCGACACGAGTGCGTCGCAGTAGGATTCGGTGCTCAGCCGCCCGCGATGTGCGCAAAGGCGGCCACGCGCCAATTCATTTGTGCGGGGGTGGAATTAATTCAAGAGTTTGTTCGATCTGCGCGTCGCAACGCGCACAGTCCCACAAACACCGACTCGGAGTGCGATGGCGAACGCTCGGTGGCGTTTTCGCTGACAGCGCAAACGGGCCCGTCGAAGCCGACTGGCGATTCAACCAGATCCTCGGAGACGCTCGTGGCTCGCGCGAGCTATTCCGTCACCGCTACGGGTGGGGTCGGCTCATCCAGTCCGGTGATTCGAGCGCGATTCGGTCTCTAGACTGGCGGCGCAGGCTGCCCAGAGCGCGGTCGTCGTTCGAGAGCGGTTTCAAAACGCGGGACGCCGAGGTAGAAGCTGCGCGTGATGAGAGTGGCTGCAATCGTGCTGGCGCTAATGGCAGCCGGCGGGTGTCGAGGTTTCGAGCGGGCGGGGGAATGCGCTCGCGTCGCTGAACTCACCAACGAGGCACTGGCACTCATCGCCGAGCTCGACTCGAAAGACGACAACGCGCCCCCTGCTGACAACTACGCCAAGATGTCGGCTCACTACCAAGACCTCGAGCGACAGCTGACGGAACTCGAACAGACCCCCTTGGAAGGTGAACTCGCCGCTGCGGTGGCAAGCCTCCGCGCCGCGTTGAGGGTCGCTTCACGCGAGACGCAGCGCTACGGCGACACGCTTCGCGAATTGAAGGAAGTCGAGGCGGACGACTTCAAGGCCCGTCGGGCGAAGAAGAACCTGGAACGCGCGCGTGAACGCATGACGAAGAACCAGCGCTCGTACCAGGCCGCGTATCAACGCATCGAGAGACATTGCAGCGTCAGGTGAAGGCGCCGCGGCAGCTCACGTCTTCGAAGCTTTGACGCCGTGCTCGACTCTGGCTCTGCTGTTGAGCTCCACCGCAGTCCGAAAACCTAGGGGGAGCCCTGAAGGCGGCTTCGCGGCCTCGAGTTTCCCCAACCACTGAGCCGTACCGCTGCAAGACTTGGCTCGACCGAACCGAGCTACAGCACTACTAGGCCATCGAGGCGTTGACGCCAGCTTCCGTGGTTTCCACGTCCGGCATGCGCAAGTCGAGACGCTCCGGAGCGCTGGGGGGATCCCACGCGGCGCGACCGATCTGGTGCGTGCGGAAGCGGTCGGAGAACATCCCGAGCACGTACGTGCGGAAGCAGAAACCGAAGATCGACTTTTGGCACAGATCGGGATGGATGTGCGGTGCCAGCTCGGCGTGCAGCGCCGGCAACTTGCTCCAGTGCAGCCCCGCCTGCTCGTGGTGCGCCGCGTGCAGACCGGCGTTGAAGGTCAACCCGAGGCTCACCTTCCCTACGAAGTTGCGAGAGTGATTGTACTTGGACCAAGGGTCACAGTGAACGTGCTGGATGTAGTTGATGAAGAACATCGCCCACAGTGCAAACAGCGCCGGCATCAGAACCGCGACACCGTAGACGATCGCCCCAAGACGCCAGCCGTGGAGCGCGATAGCCAGCGCAGCGATCGCGGTATGCCCACCGATTACGAAAACGTACTGCAGCAAGATCCCACGAAAGAGTGCGGGGTTGTTCGCCTTGGCCTTGAGCAAGTACTGCTTGACCAGCTTGCCCTGGAAGTGGCTGGAAATGAAAAAGTACGTCCACGCGATCGTCCAATTGTGCTTCTTCGAGTAGCGCCAAGTGATCGAAGCGTCGCCAGCACGATTGACGAGCTTGTGGTGGTTCTGGTTGTGCGTCGGGATCCAACCGAACGTCGGATAGCCGTAGAAGACGGAAAGCCACGCGGCGTACCAGGTGTTGGCCCGCCTGCTCTTGAACGTGGGGCAGTGATTCTGATTGTGCGTCAGCACCCCTGCGCAGAAACCGCAGTAAAGCCCGAGCGGAAGAAGCCACCCGACGAGCTCGGGATGAGCGAACTGAATCGCGGGCACCGCAGGAAAAAGAACGAACGCGTACAGTAGAGTACGCCAATCCGTTCGCTCACGTATTCCCAGCATTCGCCTACATTAGTGCTCCTCGACACGAGCCACAACACCGATGTCGGTTTCTTGTCGTCAGTCGTGGCAAAGCGTGCGAATCGAGCACGGCCCTGCCCCGCAGCGTTTGCGCGGCAACGACACTTCGCCTTCAATCTTGCACGTTCCGTATTGGGCTGCCGACAATCACCCGTCCCCAATCGAAGGTCACCTCTCGCCGGTAGTGAGACCTTTTGTCGCCTCCAAACACCCAAGCTTTGCGAGGATCATACTTGACCTTGATGGTCGGAATGAAGTGACCGCTGGGGGCCCAATCGAGGACATCGAGCTTGCCGAGAGTGCGACGCACGACCAGCACTCCGCACTGCCGATGTGGAGGCACTCCTGCACACCCGCCCACCAACAGCAGGTCTTCGTTGGGCAGCGGGCGCCATTCCCACAAACGCACCATACGAAATACGCCCAAACGCTTCATCGACTCGGCAGCTTCGGTGGGTAGCTTCTTTTCCATCGAGCGCAAGAGCTTCTTGTCAGGCTGGTTGATCAAGCGCAACGTCGGACCGTGAGTCACCGTGAGACTCACCTCTGCGGGATTACGGGGCCCACGGCAACAGCGAAAGCCGACGTTGCGACTGGTCTCTTTGGGCGGCAGACCTCGGCCGTTGGCGCAGCGACCCACGACATCTCCGTCGGGCCCGTTGCCTCCACGAACCGTCATCAGTATCTGCTTGTCGCCTCGTCCCCAGGGACTATCCGTCCACTCCCAGATCGAACCGTGCATGTCGTGCACACCGAATTCACTGCGACAGGAAAACTGGTAACCGCTGGGCAGCGTACGAGTGTCGCCACCCGTGCGACAGATTGCAGGCTGATGGCGATTGCCGTACTCGTAGACGGCGTTGTCGGGTCCTTTGCAGGCACGCTCCCACTCCAACTCCGAGCAGAGTCGCTTACCGCGCTTTTCGCACTCCGCCTTGGCTTCCGCCTGGGTGACGTTCGTCTGCGGAATGGCCCCCTCTTCGTTGGGGAAAGCAAACTGATCGATGAAGAATCCGTCGAGGATCACTTGCTCGCCGGCCATTTCCTCGTGAGCCTTGCGTGGCACTTGCGCTGGGGGGGTGCCCGCCACCAAAGCCCCAGGGGGGATCCATGCCATGCCTTTGGGTATCGGCGGCACGTTGCTCTTGACCGTCGCCAGCTGCAGCGCGCCGCTGTCGGGTTGGCCGGCATCGACCGACTCCGTGCCGGGCGCATCACAACGACAACCCTCCAGAAAGGAGCTCAACAGGACGGCACCCCACAAGCAACGGAAAACGGACCGCAGCTGGGCACTGGCGCTCACCGACAGCTCACTCATCGCGCTCCCGCAACCCCAACTCCTTCATCTTGAGCTGCAACCCCTTGCGCGATATCTTCAACAAGCGAGCAGCATGGGTTACATTGCCCTGAGTTTGGGCCAGCGCCTTGTGAATGAGCTGGCGCTCGACCCGTGCGGTGATCGCCTTGACTTGTGCGCGCAGGCCAGGCTCATCCAGGCCGGACGCTTCTCCGTCCAGCAGCGAGGTGAGTTCCCCAGGCAAGTCGGACTTTGCGATCACGTCTTGGTCGCAAAGCAAAACGGCCTGCTCGAGCACGTTCTCCAACTCTCGGACGTTGCCCGGCCATGCGTGCATCTCGAGGATCGCGGTAGCTTCGTCGGAGAGCGCCGTCACTTGTTTGCCAAAACGAGCGTTGAAGTTGGCAATGATGTCAGCGGCCAGCGCGCGAATGTCTTGCCGTCGCTCGCGCAGCGGCGGCAATCTCACGATCGTAGTGAAAAGCTGCTTCGCAAGCCCAGGTGCGAACGCCTGCTCCGCCTCCAGTTCTTCCGCACTGACACGAGAAGCCGCGATGACGCGAGCAGTCAAGGCGACACGACCCACGCCACCGACACGTTCGAAGCCCTTGTTCTCGAGAGCCTGAGCCAGGAGCGATTGGACCGCAACGGGGATCGACCCAATCTCGTCGAGGAAGAGTGTCCCCCCCGCAGCAAGCTCCAGACGACCAGGACGCCCCCCACTCGGTGAGGTGGCTCCAAATAGCTCCTGGGCGAAGCTCTCCGCGGGAGTGGCTGCGCAGTTGACCTTGATGAAGGGCTCTTCGCGCCGCGCCGAGCGGTCGTGAATGGACCGGGCCACGATCTCTTTGCCCGTACCGCTCTCCCCGACGACGAAGACGGGGCTATCGTCCGCGGCCACCGCCAGCAGCGAATCGTTCACTCTACGCACAGCATCGCTGTGACCGATGAGCCCCAGAGCCTGGGAACGGCTGGGGGACGCACGACCGTGTGCCTCGCGCGATGCCAGGCGCCGAGTTTCCAGCGCTTTCCTGACGATGGCGCGAACCTCCGACTGATCGAACGGCTTGGTGATGTAGTCGAAGGCGCCGGTCTTCAAAGCCTCCACGGCGTTGTCAACCGTTCCGTGTGCGGTGATCATGACGACGGGCAGCTCCGGTTCGTCTCGCAACGCGCGGCGCAGAAGCTCCATGCCGTCGATCCCCGGCATCTTCAGGTCGGTGATCAGAAGGTCGATGTGGTGATTGGCGAGCGCTTCGAGCCCCTCCGCTCCGTCCGCCGCCGTGTGTACGTCGTAGCCGTCGCGCGAGAGCTGCGCCGCCAATACGCGGCGCAGGTTCAACTCGTCGTCGACGACGAGGATCTGATGCCTGCGTTCGGGTAACATCTTCTTGCGTCGCTGGTCAGCTCATGACCCCTGCGTGGGGCGCGCGGTGCGCCCTAGGGCGCGCAGCGGCCAGTACGGTCGCCCTCGTCGAGTAGCTCGGAACAGTAGAAGATCAGCGTCTTGCTGTGACCGGGAGCACCGGCGGCAACGATGTCGCGGCGTCTCTGCCGCACCGGCACCACGGATGTTCCCAGACGGTCGCCCTGCTCAGCCGAAGCGATGTAGAAGATATCCGTCAGTGCCTCGGGTGAATTCCCTTCGGCGTCGTAAACCAGAACCGCACCGGCATCCCGTTGGCCGTGAATGGTCATGCGAGGCGCGCCCACGAGCACCTCACCGTCGCCATCGCCATCCAAATCTCCAACGGCAAGCGTCGCGCCGAACTGAGAACGCCCGCAGTCTTTGGCCGCTTCCATCGAGCCACACCCGAATGAGGCGATGATCGTGCGCTCAGGCAAGGCTTGCAGCCCACAGCCGCCGACCCGTGCCTCGGAGAACGTAGCCAACTGCGCGCCGGAAAAAACCGTCACCAGCTCCCCGTCGGCAACGACCAGGTCTTCGCTTCCGTCACCGTCCACGTCACCGCTGCCGAGCGACTGCCCGAAACCTTCATAACCGCCCAAACAACCGATCGGCACGGCCTGCCGTCCGTCATCGGAACGAGAGAGCCAGACTTGTCCACTTTCCGGCGCAGCCACCGCAAACACCCGAGCAGGCGCGTCCGCCGCCAAGGCGAGGGAGGCTACCTGTCCGCCGTAGGACTCGGGTGGTGAGGTGTCTGGCGGGAGCTGGAGCTCCACCGGGCCGCGTGAGCCGGCTGGGTAGAACCAGGCAGCCCGTTGATTCGGCAAGCCCGCGATCAACACCGGGGAGTCCCCCCGGTCCGAAGCCAAGAACACGGGCTGAAAGTCAGCGGTGCGCTCGAAGGCGCGGTCTCGGTCGCTGACGACCCGACGTGGAGCGGGAAAGCTGTCGTCGCGCTTGTTCAGACAACGCACCAGTATGCCGTCCGTGCTGGCTTTTACCTTGCCCCAGCCATACGCGAAACACATCTGCTCTTCGCCGTCATCGTCCTCCACCCTGAGGTGAGCAGCCGTGTTGGCAAGCTCGCACGTTTCGATCAGATCACGCGTGGAACAGAAGCCACCGTGACTGGCATCGACGCTCGGATCTTGCTCGCGCCCTAGGCTGTAG
>JBNKZR010000149.1:0-9464 GCA_050301735.1 Polyangiaceae bacterium | reverse complement strand
CGGCCCTGGACACTCCAGCAACGCCTCCTGCCAACAGCACGACGTTGCTGCCCTCCGTGCCGGAAGCCAACAGGTGCCCGAAGGGACCCGTGATGTCCGAACTCTTCTCCAGAGCGACGACGGGCGCCTCCTCCTCCAGAGGGTCGAACTCGGACCAGTCGCAAGCGACGTTCGTCGCGCCGGCTGCAACGGCAACCAGCCACACGGCTCGGTGATGGCGCTTCGACATCAGAACGTGCCTCCAATGAACAGTCCGGCAAAGTCGTTGCTGGTGGCCGGGGAGACCGTGAAGGTCGGTGACGGCTCCAGCAACGGACCTGGCCGCTCTCGACGCAGAGCGCCGGGGGCTGGAGCGGCTGCCTGAGGACGTTTGGCGAGAGGATCTTCGAACTCCGCGGGATCGTCTTGGGTGAGGGACGAATCGGGAAGCGGATCCTTGATGAAATTCCAGGTCGCGAGCGCCGCCATGAGCCCACCTGCGGCGAAACCCGCATCGGCACCGATAGCAAACCAACGTCCCTTCGAGATACGCGGATCCGAGCCGTCGAGTGAGCCGGCACGCCGATCGGCCTTCAGCTCGTCTTTGATGTTCTCGCTCTCGACACCGAAGTAGATGCCCGCGCCCAGCAACCCCGCACTGATGCCCGCTTGAGCCCATGCCGTGCCGCGGGGGTATTTGGGGATCATGCGTACGTGGATCGGCAGCACTTGCCCGCGGGGGATCTCGATGACGCCTTCGAAGTCTTTGCGACCATCCGCCTCGACCAGCAAATGATGCTGACCAGCGGATGCCTCGATCTCCAGCGGCTTGCCGCCCTTGAGCCAGCGCCCCTTGGCTTGACCGTCCAAGCTGACCCAAGCCTCCGGTGCGTCCATCGCTTCGACCCAGACGCGGCCGTAGCTGACGCGCGTCATTTCCACCTGGACTTCACGGCGCTCCCCGCTCACGAGCTCGACCTTGGTGGAGGTGGGCTCGAAACCGGGAGCCTCGACGAACACCTCGTGTTCACCTACTGGCACGAGTTCGCCGTACGGCGTCGTACCCCATTCCGGCTTGGCCTTGTCCACTTCGTCCAACCAGATGTGCGCGCCCTTCACGTTGCTGCTCACGCGCAAGAAAGCCATGAACACGCCCTGCGACAGGTTGGCCTTGAAGTGATGCACGTGACCTGGGGCCACACGAAGCTGAGTATCGCTGGCGTTGAAGTCCTGAAACTCGTCCACGACGATGTGGTAGAGCCCAACACTCAGCGAGAGACTGGTCGGCGCCGTCGTGGTGACGATCTCAGTCCAACCTGCAGGCTTCTCCGTGCCGGATTGGAAAGGGATGGGGGGGTCACTCACGGGGCGGAATACCCGCACCGGCGCGCCCGGCGGTTCCGTCTCGATCACCACCAGCGAGCGCATGCTTTGTTGGTCCACTTCGGTCGTCGCTGGCGGCGCCTCGGTCTGCCCATCAGGTGGAGCGAGCTTCGCGGTCAGCTTCGCGACGCGCTGCTTCACGTCCTCGATGTCCGGGGCCTCCGGATCGACCTCAAGATACTTCTGATACTTCGCGAGAGCATCAGCATCACGGCCGAGCTTCTCGTAACAAACACCGGCGTTGAACAAAAACGCGGAATAGGGGTGCTCGGCGTAGCCCGTCTCGAACTGCTTCGCGGCTTCAGCGGCCTTTCCGGCGACGAACAGGGCTAGGCCATCTTCCATTCGCTGACGAATCGCATCGAGCTGCTGCGATTGGTTCGCCTGCGCAGGAAGGGCCCCCAGAAGGGCAAACAGCACACCAGCCACAGCCAGCAGCCCGCGCATGGTTTTCAGCGCACTCACAGGGCGCTAGCTGACTCTGAATCGGCGCGCGAGACAACCCCAAATGGCCGCTGAATCGGAGTTCATGTCCGGCTTGCGCAGCAGTGCTGGACCGATGCGGGGAGAGGTCGTCAAACGTGCGAGGGTCGGCCGGCGTGTAGATCGGCAAATTCTTCATTCGCCGCGACCTGACGGCGACAGTGTTCGACTGGCTCGCACTGCCGAGCCGTTGTAAAAGCCTACCCGAGTGGTTCTCTTGTGGTCGGTCCCCGAGTGTGGCTATGGTAGCCCCCACATGAGAGAGCCGGCTCTCGAGCGTGGTAAAGCAATGCAAATGAATGGCAAGCGGCCGCTGCTGATCACCTTGACGCTGGCGGTTCTGTGCCTGGCGCAACCGGTGATGGCCCAAACGGCCGAAGCGCCCCCCCCGGGCAAAGAAGAGCAAGAGCCCAAGCCGTACCCTGCTTGTGACGCTGCGCCTGACGAGGCGTCGATGCAAGGAGCGCAAGGCGCGTTTCAGGCGGGCAGCGCGTCGTTCAACGAGGCTGACTACCCTCGCGCGATCTTCTACTGGGAGGATGCGTATCGTCGAGACTGCACGGCGCACGCCATGCTCAAGAATCTGGCGCGCGCCTACGAGCTGAACGAGCAGTACCTGCACGCCATCGTGGCACTGCAGACCTACCTCGAGCGCAACCCCGACTCGGGCGAAGGTGAGTCGATCCAGCGACGCATCGAAGCGCTGGAGCGCAAGCACGACGAGCGCAAGGCGGCGCTCGCCGCAGCTGCTGCAGCGGCTGAAGAAGAGCGCAAGAAGGAAGAGGCTCGCAAGGCGAGCGCACGACAAGAGCCCGCCGTAACTGGGCAGGACCCTTACCCCGCTGGTGAGGAGGATGAGTACGCCGGTGATGGCCCCACGCGGTCTGTCGTTCCCCTGGTGATCGCTGGTCTCGGAGCCGGGGTCGGTGTACTGGGCGGCATCCAGTGGATCGTCGCCCTGCAAGACGCGCAAGACGCCGAAGCTGCGTGCGGTGCAGGTGGCAGGGCGGACTGCCTTACGCCGGATGGCATGCGCAACCAGAGCGCCATCGACGCGGGCAACGAGGCGGTCGATCGCCAGGTGTTGTGGGGCATCGTCGGCGGCGCAGGAGCTGCGGTCGCGGCGGCAGGAGTAATCTGGTACTTCGCCCAACCCGAAGAGAGTGATTCGGAAGATCCGTTCGCCGGGCTCTCACCGCGGGTCGCGCCGGGCTACACCGGGCTGGATTTCCGCCGCACGTTCTGAGCTCAGAAAGCCGGCGCGGACTTGTCGGCGGGCGGTTCGCCTGCACCACGCCCGGCCGGTTCGGAAGCGCGCGACTTCTCGCCCTTCTTTTTTTCCGGTGTTGGCTCCCCCGAAGTCTCGCCAGCTTCCTCTTGGGCAGACGTTTGCCCGCGCTCTGACTTCTTCTCTTCCGGGGCCGGCGCGTGACGCATGTAGTCCGGCAGCGGCTCTTCGGGAAACGGAGTCTCGCTGGAAGAACCGCCGCAGCTCGTGAGCCAGACGACCGCCGCGGCAAGAGCAAACCAGGACTGACGTTTCATGGGCGCGGCTTAGAGCAGATCCTCGCTCAGCGCAACTTGCACGGTCGCCGGAGCACGCAGGCTTTTCAGCCGTCGTGCGACCAGGCACACTCCGCGCCGATGATTGGACGACTCGTGGGCAAGCTGGTCAGCGACGACGTGGACGGCACGATCCTGTTGGACGTCAACGGAGTCGGCTACGAGCTGACCGTACCCTTGGGCGCGGTGGGGCGCGCCCGGGCAGTTTCGCCCGGAAGCGACAAGCTGACGCTTTCGGTGCACACCCTGACCCGCGAGGACCGGCTCGAACTGTTCGGCTTTTCCTCCGAGTTGGAACGGCGCGTCTTCCGTCTGCTGCTGACTCTTCCCAAGCTCGGCCCCAAGCTGGCGATTGCTGTTCTCAGCGCCCTGCCTCCCGCTGAATTGGCGGCGGCGGTCGGCCGAAGCGACGTAAAAAGACTCAGCAAAATCAACGGGGTAGGAAAGAAGACGGCGGAACGCCTGGTGCTCGAGCTCAAGGAGAAGTTGCCACGGCTGGGCAACCTGACCTGGAGCGCTTCCACCGAAGCCGCGCCCGTCGCGAGCGACGACGAAGCGCGCCTGCTCGGCGCCCTGACGAACATGGGCTACAAACCCGTCGAAGCGCAGGCGGCTGTCAAGCACCTGCAGGACCGGCTGGGCAAGGAGCCCATCAGCGACCTCCTGCGCGCGGCCCTGGCGGAGCTGGCGTGACGGCCCTGGGCCCCGTTTCGCCAGTTTTTGGGTCAACCCCGGGGATCATCCGTTACAGTCACCGGGTGCACTCGGCTGGAAAACCCGCGAAATTGTGTGATTGCCCAAGCTGGGCATCTTCCGTATGCAGGCAATCCATCGTAGAAACCGGTGACGTGTCGGACGGATCTGGTCGAGTTACGGAGTGTTGCAGGTCGAGAGGAGGCCGTGAGTGATCAACTGCGCAAAGTGCGGCAAGGATAATCAGGACCACTACAAGTTCTGCTTGGGGTGCGGAGCGGAGCTATCGAAAGGTTCAGGCCCGAAGCCGTTCTCGCCGCACAGCCCGTCCGATGGCATCAGGGGCGTCGGTGGAAAGGGATCGCTTTCGGACGCTGCCGGCATGGCGGCAGTCTCAGCGACTCGGGCACCACCTGCACCAGCCGAGTCCGCCCCCCAAAGCGGCGTGGAGTGCCCGCAGTGTGGACACAGCAACGGCGGGGGCTCGCGTTTCTGTGCTGCCTGCGGCTTCAATCTGACTGCCGCCCAAGCGGCACCCGCGCCGCCGCCCGGTGTCGCCGCGGGTCCCACTGCCAACGCTGGAACGGCGACGATCACGCTGGTCGCTTTGCGTGCCGATGGCAGCGAGGCGGGAAGTTACTCCGTTCCCAGCGACCCGAAGGTGACGTTGGGTCGCGACGTCGGAGGGATTTTCTCGGGCGATAGCTATCTCTCGCCCCGCCATGCAAGCTTGACGCGTCAGGGTAACAAGCTCCTCGTGCGCGACGAAGGGTCACTCAATGGCGTCTACCTGAAGCTGAAACCCAATGTGCCTTGGGTTCTCAACTTCGGAGACATCTTCCGCATCGGCCAGGAGATCATCCGACTCGAAGCATTGGAGCCCCAACCGCCAGCCGGCGATGGCGTCGAACGACTGGGAAGCCCCAAGGCGGGCTACCTGGGACGCCTAGCTCTCGTCATCGGTCGCGACACAACGGGCAACGCCTTCGTGATCCCTTCGGGGGGTGTTCACTGTGGCCGCGAGCGGGGCGACATTCTCTTCTCCGAAGATGGCTACGTCAGCGGCCTGCACTGCCGGATTGCGCCCAACGGCTCCGGCAACCTCGAATTGACCGACGTCGGTAGCTCCAATGGCACCTTCGTTCGGTTGAGCCAGGAGTACGCCCTTTCGAACGGCGACATCTTGCTCATGGGTCAGCAACTGTTCCGGGTGGACTTGTCCTAGTCGGGGCTCATGGGCTCGAGGCGCGGCTGGGCTTCGTGCTCATGAGTAGCAATCAGAAGAAATCCAAACCACGGATCCGCGTGGTAGCAGCGGTCATCGAACACGATGGCCGCTATCTGATCACCCAGCGCCGCCCTGTGGCTGCTCTACCACTACTTTGGGAGTTTCCAGGCGGACGCGTGGAGCCAGGCGAATCCGACGCCGATGCCCTCGAGCGCGAGATCCGTCACCGCCTTGGAGTGACGGTCGACGTGGGCAAGCTCATCAGCTTCGTGAGTCACCAGTACGAGCGCTACAGCATCGATCTGCACCTCTACTCCTGCGGCATTTCTGGCGGCACACCGGCCCCAGTGAACGTCAATGCCTTCGAGTGGGTGCACAGCGACGAGTTCGAGTCGTATCCCTTCACACCAGCTGACGAAGCCAGCGTTTCGATTCTGCTGGGAATCCACTGAGCCGAGTAACCGCAGCTCCCGCGCGTTGAGCTTCCTGCGCCGTCAAAACGCGCAACCCAACCCGCCCACGTTCGATGGACGTGCGTGCGATGGTACGAACGTTTGGACTGGCTATTGGCACGCCTGGTGCCGGAGCGCTGTGCAGCCTGTGAACGCGATCTGGACACCCCAGGCGCGTTGTTCTGCAACGCGTGCGACGTCGAGGCAGCTTGGGGGGTGGAGGAACACGCCGTCGCCGATCTGCCGTGTTGGGCCGCGACTTCCTACCGGGGACCGATCGCAGATGCCCTGAAGCGCTTCAAGTTTCAGGGCCACCCGGAGTTGGCGCGGCGACTAGCCCGGTCCCTAGCGGAACAGCTCACTGGGCGAGTCGAACTGTCTGGGGCGCACTTCGTTCCGGTTCCGCTTCACCCGTTTCGTTTGGTCGAGCGAGGCTACAACCAATCCGCACTGCTGGCTCGATACCTCGCCCGCTTCACGGGCGGCACGTCGGCACCTCGAGCCTTGCGTCGATGTGTTCATACCACCCAACAGAGCCGCTCGAATCGACTCACCCGGTTGACGAACCTGGAGGGAGCCTTCGTCGTTCGCCAACAGCTCACGCAGCGCAGAGTCATCTTGGTCGACGACGTCGTGACGACGGGGGCAACGGCCGGCGCTTGCGTCGAGGCCCTGCGTACGGCCAACGTTCGCCCGGTGGCTGTGGTGTGCATCGCGCGCACGCCCGAGTGAATGGGGATGCAGCTTCGGGGTGGGGTTGCAGCCGACGATCCCCGCCCCGAAGAGTCGGTGTCAGTTCACCGCTTCCATCGCGCTCGCGAGTTCTTCCGCGGGCACGAAGTCAGCGAAGCGTTTGACCTCTCTGCCGCTGGAGTCGAAGAGGATCAGCGTAGGCAAACCGCGAATCTTGTAGTCCTCGAACGTCTTTTCGACGGCAGGGTCGCTATCGTCGGTCATATCCAACTGGACGGCTACGAAGCGCCCCGCCGCACTCTGAACGCGTTCGTCGGGAAAGGTGAGGTTCTCGATTTCCTTGCACGCTGCGCACCATGCCGCGGTGAAGTCCATGAGCAGGGGCTTTCCTTCTTGCTGTGCCTTGCTCTTCGAATCAGCCACCAGAGCTTGCAGGTCCTTGCCCTCCGGATGGGACTCCCAGGTGAGGGTTCGGGTTGGCGTGGTCAACCCGATGACCACGCCAAAGCTACCGACACAGACCGCCGCCACCCCAAGGCCCTTCATCAGCTTCTCTCCCCATTCGCCACCCTCGAACGAGCGATGAACGGCGCCGAGCAGCACTCCCACGAGCACGGCGCCGGCACACACACCGACAAACCACAGCGCCGGACTCGTCCACGCCTTGAGCACGGGGAAGGCAATGGCCAAGAAGTACAAGGCCACGACCACGAGGATGATGCCCATGATGCTCTTGATGTGCATCATCCAGCGACCGCTCTTGGGCAGCTGCATCGCGAAAGCGCCGACGAGAAAAAACGGCGTCCCCAAGCCCAAGGCGAACGCCACCATCATCGCGGTGCCGATCGTCACGCTCTGTGTCTGGGCGATGAACGTCAACAGGCCGCCCAAAAACGGCCCCGTGCACGGAGCCGTGATCGGGCCACAAACCAGGCCCAACACGAAGGCTCCCGCGTAGCCCGCGCCGCCCACACTCGCCAGCTTGTTCTTCAAACCGTTGGGCAGGTCGAGCTCGAAGGCTCCGAACATGCTGGCCGCCAGAGCGAGGAAGACCGCCACCATGCCCACGATCACCCAAGGGTTCGACAGCTCTGACCCGAACGTCTTGCCCGTGATCCCCGCGGTAACCCCAAGCGGTGTGAACATGGCCACGAGGCCCAGCATGAAGGCTCCCGACAATCCAAAGGCCTGCAGTCGGCTCCTTGATTGTTGCGCACCGAACACGCTCACCGTGATCGCAATCATGGGATACACGCAAGGCGTCAAGCTCACGAGCAACCCGAAGCCGAACGCCGCCAGACCGACGAACACCGGTCCTCGCTCGAGCGCTTCCGCAAACACACCCGCGCTTTCTTCAGCCAGCGCCGTCGCCGGCGTCAGCAACACCAGCAAAGCGCTCATCATCACCAGCGGCGAGAGGACGTGTTTTGGGCGGACGTGGCTGTGTGCTTTTTCCGACTCTGCTCGCATCTGTGCAATTGGGTTCATAGGGTATGGCGACGATTGCGCCCAGTAGCCACCGAAACGGCCGCACCATTTCGACCGCGCGCCAGGGCTGCCAAGCGGGTCGCAGGTAGTTTTGTGAGTTACGCCCGCGCAGATCAACCGTTACGGGCCGGGGGCAGGTGCTGAGAGTGCGTCGCTCAATCAAGAGATTCGAGCTCGGCCAGCCACTCTTCCGCACGTCGCATTTCGGCCCGCAGCCCGACCCCGATCTCGGTCGCGGCCGCACCCGCCTGGCGTAGGAACTGGCGCAACAAGGAGCGCGCCAGCTTCGGTTCGCCCAGCTCCCGAAGCAGCTGGCCCCCGAGAAACTCCGCGTACAGTGGCAATGGCTCTTGTGCCCCCAAGCCCTCGTATGCCCGTCGCAGGTCGACCTTCTCGCCCAAATGATGCCGCGTCAGCACCTCGTGAGCGCGATAGAGCGGCAGGTTGTCCGTCCCCCAACGTACGGCTCGGACGAACGCAGTGAGCGCAACGTCGTACGCTCCCTGCAAATAAACCACCCTACCGAGGCTCCAGAAGTGAAGCGCCCGTCGATGGGCTGGGGCCCTGCGCGCCGCCATGCGGAAATGACGAGCCGCAGCGTCGAGGTCGCCCTGGCCGATGCACGCTCGTGCGGCATCGTGAAAAGCCGGCTCTTCCAGCGCCCCCAGCGACGTCATCTGTTCCGCGACGGCCCGGGCTTCGGTGAACTGTTCGCGCTGAAGGTGGGCCAGATACAGCTGTCTCAGGAGCAGGACTTGGGTGTCTCGCTCGAGACCAGGATGGCTCAGGCCCCGAGTCGCATACTTGGCGCGCAGTACGGCGTCGCTCGCCCGCAGGGCTTTCTCGAGGAATGCCTCGGGGGTCTGTGAAGCTCCTTGGCCCATGATCGGATTCGGCGAGTCTGAGTCTAGCAGTAGCCGTACAGCCGTCCAAATCTCGCCCGCTGGCGTTCCCACAAGGAGGTTGCGAGCGGGCAAGTGAACCCCCATTCTGACCTGGTTGAGGCATCGTCCCCCAGCCGCTGGGCAATTCGCCCCCAAACAGCACGTTGACGTCAGCATGACAAAGTTCACTCGGCACATAGGTACCAGCACGTTGAGCACCAGCCTGCTGGCGTCCGTTCTGGCCGTCGCTTGTGGCAAGCCCGCAACCGCTGAAGATTGCGAGCGGATCGTCACGCGCATCACCGAGTTGCAGCTGAAGGAGGCCAACATCTCCGAACCCAACAACGTCAAGGCGCAAGTCGAGGAGACCAAGCAGCGCTTCAGCGAGGCAGCCCAAAAAGAGTGCATCGGGCGACGCATATCGGCCAGTTCCCTCGAATGTGTGGAGTCGGCAACCAGTGCCAGGCAAATCGTCGAGGAGTGCTTCGACTGATGCGCTTGCCTGCCGCGAGGGCGGGGCAAGGATGGCAACCCTCGACGAGACTTGCCTCCCTCGCGCGACGCCAGCCCCCACGATGGTGGCTGCTTCTCGTGTCGCTGGTAGCCGTGGGCGGATGC
>JBNKZR010000148.1:0-16096 GCA_050301735.1 Polyangiaceae bacterium | reverse complement strand
TTGCAATGCACATTCCCAGTTTTAGTATTGTGCATGGATTGTTACTCCTATATATACAATCAAAACGGAAAGTGCGTGTACTTTTACCTCCGGAGGGGTCATGGTGCGGCACGCCGAGCGCGGCGCTTGGCTCCCGCTGCTCGCGATGGCCGAATTTCGGCACTTCTGCCCGCCGGAGCCACCCCCGCCTTCAGCCAGCCCGCCGAAACCCCGGCTTCTAGTCCTGTGTGTGTCCGTGCTGCTCGCCTTCGGCGTCGGCTTGTGGGTGCTCTAGAAACGGCGTGCAAAAAGTTACCATGCGAAGCTGCGGCGCTCACAGGCGGCAACGTGCGGCGCCAGGCGATACCGCCCCGCGACACCGCCACCAGGCCGACCCCGCGAGCAACACCGCAGCAAACGGCCCGTCTCCGATGGCGGCTGCGCAAAGCACTCAGTGCGACGCCTTGTAGACCTTCCATCTGCGTTTGGGTGAACCAAACGCGCGGGGCTTCTTCGCCGGGCCGCCCTCTTGTCGCCGCAAGAGCCGGAACGAATGCGCGCCGACAGCGACCAACTGACCCGTATTGAACAGCTCGCGCGTGGCCACCAGCGGCGTATCCCAACCAGAGCTGAGCTCTTCATGCCAGACGTGGTCGTTGAGGCTCGGCGGAATGCGGAACTTCATCTCTTCATGGTGGGCGTTGAAAAGTAGAAGGAAACTGTCGTCGCGTTCCCGCTGGCCGCGAGCGTCGGTCATCTTCAGACCGTGGCCATTGAGGAACACCGCGATGGCCTTGGCGAAGTGCACTTGCCAGTCCGCGTCAGTCATTTCGCGCCCGTCGGGACGGAACCAGCCGATGTCCGTCAGCTGCGAGCCGCGGATCGACTCGCCGTGGAAGAACTGCGCCCGGCGGAAGACCGGATGTGCCCGGCGCAGACGGATCACCGCCCGCGAGAACTCGAGCAGCGACATGTCGACACCATCCCAATCCACCCAAGAAACGTCGTTGTCCTGGCAATAGGCGTTGTTGTTGCCACCTTGTGTCCGACCGAACTCGTCGCCCGCGGTCAACATCGGCACGCCCTGAGACAGGAGCAGCGTCGCCAAGAAGTTGCGCTGCTGACGCGCCCGAAGCGATTGCACGATCGGATCGTCGGTTTCGCCCTCGATGCCGCAGTTCCACGAGCGGTTGTGTGACTCGCCATCGCGGTTGTCTTCACCGTTGTCGAGGTTGTGCTTGTGATTGTACGAGACCAGATCGCGGAGTGTGAAGCCGTCGTGGGCGGTGATGAAGTTGATGCTGGCGTGCGGGCTTCGCCCGTTAGCCTGATACAGATCGGAGCTTCCGGTCAGACGATAGGCGAACTCACCAAGTCCGCCCTGGCCGCGCCAGAAGTCGCGCACGCTGTCGCGGTAGCGCGCGTTCCACTCGGACCACTTCGCCGGGAAGTTGCCGACCTGGTACCCGCCCTCCCCCAAGTCCCAGGGCTCGGCTATCAGCTTGACCGTCTGCAGGATCGGATCCTGCTGGATCAGATCGAAGAAAGCGCTCAATCGGTCGACCGCGTGTAGCTCACGGGCGAGCGCCGACGCGAGGTCGAAACGAAAGCCATCGACGTGCATCTCCACCACCCAGTAGCGCAGTGAATCCATCATCAGCTGCAGCACGTAGGGCTCACGCATGTTCATCGTGTTGCCGCAACCCGTGTAGTCGACGTAGTAGCGTTGGTCGGCGGGATCGAGACGGTAGTAGCGCGCGTTGTCGAGACCGCGAAGACTCAAGGTGGGCCCGCCACGCCCCCCTTCCGCGGTGTGGTTGTAAACGACGTCGAGGATCACCTCCAGGCCCACTGCATGGAGCTCGCGCACCATGTACTTGAACTCGTTTACTTGCTGACCGCACTTTCCACGACTGCAGTAGCCGGCATGCGGTGCGAAGTAGCCGATGGTGTTGTAGCCCCAGTAGTTGGTCTTGCCTTTACTCTCCAGCAGCGGTTCGGTCAGAAAATGATGAACGGGCAACAGCTCGACGGCCGTGACGCCGAGGCCCTTCAAGTAACGGGTCACCGCAGGGTGCGCCAATGCCGAGTAGGTTCCGCGCTGCTGCTCCGGAACGTCCGGGTGCGACGCCGTGAAGCCCTTGACGTGGAGCTCGTAGATCACCGTCTCGTGCCACGGCGTGCGTGGATTGCGCTCGTCTTTCCAGTCGAAGTAGGGATTGACCACGACGGACTTGGGTACGCGCAGTGCCGTGTCCATCTGCTGGAAGCGCTCGTGCCCCGTGTGCGCGTCGAAGTCGAACAGCGAGGGATGCCAGTTCACGTCGCCTTCGATCGCGCGAGCGTAGGGATCAATCAGCAACTTGTTCGGGTTGCACAGGTTGCCGCGCGCTGGGTCGAACGGCCCGTGAACTCGAAAGCCGTAGCGCTGCCCGGGAGCCAAGTCGGGCACGTACCCGTGCCAAGTGAAAGCGGTCACCGCCGGCAGCGGCACACGCGTCTCGCGTCCCTCGTGGTCGAAGAGACAGAGCTCCACCTTGTCTGCAACCTCGGCGTGAATCGCGAAGTTCGTACCGAAACCGTCGAAGTTCGCTCCCAGTGGGTAGGGGTCGCCTGGCCAAATCTCCATCTTGCTTTCGCCTGTCTGTGCGGCGTGCAGCGGCACGCGACAACTTCCGGTTTTGTATCGTTTTTGAGGCGTCCATGGTAGTCCACAGACTCAACCGAAACAGCGAGGCCCAACGGCCGTTGTGAGGCCACCTCAGGAGCTGTCCCAGAGCGAATCGTCATGACCGAGTTCAGCAAGTTTGGCCCCCAGGATCTTCACCTGTTCAACGAGGGAACGCATCGTCGCTTGTGGGAGAAGCTCGGGGCCCACCCAACACGCGTCGACGGAGTCGAGGGAACGAGCTTTGCCGTATGGGCACCCAACGCTCGGTCGGTACACGTGATCGGAGACTTCTGCCAGTGGGACGGAGGTCACGAACTTTTCCCCGTCGATTCGTCGGGTGTGTGGGCCGGTTTCATTCCTGGTCTGGGCAAGGGTGCGCTCTACAAGTACCGGATCCGACCGAAGAATGGCGGACCGTGGATCGAGAAGGCTGACCCGGTGGGCTTCTTGCACGAGACCCCGCCGAAGACCGCCTCCGTCGTTTGGGATCTGAACTACCAGTGGAACGACTCCGAGTGGATGGAGCGCCGACGTGCGCACAACAGTCTGGACGCGCCGTTTTCCGTCTACGAGGTGCACTTGGGTTCTTGGCGTCGAGTGATCGACCAGGGCGGTCGCTCGCTCCACTACCGCGAGGCGATCGAGCAGCTGGTGCCCTATGTCAAGCAGCTCGGGTTCACTCACGTGGAGTTCTTGCCGGTGATGGAGCACCCGTTCTTCGGCTCTTGGGGCTACCAGGTGACGGGCTACTTCGCGCCTTCCAGTCGCTTCGGCTCGCCGCAAGAGTTCATGGAATTGGTGGACGCCCTGCACCAGGCAGGCATCGGTGTGATCCTGGATTGGGTGCCCTCCCACTTCCCGACCGATGCTCACGGGCTGGGCTACTTCGACGGCACGCACCTGTACGAACACGAAGATCCTCGACAGGGGTTTCACCCCGACTGGCAGAGTTCCATCTTCAACTACGGGCGCAACGAGGTCCGCAGCTTCTTGACCTCGAGCGCCATCTTCTGGCTCAAGGTCTTCCACGCCGACGGTCTGCGAGTGGACGGCGTGGCATCGATGCTGTACCTCGACTACTCGCGCGAAGACGGCGAGTGGATCCCCAACCGCTACGGTGGGCGAGAGAACATCGAAGCCATCGAGCTTCTGCGGCAAGTCAACACCGCCTGCTACGCGGAGT
Organism: Polyangiaceae bacterium; assembly: GCA_050301735.1. Classification (GTDB taxonomy): domain Bacteria; phylum Myxococcota_A; class Polyangia; order Polyangiales; family Polyangiaceae; genus SZUA-265. Next base: position 12,263 of record JBNKZR010000148.1, on the reverse strand, counting down.
GCCCCGACATCCAGATGATCGCGGAGGAGTCCACCGCTTGGGGCGGCGTCAGTCGTCCACCAGAGGTGGGTGGTTTGGGCTTCGGCATGAAGTGGGACATGGGCTGGATGCACGACACGCTCCAATACTTGCGGCGTGATCCGATCCACCGCCGCTACCATCACAACGAGCTCACGTTCCGCGCCATCTACGCCCTGAACGAGAACTTCATGTTACCGCTGTCGCATGATGAGGTCGTGCACGGCAAAGGCTCACTTCTGAACCAGATGCCGGGTGATGACTGGCAGAAGTTCGCCAATCTGCGGCTGCTCTACAGCTACATGTGGACGCTTCCCGGCAAGAAGTTGCTGTTCATGGGCGGGGAGTTCGGACAGTGGACGGAATGGAACCACGACATCGGTTTGTCCTGGGATCTCACGCAGTGGGATCGCCACCGACAACTGCAAGACCTGATCACCCAACTCAACCGCCTTTACACGAGCGAGCCCGCGCTGCATGCGGCGGAGTTCGAGCCCGAAGGCTTCGAGTGGATCCGTTTGGGTGACAGCGATGCGAGCGTCTTGTCGTACCTCAGATACGACAAGGACCGCAGCCAGTGCCTGCTGGTCGTGCTCAACTTCACCCCCGTGGTGCGGGAGAGCTACACACTCGGGGTCCCCGTGGGCGGCGTCTGGGCAGAGCTGTTCAACTCCGATGCCGACTTCTACGGCGGTAGTGGCGTGGGCAATGCCGGCCAACGACAGGCCGCCGATGAAGCGATGGACGGCCGAGAGCACAGTCTCGACTTGCAGCTCCCGCCGTTGGGCGCGGTGATCCTCAAGCCTATCGGCGGTTGAAGCGCCCCGATTCGGAGGGCGCAGGACGCTAGGAGACGCCGACTTCAGCCGGCAACGCTGCGCAGTTGGCTCGAGCGGTGTCCGCTCTCCGGATCGCGCTCGTCCACCTCGGTGACGAGCGAGAGTTTTCGCTCCGGCAGCGGGAGCACCGACCGAACGCTGCTATCCACCCGCGGCAACAGCGCGCGATCGACGACTCGATCCCAAGCGTACTGATAGGCCGTGCGACGCCCGGACACCCTGAGCGACTGTTCGTCGTCTGGGTTCAACCGCTCGAACAGCTGCACGAACTCCTGGGGGTTGTTCGTCTCCAGGACCAGGGCGTTTTGGCCCGGTACCGCGTAGTCTTCCCCGGAACAGCCGGTGCACGCAACGCCACCGGCTGCCATCACTTCCAAACCCACCAAGCCGAACGGTTCGTGACCGCTGTTGGCTAACACCGCGCTAGCGCCGCGGAACAACACCCGCCGCGCGTCGGGATCGACGTGAGAGTCGATCAGCAACATGTCGGCAGAATCCGTATCGGACAGTGCCTCCAACAAGCCAGCAGCCCCGGGCTTGGTCAGCTGCCGCGGCGAAATGCGCAGACCGCGTTGGCGAGCTCGCTCGAGTACTTCGTGACCGTGAGCCTCTTTGCCCCCACGGGCGACGAGCAGCGGCTTGCGTCCGCGTCGTTTGAGCTCGGCTAGAGTATCGATGGCGAGTGTCCAGCGCTTGTCCGGATCGAAACGAGCCATCTTGACGAGCAATGGGCGCTCGCTGAAACGCTGGTGCAGCTCGACCAATGCCGCTCGGTCAGGGGTCGCGAAGGCGTCCGAATCCAAGCCGTTCGGAATCACGAGCGGATCGACCCCGAGCGGGTGCATGCGATACTTCATGTAGCGACTGACGGTCGTGATGGTCGATGCGGCGTCCAGCCGTGGCCAATCGATGAGATTGAACCCGAAGGTGTTATTCGCGTTCCACAACATGTGCACACGCTCGCGAATCCCAACCCGATACAGCAACCAATCCAAGTGCAGGACGGCATGCACGGTGTGCCACTCCTCCGCGAGCACGGCGATGCGCCCGCCTTTGCGCGCGTGCTCGTACATGTGCTCTCTCACCAAGTACGGTGGGAGCGACGCCGCGTAATCGTCCGCCTTCTGGAACTCGCCATCGTACACCCCACTCTTGTGGTGCTTGCTGATCCACTGACACCAGCGGTGCAGGTGCAGGTTCCCGATTACCTCGTGCCCGGGGAGCTCCGGATCGCCGACGAACCACAAATGTGTTTCGAAGCCGCCCGCAGCCAACGTTTGAGCCAGGCCCGAGATGCGACTCGCGATGCCTCCTGCTCTGGAGTAAGAATCAGGACCTTCGAAGGAGAGGATGTGGAACTGCAACATGGCGCCTCGGGTCAGGGTGTGTGGGTGCCGACAGTATTGGCAGGATCTGCTGACAACGCTAGCAATTGTCGACACAAAGCAGACTGATGTCGCGCAGGTAACGCGGCTGTGACCTGATAGGGCAAACGCGTTTTTTTCGCGAACGCTTCGTTCAGCCGCAGTCCCTCCGCGAAGCGTTCGCCTGCGGGGCGGAGTCGCCACGCGCCATATTCAGCTCGTTGCCCCGACGTCACCGCAAACGATGACAAGCAGTCGGCGGCGACACCCTTCAGCGGCCTCGACGCGCGCCGTCGGCGGGGCGTTGGGCCGGGAATTGCACTGGAGGCGCGGAGGGAGAAGAACACGGGCACACGTTGGGCTGGTGACGCTGGAAAAACCAGCGCAGCTCTATTACGCACGCTGGTCTGACCGGTTAAGAGCGCGATGTTCGAAAGAGAAAGTGGCGTCCTGCTGCACCCGTCCAGCCTCCCCAGCCCGTACGGCATCGGCGACTTCGGCCCTGATGCGCTGCGCTGGGTCAAGTGGTTGACCCAGAGCGAGCAACGCTTGTGGCAGGTCCTACCATTGAGCCCGGTTGGTAGCGGCCTTTCCCCGTACACCTGTACCTCCAGTTTCGGCGGCAACGCCTTGCTGCTGAGCCCCGAAAGGCTCCATCAACGCGGATATCTCTCCGCGCAGGAGTTGGCCGACGCCCAGTTGCCGCACGGCCGTTTGCAGGCGGATCAGCTGCGCCGACACAAGCTTCCCCTGCTACAGCGGGCTGCCCAGCGTTTCGTCGAGCAAGCGCGAGGTGAGCAACGGGACCAATTCGAGGACTTCAAGCGCACCCACGCAGACTGGCTGCTCGACTTCGCCCGCTACGAAGCGCTGAAAGCCACCCGTGGGGGAGACTCTTGGCTTTCCTGGCCGAGGGAAATTCGGCAGCGCAACGCTGAAGCCCTGGCACGCTTGGACGCCGAGCTGCAGGAGCAGATGGAACTGGCGCAAGCATTGCAGTTCTTGTTCGAAGACCAGTGGCAGAGCGTGCGGCGCCTCGCGAACCTCAAGCGCATCCGAGTGATCGGTGACCTCCCCATCTTCGTGGCGCTGGACAGCGCTGACGTCTGGGCGCACCAGCACTTGTTCCAGCTGACACCGGAAGGAGAGCCCACCGCCGTGGCCGGCGTTCCGCCGGACTACTTCGCGAAAGACGGCCAACGCTGGGGCAATCCCCTGTACCGGTGGTCAGCACACGAGGAGGACGGCTTCGCTTGGTGGATACGCCGCGTCAGCAGAACACTCGAACTGACGGACATCTTGCGCATCGACCATTTCCGCGGCTTTGCCGCGTGTTGGGAAATCCCAGCAGATGAGCCGACGGCGGTGAACGGCCGATGGGTGCCTGCCCCTGGCAAAGCGCTGTTCGAGCACGTGCGAGCCGCGCTGGGGGACGAGCTACCCATCATTGCCGAGGATTTGGGCATCATCACCGATGACGTGGTGGCACTGCGGGAACACTTCGGGTTTCCGACCATGCGGGTGCTCCAGTTCTCCTTCGCCGGCCCCGAGAAGCTGTTGCCCCACAACTACCCCGACAATTGCGTCGCCTACACCGGCACGCACGACAACGATACGACCGTGGGTTGGTACGCAGCGCAAGGAGAGGAGGGCGGTCTGTCGTCGCCGGAAGCCCTCGAAGCCGAACGAGACAGCTTTCGTCGCTACTACGCAACCGACGGGACCAACGTTCACTGGACGGGCATCCAGCGCCTGATGGCGGGCAACACGAAAGCGGTGCTGTTTCCGCTTCAGGACGTGATGGGGCTGGGTTCCGAGGCCCGCATGAACACCCCTGGTACCGTTGGGGATCACAATTGGACCTGGCGCTTCGATTGGAACCAGCTCACCCCGACGATGACGGAGACCCTGCGCCAAATCACGCAGGAAACCGGTCGCAATCGCGCCTGATGGCGGCGCAGTGGTTGCTGAAGACAGCCCCCACCGAGCCCGGTGGACAGCTCCGAGCTGGCAAAGACGCGATTTCAGGGCTATGTCGCGTGCCGATGTTCTTCCGAAGCAAGCAGCCCGAGCCGGAGTACCAAACCGAACTCCCGTCGTTGATCGCCAAGACGCTCCCAGACGCCGATCCGGAGACACAGCAGATCGTGACGGCCGTGGCCGGCCTCTTCGGCTGCGTGAGCTACGCGGACCGCGACTTTTCGGAGACGGAGCGCGACGCTGTCGAAACATTGCTGCAGACGATCCACGGCATCGAAGCTGGCGCCGCCCGCAGCATCATCCAGGCGCTGGCAGGCAACATCTTACACATCTCCACCGTCGAGGCCCCGCGCTACGCGCGCACGTTGAAGCAACTCGGGGACCGTGAGCTGCGACTGCATGTCCTCGACATGCTGCTGGAAATCGCCGCAGCTGACGAAGAGATCACGCACTCGGAGGCGGTGCTCTTGCGTCAGTTGACGACGTCGTTGGGCTTGGAGCAGAGCGATTACAATCAGCTCCAATCGAAGCACCGAGACAAGCTCGCCGCGCTCAAAGGGACCTGAACCGATCTGGAGCGTCGCCAGCTCCCCTCCCGCTCCCGCAACGGCACCGTTGGACGAGCGCGCTGGCCAGGGGGACGGCCTGCGCTCGTGTGGGCTTGACCTCGACCCGCGAACACTCCACTCTTTCATCCGGATTGACGGATAGTATGTTCGACCAGCTGGCAACCCTCTCCGATCCGCTGCGGGCGCGGCTCATGAGGCTCGTGGAGCACCACGAGCTCAGTGTCGGAGAAATCGCCTCCGTGTTGCAGCTGCCGCAGTCGACCACCAGCCGTCACCTGAAAGTGCTGACCGACGACGGTTGGCTCAGCGCGCGTCGCGAAGCAACCAGCCGCCTCTACCGCTTGGCGATGAACCAGCTCTCGCCCGAACAGACGCAACTTTGGCACTTGGTTCGCAGCAGTGCGCCCAATGCCAACGCCGACGACGCGCGTCTCTCGCGAGTGCTCTTGGAGCGCCAAAGCCGGAGCCAGGCCTTCTTCGCCGGCGCTGCCCTGGAGTGGGACCGCCATCGGGCGGAGCTCTTCGGCGCGGACCTCGACCGCTGGGTCCTGCCTGCGTTGTTGCCTCCACGAGCGGTCGTCGCGGACTTGGGGTGCGGTACGGGTAAACTTGCTGAGACGATTGCGCCCTTCGCCTCGCGCTTGGTCGGCATCGACGCGTCGGAGGCGATGATTCAGAGCGCTCGCAAGCGCGTGGCACACTACGACAACGTCGAGCTGCGACACGCCGAGCTCGAGAGCATCCCTTTGGAAGCTGAGAGTGTCGATCTCGCACTGATGGTCCTGGTTCTGCATTACGTGCCGAACCCGACATCAGTGTTGCGCGAAGCGCGACGCATCTTGCGCTCCACGGGCCGCCTCGTCATCGTCGACATGCAGCCCCACACCCACGAATCCTACCGCCAATCGATGGGCCATCAATGGCTCGGCTTCGAGGCGACGCAACTCGATTCGTGGCTCGCGGAAGTGGGGCTTGGTGCCCACTACGTGCAGCTCCCCCCCGATCCTTCAGCGAAGGGCCCTGCGCTCTTCGTCTGCACCGCAGCGATTTCGAACGGCAGCGCGTAGAGCGAGGCCACCGCCAAAGCTGCACCTCAAACCCAAGCCCCGTCGGAACTACCGCGGGGCAGCTTCGAGAAAAGACCCAAGGAGAAACCTTCCGATGTCACAGCGACCCTCTCACAAAGTGCTCGACCTCAACCTTCACGAGCAAGGCCGCAAGGAAATCCGCCTGGCGGAACAGGAGATGCCAGGCCTCATGGCTCTGCGCGCAAAGCACGGCAAAGATAAGCCCCTCAAGGGAGCCAAGATCGCCGGCTCGCTGCACATGACCGTGCAAACGGCCGTGTTGATCGAAACCCTGGTCGAATTGGGCGCGGACGTGCGCTGGGCTTCGTGCAACATCTTCAGCACCCAAGACCCAGCAGCCGCTGCGGTCGTGGTCGGCAAAGACGGCACCGTCGACGCGCCCAAGGGCGTGCCCGTGTACGCGTGGAAGGGCGAGACCCTGGAAGAGTACTGGTGGTGCACCAACGAGATGCTCACCTGGCCCGATGGCAGCGGCCCCGATCAAATCGTCGATGACGGCGGCGACGCAACGCTTCTGATCATCAAAGGCATGGAGTTCGAAAAGGCCGGCAAAGTCCCCGCCTACGATCCGAACACCGACTCGGACGAATGGGGTGAGGTGCTGAAGTTGCTCGCCCGCGTTGCCAAGGAAAACCCCGGCAAGTGGACGAAGTTCGCCGAAACCTGTCAAGGCGTGACGGAAGAGACGACCACCGGCGTGATGCGTCTCTACCAGATGCAGAACGATGGCATCCTTCCCTTCCCCGCCATCAACGTCAACGACTCCGTCACCAAGAGCAAGTTCGACAACCTCTACGGCTGTCGCCACTCGTTGATCGACGGCATCAACCGCGCGACGGACGTGATGATGGCTGGTAAGCTCGCCGTGGTCTGTGGCTACGGTGACGTGGGCAAGGGCTGTGCGCAATCACTCAAGGGCCAAGGCGCGCGTGTGCTCATCACGGAGATCGACCCGATCTGCGCGCTGCAGGCTGCGATGGAAGGCTACGAAGTCCGTACGTTGGAGGATGTCGTGGCAACCGCGGACATCTTCATCACCACCACCGGCAACAAGGACATCATCATGGCTTCCCACATGGCCAAGATGAAGGACAAGGCCATCGTCGGCAACATCGGTCACTTCGACAACGAAGTCGACATGGCCGGCCTGAGCAAGGTGCCGGGCATCAAGCGCATCAACATCAAACCCCAGTACGATGAGTGGGTCTTCCCCGATGGCCACAGCGTGCTGATCTTGGCGGAGGGTCGCTTGCTCAATCTGGGTTGCGCCACGGGTCATCCGAGCTTCGTGATGAGCGCCTCCTTCACGAACCAAGTAATCGCGCAGTTGGAGCTGTGGCAAAACCAAGCGGACTACAAGAACGAAGTCCGCGTGCTGCCCAAGAAGCTCGACGAGATGGTCGCGCGCCTACATCTGGAGCAGTTGGGCGTCAGGCTCACCACGCTCTCCAAGGAGCAGGCCGACTACATCGGGGTACCCGTGGACGGCCCCTACAAGCCCAACCACTACCGGTACTGAGCGAAGCGATCGCACCGAAGCCCGGGCAGACGGTGATTCTGTCCGAGTTTCGTGCCGGTTCCACGCAGCCCGCGGCCCTGTCCTGGTAGGCCGGGAATTCCCAACTACCATCACGGGGCCGTGATCCATTTCGCGACGAATCGTGCTCGCTCATCTATTGAGCGCTTCTGAAGGCGCACAGCCACGCACGTTCATCCTCAACGACTATGCTAGTCCAAGCATGAGCCGCGGGGGGCGTGGGTGCAAGTCTCACCGCCGACCAAATCCAAAGAAAGAGTAGCCGCCCAAAGGGCAAGAGCGTCCCGTTCGACTGTAGAACTGGAATCGGGCGCGGCGCAGACACACTCGCGAAAGCTCGCGGACGTGCAACAGCTTGGCACACGTTGCGGCAATGATGACGTGCGCTAAGCTTCCATCACGTCGGGTCTTTGCCGATCCGGGCTTCAGTCGAACTGAGGTTTGGTCGCTCCTGTGGATGGTCCGACGCACCGACTCGCCTACCGTGAACAACTCCTGGACCTTAGCTCTACTCGCTCCTTCGATGCTGGGCGCACTGCTCAGTCAGGGGGTCGGCTTGTACGCGGAGTTGTCGCCGGACAGTGTGGACACACGGGAGCTCAGCGCACCCGAAGTGCGACCTGGGCGCCATGATCTCGAGGTGGTCAACACCGACACCGTGAAGCTGGACTCGACCCACCGTACACCTGGCGCCGAACAGTCCGTTCGGTCCGTCGACGCCGTCAGGCACGAGGGCCGGGTCTACCTCGCGACGAAGACGACGACGCCCGGGGTCCGAGGCTCTCACGTGCAGGTGCTGTCCAGCGCAGACGAGATTTCCTGGCGTTGGGAATTCGGGATATCCAGAACCGAAGAGTTGTTCGCGCCACGCCTCTCGAGCATTGCCGGCACACTGTTCGTCTACGTTTCGGTCGAGTCCAGCTCCGCTGCTGGCGGCACCAAGACGTTCGCCGCGCGCCTAGGTGAAGACGGCGATTGGACGGAGCTCCGGGACATCGGCCTCGACGGACACGTCGTGTCACGCGTGCAGCACGCCGATTCGGTACCTTTGATGACGACCCATACCGGCGGCGCAGACGTCTTCCAGAACGACGGCACGCTAGCCGTGCGCTTGCTGACGACCAGCGATGGCTGGAGCTGGCACACGCCGACGGCAGCGAGCAAATCCGTCTACCGAGGCGGCGGCACGGACGCGACGCTCAGCAGCTCGGGCGACGGCAGCTTGTTGGCGGTCGTTCGAAACGAAGCAGGGGACGACTCGGGCTGGGGGGCTTCCGTCTGCCTCGCCCCGAGCCGAGAGTGGACGAACTGGGATTGTGTCAACGACCCGCGAAACTTCGGCGCCGCAACCACGTTCACCTACGATGGGGAAGTCTATCTCATCGGGCAGCGACAACTCTCCGACGACGGCAAGTACGATCGAGGCAAGGGCAGCGGGCTATGGCGTGTCGCTCACAATCAGGCGGAACAACTCACCACCGCGAAGCGTTGTTCGGTCTGGAGGTACGACAGATCGAGCCGAGAATTCGCATTCATGGGCGACTTGCCCTCCAAAGGGGATACCTGCTCAGCCGCGGTCATCGCTGGGGAATCGCCGGGCAAGTTCGTCGTCTACGGGCAGAGCTCTGCCATCGACGGCCCGGACCTGACGACTCACGCTGCGCGGCAGACCGAGAACCACCTCTATCGCTACGAGTTGTCCCTGCAGCGCCGGGGAAGCACTCTGAACGTCAGCTCGCCTCGCTGACGACGACCCTCGGCAGTCGGCTGCGCCTTTGTCCGCCGACTGCCTCGACGTCTGCTAGACTGCTCGGCGTGGGAAGCAGGTGGCTTCAGATCGTCTTGTGCGGGCTTGCGCTAATCGCCTGCGACCGAAAAGAATCAACGCCGCAAGAGCGCCCCGGGATGGGTGTTGCAGAACCGCCGCCATCTCCCGAGCCTCGCCCAGAGCCGGAAGTGGACGTGCGTGCCGAAGCCTATCAGAAGGCGAAGAGCGAGATCGATCGCATACTCGCCCTGCCCCCTCTGCCCGGCGCCCCGGCGTTCGAAAAGAAGCGCGCCCAACTCGTTGCCCGCGCCAAGTCCGAGCCAATCGTATTCACCCGAACCCCGCAGGCGGACCCCGAAACTTCCAAAGGAGTTCTGGCTCAGCGAAAGTACTTCCAGCGCACTGACTTTGCCTGGCGGACCTTGCGGGACCTGCGAAAGCAGTTTCGTCACAACTATCGAGCCCTCCGCCAGCTGTTCTTGAGTGACGGGTATCTGTACAGCGAAAGCCCCAACCACGCCTTCACGCTAGTCAGCCTGTTAGACCCATCGTTGTTGTTCGACGAAGAAGAGATCTGGGTGCAACGAGGTGAGCGCCTCTTCCACGCGAAGAAGGGCGACAAAGAGCGCTACTACTACAGCGACGGCAGTGAGCAGGGCAAACGGGTGCGCCTCCTGCACCTCGACCGAATCGGCACCGGCCCCGTCCCGGAACCGATGCACGTCGACTTGCGCAACCTGCGCTATCGTCTGTTCTTCCAACGCGCTGAGGTGAAGCACATCACAGACGAGTTCTTGGTCTTGGACTTGGTCTACGGTGAGCTGAAGATACCCACCGTCGTGCGGCGAACGGGGGCCCATCTCGAGCTCGTCGCCGAAATGGTGGAGCCTGGCCAGGTGGAGCGCTTGAAAACCACCCGCGAACAACTGCGGCGACGCATGCGGGTCGTCAGCAAGCTGCGTTCGGCCATGAGAGCAGCCATCGACGAAGGGCTGCCCTTCGACGAACCGAAGACTGAGTTCGGTCAGGAGGATGGCAAGCTACGTCGCGAGTGGCGCAGGGCGTACTTGGAGGGCCACCACAGCTACCGCTTCAACGACGACCGCTACAACGTGTTCAACCGAGAGGGGCAACCCCTCGTACCCCAGGTTTGTATCGACTTCATGGTGGATTCGTTCCAACGTGCTTCCGGTTCGTGGTGGCGCACCAAGACGGAGGGAGTGCGCGAGCGCACTGCCGGCAAGCTGGAGTGGGGTGACGTCGGCCGGGACCAGATGCGTCGAACCAAGTTCTTCGTGCAATACGCGGAGGAACATCCCGACCGCTTCGACGTCCGGCACTTTCCTGAGAACGACCGCGTGGAGCTCGGCTACAAAGACCAGTTCTTCGCTTGGCTGCAAGAGCGAGTGGACGACTTCGATGCCGCGGACATCATCCTCATCCGCGGGATGACGCCTTGGGACGAGGAGGATGAGCACACCCACTCCTTCTTCGTCTACGAGACGGATCCTCTCACCGGGGTGCCCATCGCCATTGCTGGCAACGCCGGACCAGCCAATCTCTGGTCGTGGGAGACGGAAGCAAGGAGAACTCCTCACCGCACGGTCCGCACCCGCATCCGCCCGAGGCTCTCCTGGCTGGAAACCTTCATCGAAGTCGATTCTGCCCCCCTCGAACCACCAGAGTTGATCTCCGGCAAGAAGTGATGCTGGTAAGCTCGGGCTCTCGTGAGCCTTCCGGCCAAACAGCGCACCGAACTGAGCGCGACGGCCTACGTCGACGTCTTCCCCAAGTGGTTGGGCACGCGCACGACCAGCGAGCTCATCGACCGTCTGCGAAGTGAGCTGTCATGGGAGGCGCGTAGCATCAACTTGTTCGGCAAGTCCGTCATGCAGCCACGCCTGATCACCTGGGTGGGCAGTGTGCCCTACCGCTACTCCGGGCTCGAACTGCCCGCGCGCCCGGAGCCCGACTGTCTCGCGGAAGTGTCCGAGCAGGTTCGAGCCTTGGCCGGGGTGCCGTTCAACCACACCTTGCTCAACCGCTACCGCGACGGTCACGACTACATGGGATGGCACGCGGATAACGAGCGCGAGCTGGGCCGAGACCCAACCATTGCCTGCCTATCGTTGGGAGCCAGCCGTACCTTGTCCTTCAAACCTCGCGGCGACAACGAGGGGCACGCACTCGCCTTGGAACTCGCAGATGGCGATCTGCTGATCATGAGCGGCACGATCCAGCACGACTTCGTCCACTGCTTGCCCAAGCGCAAGCGGGTGACCGATGAGCGCATCAGTCTGACCTATCGCTGGCTGCGCCCCTGAGGACGTCGCTCGACGGGCCAACCCGACCCACCGAGTGCCCGGCGAGCCAGCTATTCGTCGGCGCCTTCGGCACTGATCGGAGCACCGTAAACCGGCTGCACGTCGGGAAAGTCGTTTCGGGTGCCGCCGGTGGCGAACATCTCGCCACCGGCCCCAGTCTCCGGGTCGCTGCCAGCCGTGCCGCCTGCTCCGCCAGCGCCCGTGGGGTCGACTTCGACGGGTGGCGGTAGTGCGCCGTACAACGCCACCGCGGTCGGCACGTCGCCAGGTCCGGGCGGCTTCAACACCGGGTCTGGCTCTGGTGTCGGAGTGTCGCTCGGCGGCTCCTCGGCGGAAGCCATGGGCTCGACGGGCACCTCGTCGACGGGATCGGTCGCTGGGTCTTGCGGCTCCGATGGGTCCGGGCTCGAACCTGCGGACGGCTCGCCCTCGGCCGGCATCTCACTGTCGCCAGGCAACGCCGAACTCGGCTCGTCGCCACTTCCCTCAGCCGAACCTGCCCCGCTCTGCGGCGCCTGAACCTCGCTACCTGGTGCTGGGCCTTCGGGCTCGTTCGTTTCGCCCGCTTGTTGCTGAGCCACCTCGTCGGACTTGGAGCTCCCTTCATCCCCGCACGCCGCGGCGGCGACACCGGCGCTCAGCGCCAAGGCCATCACCGCAGCGAGGATCTTCATGTTGTTGTGTCTCATCGGTATGCCTCCTCGAATCAGGTTCGTTTCCGTCCTCATCCCTGAAGACGAGCGGAGGATGGAGAATGTTTCATCAGCCGACGCCTG
>JBNKZR010000147.1:0-16297 GCA_050301735.1 Polyangiaceae bacterium | reverse complement strand
TGGATGTGAGTCCGGAGTGAACGCCAAGATGAGGCGCCTGGGGTTTGCGTTTTGCGCTTCCAAGTTACGTTGACGCAAGAAGGGAGCCAGGAAAACGCCCCCGAGCGTGCTCTGCAGCAGCAAGCGACGGGAGATGGACTTCGGCTTGAACATCATAGTTGCTCCGGCTCACGCCGCGTGCGAGATACAGTGCTCGCTGTCGTCAGGACCGCGGTCACCATGGCGCGCAGCTCGCCTGCTCCGGCGAGCGCCAGGCGGCCTCTTTGAATGGGGGGGAGCCCACGGTCTTCCTCGAGTCGGGTTCCGGTGGGGCCGAGCTCGAGCGAAGTCGTGCTGCCGAAGTAGAAACGGAAGGCTTGACGCGCCAAGCACTCGCGTACCCACTCGCTCTGCGCCAATGCGGTGGCTAGGTCCACGTGGTTGTCGAGCTGTCGGTCGACGTCGCTGTTGACGAGCGATGCGCTGGTATCGATGGGAACACCGTTCTGCGACGAGCGAAAGCGCCCGACCTCATCGAACGTCTCCAAGGTGAAGCCGATGGGGTCGAAGAGTGCGTGGCAGCCGCTGCACGCGGGGTCGAGGGCATGCAGCTCGTACAGCTCGCGGGTGGTTTCAGGCTGGTACTCCGCCTCGAGGTTCGTCAAATCAGGATTGACGGTGGGGGGGACGACGAAGTGCTGGCACATGACCCGCTCTCGGACGAAGAGGCCCCGTAGGGTTGGAGAGGTCGACGCATCTTTTGCCCGCATGGCCAGTCCAGCGCCGAGCGCGAATATTCCCACGCGGTCCGTCGGCGCTGCTGCGCTGGTCGGCTCGCTACCGTAAAAGGTCGCCAGCGTCTGGTCGTTCGAGGAGACCGGAGCCGTGAGTAGCGCTGTCAGCGTTCCGTCGAGAGTGCCGTTATCTTTCAGGAACGACTCCGTTTCCGCTTGCATCGCTTGTTTGACGTCGTCGAAGCCGGCGGCGGCCTTAGCGTCGTCTCGGCCTAGCCCGAAGTCCGGGTCGAGGAACGCCTCGACCTCCAGCCACTCCTGCATGAAGTGTTGGAATTGCACCTCGGCTTCGGGCTTTCGCAATAGGGCTTCGACTTGCGATTGAATCGCCGTCAGATCGCTCAGGCCACCGTTCGCGGCAGTAGCCAAGAGCTCCTCACTCGGAGGCTGCCCCAGAACGCTGAAGGACAGGAACGATGCGACCTCGTAGGGTGTCAATTCGAACTCGATCTGGCTGGGCTCGACGCCGATCTCCGTGCGGTAGAGAAAGTAGGGTGACGTGAGCATCGCTTTGAGGGCCGAGCGATACGCAAACGCGTCGTCATCGACTGTCATCGCCTCGAGTTGGGCCGCATCGAACAACTGCCCGAACACGGTGAGGTCCTCGGTGTTCGCCGGTCTGCGGAACGCCTTGCTCAGGGCTGCCGTGAGGAAGGAGTCGCGTGGGCAACCGGGGCCAAGCGTCGCGCAGTCGCCGAGCGCAGCGAGTTGAGCGTCCGAAGCCCCGGCTGACACCTCCTCCGCAATTTCCATGTAGTCTTTCGCCAAGCCATTGGCGATGGAGACGAAGCCGGCATCCGACAGGTTCGAGAACACGCCATTGCTGGTTTCTGGTGCAAGTCGCTGAGCGGCCTGCCCTCCCGTGAGAATGGATGTGTCCAACAACGACAGGACGCTCGCGTGATACTGGGCATGCGTCAGCTTCCAGGTGCGGGCTTCGAGTGCCGCTTCTGCAGCGGTCGGCTCCTGGTAGGGTAGCGACGTGTCGGATGCGTCCGAAGCGGCTGACGGAGAGCTGGGCGACGTTCCCGGCACAGCCGTCGAAGGTGACGAGGGGCTGAGACCCGGCGTCGAAGGTACCGCGTCGTTGCTTGACGTCGACGCTCCGGGTTGAGGCGGAACGAGTGGCGACGCTCCAGGCTGAGGCGGCACGAGCGCCGCGGAGCTGCCCGGCACGCCTCGACCGCCAGCGACGTCACCAGAGCAAGCCAGATTGACCATCGCGCTCGCGATGACGCAGAGAGTTGGCTCCAATAGCTGACTTCGATTCACGGTGCCTCAATTCCAACTCAAGAGAGTAAAGGATGGAGGTGCCGTTCGGAAGGTCGCACCGGCACTCAATTCGGACCGGGTGAAGCCAGAATCAGTTACACGTGCAAGCCCAATAGCGAAATATTCCGCTTTGTCCGTCGTGCTCGTGCCTTTCAACACAGCGTGCATCAATTCTGAGCATCAGCGAAATACAGGAAGCGAGAGGTGAACATCGGGGGCAACCCTTCTACGCTGTAGAGGATCCGCTCAGGGAAGTCCGCACGCTCCCTTCGGACCCACAGCTGGGAAGGGGTCGCACCCTGCCTACTGCCGCGCTGCGCATCAGGCGCTGCGACGAGTTCACGCCCGGCTGCGGCGTGGATGCGCGCCGTGAAATCGGTTGAAATCGACATCACAGTTGCTGCGCAGCAGATGCCGCACCCTTGCGTGACTCACGAGGCTTCGTCTCGAACGGATGCAAGAATGCGACTTCTCTCTTCCCCGGCGTTTGCCTGCCTTGATCGGCGCAATCCTCCCTCCTCGCGGCATCTCCGTTGCAGGGCTGCTCTGGTGAAGCATCGGACCGGGGCGAGGTTCAGACGCTAGTCGGTGCCGATTGGGAGGCGCCGCTCGACGCGGTTCCCAAGCGCTCGCGAGAGCTAGAGGTCGCTCCAGTGGGTAGGACCGGAAGCAGCGGAGCGGCTGGCCCGCTTCGGCGAGTTGGCCGCGGAAGCCCCGTCGAGTTTCCGTGTTCGCCCTTCAGTCCTCCTGGTGCACGGCTTTTCTTGGAGTACTCGATGATCCGTCGCTACGCTTGGTGGATGAGCGGAAATGCCTCGATGGTCGTGTTGGTGGTTTTGGTCGGCGGGTTGATGCCCTTTCAGTCGGGCGTCAACGCGATGCTTGGCCGGCAGTTGGGCCACCCCGTCGCGGCGGCAATGGTCAACTTCGCGGTCGGCGGAGCCGCGCTGAGCCTCGGCGGCCTCGTCCTGCGCGTTCCGTTCCGGCTGAGCGCCGCGCTCTCGAACGCTCCCGCCTGGGCGTGGCTCGGGGGCTTGTGTGGCGCGAGCCTCGTCCTGACTGCCGTCTTCGCCGCCCCCCGACTCGGAGCCTCGCTTCTCGTCGCAGGACTCATCGCGGGCCAACTCGGGTGCTCGGTGGTGCTCGATCACTTCGGCCTGGTCGGCTACGCCGTGCACCCCCTGTCCGTCAATCGTGCTCTCGGGTTGGCGGCTCTCGGGCTGGGGGTTTACTTGATTCGGCAGGGGTGAAGGGCGGCCAATCCTCGCCGCCGGCGCGGTGACACAGCCGAGCCAAAGAGTAACTGCGGTCGAAGCTGGGCCCTGCGCCGTATGGACTTTGCCGGATTGAGCTCCTCCTGGTTATTTCCCTGCGTTTTCGTTACAAAGGGCCCATGCGCAGGTGGGGTCTCACGGGGGTGCAGCGTTTGAATGGACTGGCCGCGGCGCAGTCAGCCATGAGGGCGGCCGCTGCCGCCGTTGTGGGCGGCCGTGCCACGTGGAGGCTGTGGGTTCGGCGCACGGTGGCGCTCTGTGTTTGTCTGCTGAGCGCAACGCTGGTTGCCTGTGGTGCGTCCATCGTTGCTGAGTCGAGCTCGCCGGCGAAGGCCGGCGGGGCCTACGCCGAGCAGGAGGCCGCGCAAATGCCGCAGGCCGCTCCTGCGCCAGGTTACTCCTACGACATGGAAGGGGACGCCGTGCAAGACGCCGGCGACGTCTTCGGTCGGCCTTTGGAGAGCACCACCAAAGCCAAGCCCCGTAGTGCGCCCGTGCAACGCGGGCAGGACAGCCCCGATGCGGACTTACCCACCAAGGGCAAGCCCCGACGCTCCAAGTTGCCACCCCAGGTCGTCTACACGGGGTTTCTGAAGCTCCGGGTGCGGCGCGTGTTGGAGGCCATTGATACGATCACCCAAGCGACGGAGGAGCGCGGGGGCTACATCGAGTCGATGACGCAGAATGCGGTCGTCGTGCGGGTACCGGCCGACGACTTCGAGGGGGTTATGGCCGCCTTTGCCGAGTTCGGCGAGGTGATCGACCGCAGCGTCAAAGCACGCGACGTGAGCCAGCGCTTCACGGACTTGGCAGCGCGCCTGGCGGTCGCCAAGGAGGCCCGCGCACGGCTTCTCTCTTTGCTCGCTGAAGTCAAAGACGTGAAAGAGCGGTTGAGAATCGTCGCCGAGGTCAAGCGCCTCACCGAGCAGATCGAGGGCATCGAGTCGACGCTGGCCACGCTGCAAAACCTCGTCGACTACTTCACAATCACCATCGCCTTGGTGCCGATGGTCGACAACGACCGCGCCACGACCTACAGCTCCCCATTCCCTTGGGTGCGAGGGCTCTCCGCCCACGAAGCGACCTTGTTCGAGGGCAAAGATGAGTTCACCTTCAAGCCTCCAGTTAGCTTCGTCGTGTTCGACGAAGACGATGAGTACCGCGCCCAAGCCGCGGATACTGCCCAGTTGCGCGCGGCCCGTATCGACAACGAGCCCAAGGGAGATGCGGCGTTCTGGATTGCGGCGGTGCACCACGAACTCCTGGCGCGCGGCGAAAAAGTCGTGGGCCAGGCCAGCTCGGGGCAAGTGCACTACGAGCTCTACGTCAACGACGCGATCAAGCCTCGCTACTACATGGTGGGCGTCGCCACGGCGGGAGAGGACCTGTTCGTGATCGAGGCGTTCTTCCCCAACAAGCAGTCCTTCGACGAACACCGGGCAGCGGTGGTATCGTCTCTCGCCACGTTCAAGGCTGACTGAACCATGCTGCACCTCGAAGCATCCCGCCTGTTCCTGGCCGCCGCACTCGTTTCGGGTCTCGTCGTCCCGACGGCGTTGGCCGAACCCACGGAGCGCCCCCGGGCGCCCGCGCCGACTCCGAGTGCGTCAGCCCCCGCGTCAACTGCGGGCACGGCGCCGCCCGCGACAGGCACGGCGTCTGCGAGCGGCACGGCACCGCCAGTGAGCGGCACGGCACCAACTACCAACCCGCCCCCCATCGACGAACAAAGGCAAACGGCGCTCGTTGCGCAGATGACGCTCAAGGTCAAGAACGCCACGGATGCTCGCAAGAATGTCGTGGCGGCCGTCCGCAAGCGGGGGGGATACCCCATGCTGGTGACGGACACCGGCGTCGAGTTGAAACTGCCGCCCGCTGCGCTGTCCGATTTTCTCGAATGGCTCGGCAAGCGCGGCCTAGTCGTAGACAAGTCGATGGAGCGGGCGGATCTCACGCTCGATATCGCCAAGCTCGAGGGTCAGCTGAAGTCCAAGCGCACCATCTTGGCGGAGCTGCGCAGCTTCTTCGACAGCTCCGACGTCGAAGCCACGCTCCAAATCGAACGCAGCATGGCTGACCTCGTGGGAGAGATCGAGGCGGTCAAAGGGGCGCTGCGGGTGTTGCGTGACCGTTCGGAGTGGGCGCTGGTGTCCGTCAGCTTCCAGTTTCGGAAGCGCGAACGCATCGAATACGCGAAGTCTCAATTCGAGTGGATGAACAGCGTGAAGTTGGACCGCTTCCTGCAGGAGTTCTGATGATGGTGGTTCGATCTAGTACCGCCCTGGCCTGCTGTCTCTGGCTGCTCACGCTCGTTGGCTGCGCTCGCGGCTACGACATGAATCGCCCGCCGTCGTTTCGCGCCTACGAAGAGGACGCTCACGTGAAGATGATCACGGCGGATGGTGTGATGCTCAAGGTGCGCGAGGTCGAGAACTATCCCAAGGCGTCGCTGAGTTTTTGGAGCGACGCGCTCACCCAGCACCTCGAACATCAGGGCTTTGCGGTGTTGGGTGAAAAGAAGTGCTTCAAGTCGCAGTCGGGTCTCGAAGGCTGCACGGTGCGGTTCCTGTCACCCCGCGGTGCGGAAGATTGGGTCGTCTCGGAGACTGTGTTCGTCTCCGGCGATACCATCTACCTGGTCGAAGCCGCTGGAGAGTTCGAGCGCTTCAGCGCGGTCGAAAAAGAGCTCGATGGTGCGCTCGCGACGTTTCGGTTGAAGTAACGCCGTTTCGCCCAGTTCGCTTGCCCTTCCATGATGCTCGTCAAGTCGACGCCCGATCGGTGCATCAGCCACACCAGCGCTACCAAGTAAGTGGCGCCGACCGCGAGCTCACGGAGGATCTCCGGAGCGCGAAGCCGCGCCGGTTTGAGGGCAACGTCGAACAACTGAACAACGCCATCGCGAGCAGGTTGATCGGTTGATCGCCGAACCCGCTGCCTGGGAGCTGCGTTGGGCGCCTTGCTGTAGTCGAGTAGTGCTGGGTCGAGTCGTGAGGGGTCCCCCGCGATCATTCGGGCAGCGCGCGTGATGACGGCCTCCGTCACTGGGGTAGTATCACCATCCCAGCGCTTCGATCATCGTCTCTCCGTAGCGCTGGCCCATGAGCACCACAGACGGGTGATCGAAGTGATACTCGTCCAGGACGGCGGTGCCTTCCTGAGAAACCCAGTAGCCCATCGGAAGCTTGTCAGCTGCTTCGTGAACGCGAGTGTTGTGTGCAGCGCAGCAGCCTCCCTGAGGTAGCTCGCCGAGGATGAACGGGACATCGTAGTCTGCCCCAAAGGCAGCTTTGACCTCCTCGTAGAGCTGCACAACCTTGTCTGGCCACGTGGGTTGCGTGTTGTCCGATTCACCCTGGTGGAAGATGATGCCCGCGAATCGACCATTCTCCGACTCCTTCGCGATGGCGATCTTGTCCAAGATCATCTGGTGATGGGAGCCGCCGGCGATGAACGTATTGATGGACTCGCCGCTCTCCGCCGTCCCTACCAGGCCAATCGTATCACCCGGTGGGAGCACCTCGAGCAAAGCCTTGGCGAAGTGCATACCGGGGCCAACACTGAACGACAAATTGATGCCGGATTCTCCTGGGCATTCATTCAGGGGCGGGTTGTCGGCGATGTTCCACTGCCCTGCGGGCTGATTGCAGCCTCCCAGCACGAGGAGTCGTTCGTCCGTATTGCGGTCGCTCTCCTCGGCTCGGGCAACGCCGGCCATGTTGGACTGCCCCATCAGCATGAAGATGTGGAAGACTCCTTCACCGTCCTCGCCGCCCCCGCCACCCGCACCAGGCTGCTGCCCCATGCCAGCAGCGCCGGCCGCGCTCGGGGTGTCTCGAGTCCCGCCGGCTCCCCCATCCCCGGTCTGTTGCGGATTACCGCCCGCAGCAGTGTTTCCGTCCTCGCCACCGCTGCCACCAGAGTCGCCGACATCAGTCGGGCTGGGAGCACCACCGGCACCTGCGGCGCCGCCCGTGCTCGCATCAGTCGTTGTCGCGGGAGCAGCGGGCAAAGCACCGGTTTGGCCGGGTTGCACGCCAACGCCATCTGCGGTCTCCCCAACTGGTCCAGCGGGCGGTACTGTTTGGGCAGGGGCTGGCATGCTACCCGCCGCGGCGCCGACGGGGGCTACGGGTTGGGCGGCGGGTGTACCGCCCTGTGTCGGCCCCGGCTCCGTACCGAGTTGGGCCGGGGTTTCGGACGTGGAGGACTCACTGCTGCAGGCTACTACCAACAAGCTCAGGCCGACCAGGGTTGCCTTACCAGGAATGCGGATCATGTCTTCTGCTCTTCGGTTGCCGGGCACGAGCCCGTTGCTCTGGGAGAACGTCACGGCCCTGCCACGACGTGCGACCGGGGCGCCATGCCTGAACTGGCACGAGCGTGGCTTGCGGGCAAGCTCGGTCTCGGCGAAACTGCTGCCTGAGCCACCGTGGCGACCCGCTGCGGTGGTCGCCAGCGCGGGTTGGCCGTTCGTGGCGCGAGATGAACGCTCCTTGCGTGCCTCGCGCCTGGATTTGTTCTTTCTGGCGGTAGGGCTTGCCGGTATTGCCCGGCCGTGCGGGCAGAGAAGTCTCGATCAATTCTCGTTCTGGGCACAGGAGCTTGGCGGAGGGACTCGGGCCGTGCAGCCTGCGTCGGTAGCGCAGTCGGCTGAATGCTGACCCCCTCGGATCTGCCGCACATACCGCTGTTCTACGCGGCGGTCCACCCACTCCACGGTCCCACGAAACTCGCCTCGGCTGGCAGGGTTTTTCCAATTCGTCAAGCGTTGACGTCGCGCGCGTCTGATCGCCAGTCGAGCGTATGTCGTGCTGTCGCCCTAGCGAATGAGGCTTGCAAGCGCCGGGATCAGCGTTGGATCCGCATCAGCGAGCCACCGCCGAGGGACATGCCCGGCTCGAGACCGGAGGGCATCCCGTCAGCGTCGATCGGTACGACGAACGGGCCTTCTGGAACCGTACTACCGTTGTTGATCCAGTAGAGGTAGTCGTCGTGAATGGTCACCATGCTTGGGCAGTGCAACGGGTCTACGAGTTGAACCAGTTGGCCATCGGTGAGACTCAGGCGCCACAACGAGCCCTCTGGGCCGGATGAGCAGAAGATGTTCGGCTGGTTCGCTGCGTAGGCGTGGTCACCTTCGACGGCGAGTCCGTAGACGTTGGGTAGGCTCGCGAGTACGCGAGGTTCACCGCCCGTCAGTGGCATCGTAACGATTGCGTCTGTCGCTCGTCGCGGGCTCGGACGGCAGCTCGTTGCCGGGGCGGGTCGGGGAGGGGGCGCCTGGCTGTGGGCACATCACCCGCTGCGCTGACAGGGCCGTTCGAGTTCGTCGGCGTCGTCTGCGCGGCATTTGGGCCCTGTGTCGCTGGGACGCTACGTGAAGAATCATCATCGTCCGAAGTCGATGGGTCTTGCTCGGAACAGGAGCAGGCAATGGCCGAGGCTCCCAGCATCAGCGGCCAACCCACGGCTCCAGTGTACGAAGTCGCCGTTGCCCCTTTTCGGCGTTTTCGGCGAGGGGCGCCGCGGTTTTCGCGACCGGCCTGGCGCAGTGTGGCGGCTGAGACGCCGGAGCCTCTAGTCAGCGAGCTCGTGGGGCAACGGAATGGTCCGACCGCTCAGGGCGGCGTCTACCGCGGCATCCAAGTACACCTTCGGGTTCACGCCGGCCAACTCAGCGGAGTCGAGCAGACTGTACATCAATGCCGCAACGCGAGTGCCGCGCTCTGAGCGGGAGCCGTAGTGATTCTTACGACCTAGCACGACACCACGGATCGAGCGTTCGGTTTCGTTGTTGTCCGGCGACAGCAATGGGTCATGGAGAAACAGGAGCAGTCCTTGCTCACGATTGAGCATGTACTTCAGCGCGCTCCATAAGTCGAACGTGCTCGGAATGGCGAGGGTGCGCAACCATTTGAAGAGGGCGCGAAGCAGCGGCTTCGTTTTGCGTGTTCTCCAGTCGAGTAGCTGCTCTTCGGTGAAGGCGCGTTCACGAGCATGCGCTTCGAGTTTGTACATGCGCTGGATAACTCGCAGCACGCGTGCTGCTCGTGGGTCCTGCTCGAACGGCAGAAGCTCACGTCTCGCGTGGCACCAGCAGTTCGCCAACTTCATCTTGCCATTGGCTTGCCGCGCCGACTCGTAGGAAGCGTATCCGTCAACGATCGCGGTTCCCGCGAAGTTCTCGAACAACCGAATGGCGACATCCTTGCCACGGCTCGGATCTAACGTGTAGTGAATCGCGTCTCGAGCGCGACGTGCCCAAACCCACCAAGTCTTCGACTTGCCGCGCCGATCGGAGTTGAGCAACCGCCACTTCGTCTCGTCGGCCCCGATGACTGGCTGTGACATCACGTAGTCTTCGAGGCGGTCCATCGCTGGCTCGAGCAAGCTGTAGAGCGCGAACAAGTAGTCCCACAGCGTCGCGGTGGTGACGTCGAGGCCAGAGCGAGCAAACGACTTGACCTGGCGCGCCAGCGGCATGTGGTAGCAGTACTTCTGCAGCGCAACGTGCAGCGCGAAGTTGATGCTGTACCGTGCCTTGGGGAAGAGCTTGCGCGGACCCGGCGCCGTCTTTACGCAGCCACCACAATTGCATCGGTACTTCTGCCGAAGGTGACGCTTGATGATGACCTTCGGCTCGACGAAGTCGATTTCGTCGGCTGCTTCGAACTGCCCCTTCCACTCCGTCAGGGCCGTCGAGCATAGTGGGCACCGCAGCATGTCGACGTCCGTCAACGTGTGGTGGACGGGTTGGATCGGTAGCTCAGGTTGTGCTTTGGGTCCGTGTCCAGACTGTGGCGCACGCTCCTTGGTTTGCTTGCGCTCCGAGGGCCTACGCTCGCTCGTCTGACCGAACGCCAACTTCAACGCGGCGGCGCGCTGGCGCTCGACCTGTACTAGGCGGAGCGCCAGCTGCTCGGCTTTCTTCGCATCCTTGTCGCGGAGCTGCTCGTATGCCGCCTGCAGCTCGCGCTTGAGCCGCTCGCTCTCGCGAAGCTGCACGCGGACGAGGTCACGCAAGACGTCCAAATCATCGATGCGGTCCAGGTCCACCAGCTTCTGGTTAACAATTGACGATCATCGGTACAACCCCTCCGTTTCAGTTTTCTCCAAGCTTAGATCGGCCTTCCGGATCACTGCTGGGCTCAGTTGCTGTCGAACCGCGGCCGCTCCCTCGATGAACAACGCCAGCTCGCTCAAGGTCAGGCACGCTCGACTCATCTTCCACGGCGCCGGAAAGGCGTGTCCAGCCTCCATCCGCTTGGCGAACAGGCACAACCCGGTCCCATCGAAGTAGAGAACCTTGGCGCGCTTCCGATTCTTCGATACGAACAAGAACAGGTCACCGTCGAGCAAACGCCGCTTCATGCTTTGCTCCACGAGCAGCGACAACGTGTTGAAGCTACGGCGCATGTCACACGGCTCGGAGTACATGAACACTTCGACTCCGCGGGGAAGACCGATCATCGGTCACCTCGAACGAGGCTCGTTACCTCACACCAAGTCAGCCCAACAACCCGGGCACCTGACGCAAACTCGATCTCGAAGGTCCGCGTTTGAACATCGGTGGCGGTGACCACCTCCACGCGTTGCAGCTCCGGTGTTCCAGCCTGAGGGAGCGCCTTCCTCGACCAGCGCTGCACGACGGAACAGGCCAGGCCCACGGCTTTGCTCGTGCTCGCCATGCTCCACCCGGGCTCGTCCGCCAACGCCACTACGACTTGTTTCAATTCCCCCGAGTACCGTGGCCAGGCACCCGTGCTCGTGGCCCGTTCCGCTTCCACTCGGCGCCTCAGCGCCTCGACCTTGCGTCGCTTCTTCTCACGTTTCGTCGGCGCACTCTCGTGGACTTCCAGGACATGCATCTGCGACTTCGTACCCCCCAAAACTGGGGTTCGGGGTTCGAGTCGGTGAGCTCTCGCGAATGACCGGCGTGTCGAAACGGGCGTCGCGGCTCAGCCGGGGGGCGGCGGCTTTGCGACACGCATGATCCCGATGGGGTCGCCGTCGCGGATCGGATTGTCAACCGCCACGAAGTAGATGTGGGTGGCGTCCATCGCCGTGCTCGCGGTGATGCGAACGGTGTCGCTCATCAGTCGAACAGCGGAGCCCGTCCCACGGTCGAAACGCCAGATGTTGCACTCCAACCCGTGCTCGACGAGATAGGCCATGCTGGTCGCGGCATCGTAGAACAAGGCAGCGGAATCCCAGCCCGCATCACTCAACGGCGAGAACTGCCCCGTTGTCACGTCGACGACACCCAAGATGTCACCTCGGACGGCGTTGCCCAAGATCTCCTTGCCGAGCGACTTGAAACTGCTGAACTGCAGCGTGTTGTCTGCCGCCGGGTGGTTGGGATCTCCAGCCCACGTCATGTCGCGTCGGGTGACCGCGGCGCTCTGCTTGTCGATCTCGTAGAGCTCGCCTCGGCCTGTGCAGTACAACCGCTCGCCATCGGACGCGATTCCGAAGGCGCCGTTGGGTCGCGGTTGGGTGGAGTCTTCGAATGCAGAGTGGATCGCGAGACGGGCAAGGGCTGCGGCGAGAACGGGAGCAGGGTTCAACCTAGTGGGAGCCTCCTGTCTGCCAGCGAGCTCGCGACGGCGCCTCGTGGAATGTCACCCTGGTCCTTCCCACGGCTTCGGCGAAGTGATAGGCATCGAACATGGGGAACGCAAAGCTCTGTTGGAGGCTTCTGGTGACCGGGTCGTGCTTGTTGGGGGTCGCGAGCTGCCAGACGCCAAAGCAGGATCCTGATCCACCACCGGCTCCTGCTGACGATCCGCAACCGACGCCACCCGCAACCGACGATCCACCGACGCCACCGCCTGCTGACGATCCGCCGACCCCACAACGTCCAGAGTGGTGGCCCGAGCCCGCGCCCGAAGGTGGTCTGCCCTGGGTCCCCCCACGTCCTGCCGGTCTGGAGCCAGGTTCACCGTGGCCCCCGGAGTCGGCGACCACACTCGATTGGTGGATCCGGCACTACGGCGAGAACCCCGAGCCGAGCAACGACCCGCGCCTCGGGGCGAATGGCGATGCGGGCAACTCCCGCTTCGCACGCAACTTCCGCGCCATGCCCGAAGCGCCGTCTCAGGCGCCGGGCTGTGGTTGGGGCCGCATGACCCGAGTCGAGCAGCGGCCGGTCGAAAGCTGTGACCCATTCCCAGAAGAGATGGTCCGTTCGGTCTGCGGGGGCGCACTGAACGCTCGTGACGCGGACACGGAGTGCGGGCGGTATTGCATGCGCAACAAAGACGTGTGTCGACGCGGCACGCTCTTGCGCCCCCCGCTGCACGTTCGCTGGGGTTGTGGCGAGTCCGTGTTGCCCTTCCTGGAAGGCGGGGACGGGGAGTCGTCTTTTTCCGCGACGTGCTCCGCCGCGTTCCTCTGCGTCTGCCAAGAAGACTGACGGGGCGTTTCGGGTATCCCCGTCGGACTGTCGCGGAGCCGATGCAGGGTAACCATCCACCAATGGCCCATCTCGCGATGTCTAGAATCTGGGCATCACGGCTTGGGCTCGGCGTCGGTGCTCTGTTGGAAACGCCTGAAGCTGTGGATGTATCGCGAGCAAGTAGCACACGCCCCTCGCAGCGACACAAACGCACAATCTGCGAATACCTGGCGGTGATTCGCCCAGAGAATTGCCGTCGTTCCGCTTACGTGCTGTGCACCAAGCGATTCGATGGAAAGCCCGTGAACATCCAGTCCCTCGTTTCGACCGCCGCGATAATTTCCTGTGTAGCCTGCGCAGACGGGGCGTCCGAGTCGTCTGCCACTACGGAGCCGACCAGCGAACAATCTCCGCACGTTGCACAAGAGACGCAACCTCCGCCTGCTGCTTCTAGCCCTGCCGCTGCGAGCGCCTCGCCAACACGAGCACCAGTTGAGCCGATCGCAACCACAGGTGCGTCCACGCCTCCAAGCGAAGTGCCGGCGCTTCCCACAGCCACTGTGACCGCAGACGTACCGGGCGTCATGGACCCCGTGCCCGGCGGTCCACCTCCTGCAACGACGGTCGACGGCGATCCACCTCCTGCAACGACGGTCGACCCGGCTGTGCCAACGGGCTCAACAGCGAGCACGTCGTCGTCCTCCGACCCGCCCGCGGTCAGCGACACGATGGCGCCGACACCAGCGCCAGTGGCTCCATCCCCGCCGAGATCGACCGAAGGATTTCAGCTGTTGTGGGAAGACCCGTTCGACACGCTCGACTCAACGCGGTGGGCCGCTCAGACGCATTCCTGGGACGGTAACCTGGCGCAGTTTACTCCCGACAACGTTGCTGTCGTCGATGGCCGCCTCCAGATTTCTCTGACGCCGAGCGGCGACGAGGCAAAGCCTTACGACGGCGTCGAGTATCGCTCCGTGGATGCATTTACCTACGGCAAGGTAGAAGCGTCGATGCGTTTCGCCAGAGGCTCCGGCGTCGTGTCCTCGCTGGTGCTGATCTATACACCTTGGCCTCCGGACGACTGGAACGAACTCGACATCGAATGTCTTGGGAACACCACGGGGGAGGTTCAGTTCAACCACATGGTCAATATTCCCCCCGCTGATCCCGAGTCTGGCCATCTGCAATTTCCGGAGAAGATCGACTTGGGTTTCGACCCGACTGCCGACTTTCACACCTACACAATCGAATGGCTCCCAGACGCCGTTCGCTTCCTCGTCGACGGTGTCGTGGTTCACGAACCCACCGAGGAAGTATCGCGGCTCGTGTTGCCCCAGAACATCCTGCTCACCGTCTGGGCTTCCGATTCCGCAAGCTGGGCGGGACCCATCGACGACACTACCGCCCCGACGTTCGCGGAAGTCGATTGGCTTCGCGTCTACTCCTACACGGCACCATGATGGGTGCCCCGCGTGTCGCCGAATCAGCCAATTTGGTCGAGCCCCAGCAGTGATTTCGCTCTGAGAAACGGGAATGCCAGGCCGTGAGCGCCGGAAGGCCGCTTGGTTTCGTTTCGCGACGATTGCCCCCTCGACGTGGAGGATCTCTACCGTGCTCGGGCGGCCGGGAGCGTCACCCCGCGGCTCGATCGGAGGCGTGATCTCTTCGAATTTGGCGGGTGTGGACAGCCATTCGGCGACCTGATGAGCCAGGCGGGGTCCTTCAGCCGCCAGTGCTCGTCGTGGAGCCGCCCGAGTATCCCGATCGTCAGAAAGGCGGGCACCTGCCCTGGCCATCGACCAGCCAGAAACGCCAGGGACGCTCGTCCGAGGGCGAGCCAACCCGACCGATGAGGTGCTAAGCTCGAGCGTGCACTTCCGAGCCCTTCCTCTGTCGCGCTTCTTGCTTGCGATGGCGCTGCTTGTCGCCTGCGGTTCCGAGTCCCCTGAGCAAGAGCCCGCACTGGCTCCCGAAGACCTGGGTCAGATGTCGGATGCGCCATCGCCGGGTTCGGACATGGCTGGCGCGACCAACCCTGTTCCGCCTTCGGGCTCGAACTCCAACGGCCCTTCCATGTCGCCTCCAGCGAACGGTGGTGCGCCTAACCCGACCGGCCCCATCCCGGTCCAGACCAGCCCTGAGCAACCCGAAGCGCCCGGCCCCGGAATAGGCGGTGGGCCTTCCACGCCCCCTTCAGACACTGCTTCGGGTGAACCAACCTCGCCCGGGACGAGCACAGCGCCGACGGACCCCGAGCCGATGAGTCCCGAGCCGACCGATGCCCAGCCTGAACCTGCAGGCGGCACCCAGTGCGAAGGGGGAACACTCGTGCTTGGCTTCTACGTCGAGGAGGGTCGCATCTTCGACAATCACTGTACGGAGTTCGAGCTGAGGGGGGTGAACTACCCATACGCTTGGTACAAGGACAGCCAAGACACCGAGCAGATGTTTCGCGACATCGCTGCGACGGGCGCCAACAGCGTACGTGTCGTGCTGGCAACGGGCGGTCAGTGGACGCGCATCACTGGCAGTGAAATCAGCAGCATCATCGGCTGGGCAAAGGCAAACAAGTTGGTCAGCATCCTCGAAGTCCACGACTCGACGGGGTACGCGGAGAAAGCCGAAGCGGTTCACCCGGACGACGCTGTCGAGTACTGGCTGAGTGAAGACGTCAAGGCTGCCATCGTTGGGCAGGAAGCGTACGTGATGATCAACATCGCGAACGAGCCGTTCGGTAATGACGCGACGGATCAGTGGGAACCCTTCCACACTAGCGCCGTGGCAGCGCTACGTACAGGTGGCCTAGAGCACCTTCTCATTGTCGATGCCCCGAACTGGGGGCAAGATTGGTCGAACACGATGCGCGACGGGATGGGCGCGAGCAACATCTTCGCCGCTGACCCTGCCAAGAACACCGTGTTCTCCGTTCACATGTACGACGTGTACAACACGAGTGAGTTGGTCTGGACCTACTTCGAGTCGTTCTTGGGTTCGGGCATGGCGCTGATGGTCGGTGAGTTCGCCGCCGACCACGGCCCGGGCAAAGACGTAGACGAGGACGCGATCCTGGCCGCCTCGAAGGAGCATCGCATCGGCTATTTAGGCTGGTCCTGGTCCGGCAACAGCAGTGATCTGACCTCGCTCGATGTCGTTGAGGACTTCAACGCGAGCGTGTTCTCGAGCTGGGGGCAACGCCTCATCGACGGCGCAGACGGTATTCGTGAGACGTCACAACTGTGTCGTTGCTACGAATAGTCCACCTGATTCGGATGCGACGTTCAGCGACGACTGCCACCCAAGCGAATGCGACTGCGACGGGCTTCGCGTGGGCCCCGTCGTCGAAGAACTCGTCGTCAGTACGAAAGGCCGAAACGCGGCCCTGCTTGGCAAGTTCGGTGAGACTGATCGTCGGCGGGGTCTGCCGGGTCGTCCGTCGCGCCTGCCGCGAGGTGCATCCTCACCGGTGAACGCTGTGGTGAGCGTGCTCTCAGACGCCTTCAGGTCGCGTCGCCTGGTGCGCGATTGGGGTGAATTTGCCGTTCGAAGTTCCTTGGCGCCCTCGCTCAACGGTAGGGCAC
>JBNKZR010000146.1:0-16339 GCA_050301735.1 Polyangiaceae bacterium | reverse complement strand
CGCGACTTCCCGATCGAGCTCGAGATCCTCGGCTTCAGCATGATCATGCTTGGGTACGGCTTCGCTACGTGGGCTTTGGCGGAGAACCGCTTCTTCTCCAGCATGGTGCGTATTCAGACTGATCGAGGGCATGCGGTGTGTGACACCGGCCCCTACCGGTTGGTGCGGCATCCGGGCTATGCGGGGAACATCCTGCCACTACCGGGCATCGTGCTGGCCCTGGACTCGGTGTGGACGCTCATCCCGGCAGCGATAGCGCTGATCATCGTCATCGTGAGGACCGCATTGGAGGACCGGACTCTGCAAGAAGAGCTGCCGGGATATCGGGAGTACTCGAGAGTCGTGCGGTATCGTTTGATTCCGTGGATCTACTGATTTGTTTGACGGTTGATGGTTTCTTGGCTCTCAGCCTCTTTCGGCGCAGGGAATGTCTGCAACTAGGACCGCCGCTTGATGCACGCTGCTGGCTTTGGCCAACACCCGGCCGGCGCCGTCGAACATTGCTGAGATCCCCCACCCGGTAGCCCGCACGATGGACACGCCGGTGGTGACTGCCGCCCACACAGCCGCTCGATGGTGGAGTTCATCGAAAACGGGCCAGTCGTTGGCTGGGACAGCCAGGATCCCGCCTGCTTGTCTGACCGGGTCGCGCAAATCGTCGTAGTCCAGGTCCACGCAGAGCACCGTGGAAAGTGCAACGTGCCGATCTCCACACATCACGGGCCACGGCCCTGGCGCTTGCCGACGCTCCCGCTTCCCTTCGAGGTGGGCGATGGGATGTTGCTTCTCGTAGTGAGCCAAGTGCTGCCCATCAGGACCGACGACTCGAAGCTCGTTCTTGGGTCGGACGCTATCGAGGTAAGGGGCGACGATGGTGACTGCGTTGCTGCGAGCCCAGCCAGATACGGCAGCAAGCCAGCGAGGGAGGGAGTCTTCGTCGACCGTGAGTCCGACCTCTGGCAGTACGATCACCTTCGCTCCTTGTCGTGCGGCGCTTTCGACATGAGGGGCATAGCGAGCGATGGTTGCCCCGACATCTTTGTAGTCGGCGGACTCGATCGGCCAAGTGCCGCGCATCTTCCCGGTCGGTGGTGCGGGCGCATTCGCGACGACTGCTGCAACGCGCACTCGGGGGGCCAGATCTGCGGTCCGGGTGGCACGCTTCAGACTCTGTCGGCCGAGGATCAAGGCGAAGAGGAGCAGCGCGAGGCACCCCCCAGCCGTCAGAATCGTGGTGCCGTCGGGCGGCCATCGTACGCTGAGCATCGCGATGGCAGCGCCCGATAGGGACAGCAGTAGGGTGGGCGTTAGATCGCCACCTACTCGCGCCGTGTGAACGACGGTGAGCCAGGGTTCCTGGGCGGACGCCAAAGGGTTGCTGTGCCATCGGGGAGCCCCAGCGATGCGTACCGGCAGGTGGACCAGCCACGTGGAGAGCGGGAGCGCGAGGGCCAACCAGGCGGGGTGCGAAGGAACGGACTTTGCCACCGCGGCATACACCAGCGCCCACGTGCCAGCGCTCATGACCGCGGCCAGGATCCCGAACTTTCGCATTGTCGGGTCAGCGATTTCTCGGCTGTTGATGAGACCACCGGCGATTGCCGCTGCGAGCGCGGCCTCTGCGGGGGATCCAACGACCAGCGCATAGCCAACAGGCGCCAACGCCACCCAACCCAGTGGCAAGCAGCGTCGCGACGTGATGCCCAGTAAGCCGGAGAGTGCTCCAAGTGCGGGAAACAGCCAGGGGCCGGTCACGGCGCGCCCCCGGCAACGGGGTTTTCAAATTGGATAGTCATACTATCCGATAGTACAACTATCCAATCGATTGGCAAGGCTTGCTTGCGACTAGCTGGGCCAGGAGGTGTTAGGGTCCGGCGTCGGGGCAGGCCAACCGCCCCAGCCGCCGGACCCGGTGGCGGACGTCGGAAAGAGATGCGGGACGACCCGGAGAAGCTAACGATGAGCGACGAGCGAATGACAGTGCGGCAGCTATCTGAAGCGGCCGGGGTCTCTGTAGCGAGCATCAAGTACTACTTGCGTGAAGGGCTTCTGCCAGCGGGCGACCCGAACGCGGAACATCGAGCGCACTACGACCGCACTCACCTGGATCGACTGCGCCTGATCCGGGCCCTGCGGGATGTCGGCAAGTTACCCGTTGCGACCATTGCCGCAGTTTTCGACGCGATGGACCGCGGAGGGCGGCCGTTCACCGTGGTCGCTAGGGCGATGGACGCCATGGCGTCGTCTGAGCCCACGCGGTCCC
This sequence comes from Polyangiaceae bacterium, assembly GCA_050301735.1. Classification (GTDB taxonomy): domain Bacteria; phylum Myxococcota_A; class Polyangia; order Polyangiales; family Polyangiaceae; genus SZUA-265. The sequence goes on along the minus strand of JBNKZR010000146.1, from coordinate 14,076 downwards.
GCTCGATGGAGCAAGCGCGTTCGGAGCTGGTGGTGATGCTCGGCACGCTGGGCGTGGAGCCTCGTGTCAATTCAGGCGCGTTGCAAGACCTTGCGCAGGCGCTCGTCCAGCTGCGTGAGGTTCGGGGGGAGTTGCCCGTCGAGAGTCTGTTGCCCTACGCCCAGGCGGCGCGGGCCCTGGCCCAGCAGGAGACCGAAGCCAATCAGCACGTGTTTTCTCAGGACACTGCCACCCTGCTTCGAACCGTCGTGCTGGGCACGGTCCTGTTCGAACCGGTACTGCTCGCGTTGAGGCGCGTGATGCACGAGGATCTCGCCAAGGCGCTCCTCGCGAAGAAAAGGCACACTCGCGGGTAGTTGTCGAATGTCGTCGAGCGAGAGCGGGTCTTGGAGGAGGCGTTGGGCTGCTCGAACCCAACGCCGCATCGATGCGCAAGCGAGCCGACGAAGTGGTCAGTAGATTCCGTTGACCAAGAGCTGGCTCGGCAGAGCATTGCTACCGGGGGGACGGTCCGCGCAGAAGCCGAGCGAATAGGAACTCGCCGATGGGGCGATCACCTGTGACCATGACGCGTTGGGGGACACGGTGGGATTTCCGGTAGGCCCAGTCGTGTCGAGGTTCCAGATGGTATAGATGCTCGTGCTATCGAGGCTGAACACCGCAGACCAATCGCTCGTCGCGACGCTACCCGTGTTCGTCACTCGGAGCTCGGTACAGTAGCCAGTGCCCCAATCGTTGATCAGGACGAACTCGCCGACTCGTCACCATCCGTCAGGCAGTTTGCTGACCGTGCCGTTCAACCAAGAGAGAATCGATCCATCTTGCCGGATGGCACTGAAGACGAAATCTCCGCCGGCAATGTCGGTGAACAGGCCAGGTTGGTCGTAGAAGTCTTCGCCTGTAAACTTGGAGCATTCCAGCTCACCGCCTCGCGCGATCGCGCATACGTGGGTGTCGATCATTGCCACCTGCTTGTACACCCCATCCAACGGGTCGAGGTACGTGGGTTCGTCGGAGTCATCGAACGCGGCGCTCAGATAGGCACAAGTCAACGTACCGCTACCATCGATGGCGCACAGCGTCTGATACGCGACAGCAATTGCGACATAGCCGCCATACAACGTGACCGAGTTTTCGTGTCGATCATCGCAGTACACGTCCCCAGTCTCCAGCAGCGCACATCGCATCGTACTGCTGGTCGCCAGTTTCACCACGGGTGAAGCGCCGACCACTCCAGAAAGTGAACAGCTAGCGCTCTTGTCATCGAGTATCAGGCAGTAGTCCGGCCCTATTCCGACTTCCATATCGGTAACTCCCGGGGTTTCGTTCCCCTCCGCGTCCACGAACGTACCATCCGACAGCAGCCAGGCGAGTTCCCCTCCGCCGGGGGAAGGTACGGGGAAAACGACGTCGATTGGCCCCGGTGGCTCCTCTGGTTCCTTGATGCTGTCTCCGCCGAGCGCCCAGCAACCGTACGAGCCATCAGACTTCACTGCGCAGGACGTCCCCTCGCTATCTTCGACCCGAATCTCCACGGCGCAAACAAAGTCCTGCTCCACCCACTCGCCAGCAGCACACAGCTCGCGGACTCCAGATGACGGCCCGCAGCGAACCTCCTGCTCTTCGCAGCCGGCAGTTTCGCTAGACTGCCCGCCAACGCCTTCGTTGCCCGAAGCGCCACCGACGCCGGTGGCTCCGCCCGCACCCGAACTGAGCTCATCGGTGGTCTGCCCGACCCCAGCGTCATCATTAGGCGACAAGCCCTCCTCGTCGAGTTCCGTCGATTCATCCACAGGAGCAATCGAGTCAGCGGGCGGTTCACTTGGGCTGCCTCTATCATCAGCTATGGTCGCGGAGCCGCCACCCTGTGCGTCGTCCGACTCGGCTTGGTCGCCCGCATCGGAGGCTACTGGGCGACCACCATCTTTCGCGTTTGACCCACATGCGCACAGGCAAACCTGCAACGCCCAAAGGACCACAGGCGACGCAACGACAACGGTTTTGCGCATCGGAACTCCGGGGTACCACGAGCGCAGGTGTGGGGCATGCGAAACCCGAGCAGTAGGGGTAGTCAATCGTCCGGAAATCGTGGAGGCCAATCCGCTCGCCGACGTGGGCGAAGGCACGCTCCCCAACCGGGGGTCGTTCATTTGGATCCTGCATGCAGCGGTCGAGAGTACTAGACTCAGGGTGTGTCGCCCGCTGTCGCCATCGCCGTGCATGGAGGTGCCGGAGCGATCCTGCGCCAGCAACTCACGGAGGCGTTGGAGCGGGATTACCGGCGCGGCTTGGAGGAAGCCCTGCGCGCAGGGCACTCGGTACTGGGCCAGGGTGGCGCGAGCACCGACGCGGTCGTCGCAGCGGTTTCGGTGCTCGAGGACTCGCCTCTGTTCAATGCCGGACGCGGCTCCGTGCTGAGCGAAGAGCGGCGCATAGAGATGGAAGCCGCGATCATGGAAGGCAGAGAGCTGCGGGCGGGGGCGGCGGTACTGCTTCGCCACGTGCAGAACCCGATCCAGTTGGCTCAACGTGTGATGCTGAACACCCCGCACGTGATGCTCAGCGGCAAGCGCGCCGAGGACTTCGCGCGCAGTCAGGGTCTGCAACTGCAGCCCGAGTCGTTCTTCGTCACAGCGAGGCGGCTGAAGCAGCTCAGTGCGCTGCAGGTGGCCGATCCGCAGGGCACGGCCCTGTCCGAGACGGCGGCTCCCGACTCCGTCGTCGACCCCGAGACGGGTCTGGGTACGGTTGGCGCCGTGGCCCTGGACCAACGTGGTGATCTCGCGGCCGCAACTTCGACGGGTGGAATGACCAACAAGTGGGCGGGTCGAATCGGTGATACGCCCGTGATTGGTGCGGGAACCTACGCCGACAACCGCGCTGCTGCCGTGTCCACGACTGGGCACGGCGAGATGTTCCTGCGCATCTCAGCTGCCCACCAAGTCTGTGAGCGCGTGCGTTTCGGAGGGTTGAGCCTGCAGCAAGCTGCGGACGCGGTGATTTACGAGGAGCTTCGTGCTCTCGGTGGTGACGGCGGACTGATAGCTATGGATGCGCGAGGAGGCATCGTCTTCAGTCTGAACTCCGCGGGCATGTATCGCGGTTGTATCGACGTGGACGGCCAGCTTTGGACGGCGATCTTCGCCGACGAAGCGACTCCGGTAGCCGCCAGCGGCACGGCATCATGAACACGTAGACGGAGCCCGAATCGGTGCACACCTCGTCGTCCCCACGCGCGCCGCCGCTGACGAGCGACCCGCCGCGGTAAACACTCGGCGCTGAAAGCGGGTCTACGGACTCGTTGCCACACATCGAGAGGGCGGCGAGTTCATCGACCAACGTAACTAGTACCCCGTGCAGTTTCGAATCGCCGGACAGACCGTAGCGCGAAGACCAAAACGTTCCCCTCAATCCTCGCGCAAAGCAGATCCGCGGCCGAGTTCATCCTGCGAGTCTCAGTAGCGACCAAACGACAATCCCACGTCCAGGCGGAACTCCGGTTCATTCAACCCAATCACCACCCTCGTCTGTAGGTACGACCAACCGTAAGCCAGGCTGAGGAACACGATCCTGCGGTCGTCGCTGCTGGTTTGTTCGGCGTCTTCGTCACCGATGGGCCACGACCGTGTGGTACGGGACAGAGCTTGCACGCCCACGCCACCGAGCAGGTAGCTATGCCACGGCAGCATGTAGCGCGCGTTCGCCTCCGCATCGAGCCCGATGGAGCCCTCGTCCGCGACCCTATCTCCCGGCGCAGGCAGCGGCGGTCGCCCCCATATCCCGAGTCCACCCTGCAACGCGAACCAATCCAACGTTGCCCCAAATACAAAGTATGCGCCCGTGTGATTATCCGCGGGGCGGACGCTGAACATCATGGCGGTGGTCATCCCGACCTCCCACGGTCGAGAGAACTGTCCCTGCTGTCCAATCCCATCCCGGAGTCGACCGATGTTTGACCAAGGCTGGGCCTTGACCGGACCTTGCATCGCAAACGTCGCGACCACGACGCCGATAACCTCGCCCGATGAGGACAGGATGGGCGCCCCGTAGTCGCTGCGGGGTAAACCAACGTCGAGCACCAACTCGGGAGCAACTGCGCCCACTCGCCCCCACCGCATTCGAGGGTGGAGCCAATCTTTCCACTGCCTGCGCTCGCGGTTGTAGTCCACGCCAGCGGCCACGAGCGCCACTTCATCGCCGACACGCACTGCTGGCGAGTCCGCAGCCGGCCGGAGCGGCCTCGCTTTCGAAGGTGCAGCCAGTCGCACGATGGCGATGTTGTCGTCGTTGGACCAGGCAACCACCTCGACCGCAATTGGCTCGTCGTCGGCCATCAGCACCTCAGGCGTGCAATACTGCGTGACGGCGTACAGCGTCGTCACGACCAAGGTGGAGCTGATCAAGAACCCCGAGTACCAGTTATCCTCGCACCCCACCTTAGCGATGGCTGGCGCGACCTCGCTCAGCACTTGGTCCCAGTTGCTCGCGGCGACCGGCGCTGGTGCTGCCGGTTCGGTGGTGCCCTCGACGTTCTGCGTTCCGGCGGCACGTGCCGGCAAGACGGGCTGCTCCGGCTCCGCGGGTGGCAGGGTAGGGTCATGGGGCGGCGGGGAAGTCGCTGGAGGCGCAGGCGGGGGAGCAGCTGGCGGAGGTGGCGGGGAAGCAGCTGGTGGAGGTGGCGGCGCAGCTGGCGGGGGTGGCGGAGCAGCTGAGTTTGTTGGTGGGGTGCTTGTGGACGGAAACACGGCAGCTCCAGGAGCAGGCTCCCCAGGTTCCGTTCCTCGATCCGTCTGTGCCGCAGCCGTCGATGTCCAAGAAAGCGCCCACGATGTGAGCCATACGACGAAAGCCGTCACCCCCGCCCGGGTCCTCCAAGCACGCATGGGACGGCAATACCGCCAGCGGGACTGAACGTCAATCGGCGGGGCTTGCTTGCTCTGGTGTCGCGAGCTCAGAGCGCGGCGCAGCCAAGGACTGCGCCGTGTGTCGTCAGTCGGCGCCATCGTCACTCGCCCCCCGCCGACGTTCTACGTGCGTAAACCGCAGGCAGATAATTGTTACTGTGGTTGGCGCTTCGCGGCTCGGTGCGCGGCGTCGAACATCACTCGACTGCACACCGCCAGCCACGCCGACATGGCAGTGAGCGAACGCGCGTCGAAACTGAGCCAAAGCGTTGCGTCGGGTCTGCTGTTTCTGCTCAAGACTCCAAGCAAGAGCAGCAGCACGCAGTAAGCAAGAGCAACGCCCAACGACGCCACGACATTTGGGGAAATGTGAGGCAACAGTACGCGATGCAAGCGCCGGTCCGGCCACAAGCTCCCCAGCTGACGCGACGTCGCGCCGAAGAAGAAGGCGGCAGCCACGCCGCAGAGACCGATGAACGGACCGAGTTCGGCTCCAGTCAACGCAGCGATGTTTAGCGCTGCGCAGATCCACGACAATGCAGTCGCCGAGGTTCGCCAACCTGCCGACGGTAGGTCGCGAAGTGGCCGGAGCCGCTCCGATGAAGCGGCTTGTGGAGGTCGGGCTCGTTGATGCCGGCCGTCTGCGTTGCCGTCGACTTGGCGCCGATGACCGGAATCCCGCGTCAACAGCGGGATGATACCCAACGCGAGGTGCAACGCGTAGAGCGCCACAGTTGTCATGCCGGATACGACGTAGGCGATGCGGCGGGTACGCATGCTGGAGTTAGGTGCCGAGTAGGACTCGCCGGATGCGTGGCGTGCCGCCTCGCCGCGCAACGGGTCACTGTCCGAAACAGGCGCCGGTGTCAGAGCCAGAAGCGCCGGCAGCAGCAGCGCGTAGATGAACAACGCCACGAGCGTGCGCCGCTGCCCCTTGCTCGCGTGTTCTCGAAGTGCGCTCCACAGACGCCGGCCGGGGTCGACACGTTGCAACCGCCAATTGACCAAAGTGGCAATGCCGACGGTGGCGACGACCAGCCCAAAACACAGTGCCAAGGGAACATCAACCTGCAGTAGGGACGCTGCGTGGACGCCGACCGAACACGTGAGCACGACGGTCGCCAGCTGACGCCCGGGAACTGGGCGCGGTGTGCCGGAGTTGGGCAGTTCGACATCACTCATGGCTCTCAACCACTGAGGCTCGTCCTGCGTAGCTCACGCCCGTATGTACACCCAGCGGACTCGGCCCCAACCCAGCACTGATGCCGTCATAGTTCGCACCGTGCACGGCATCCACTGAGCCCGCACCGAAGTCAACACCCACATTGCTCTCCGTGCCTGCCGCGACATCGCTGATGTCAGGCGCGTTCGTGACCTTCACGTACGGCGTCAACCCAACTCCCGGCGCTTGCAGACCGACCTGTACCGAAGCCGCAACCGATGCTGCGATATCTCCGTCATCGTCGATCCCTACCTCGCTGGACACGGAGGTACAAGCTTCGGGCGCACAGAAGGAAAGGTTGGCGCCCACGCTGACCGTCACCCCCGAGGCTCGTTCGCTCTCTTCTGGGACCTGCGGCTCCGGCGCTTGCCTGACTGGGTGCACGTTGCGGGTATCGAAGAGATACCCACGTTCGTCCGAGAGCTCCGCATCGTATTCGAGGGTGTGTGCGACCACGTCCTCGTCACGGTTGCAGTAGCTGCGGCCGTCGTTGCAGCTACTGACTGCCGCGTTCGGGACGAAGTTCGTCGACGTCCCACCATAGCGCGTGTCCGCTTCGTCGACATCGGACGTACCCGTCTCGTCCGAGCACTCGAGCGGCTCTGGAGCTGCCCCCCGGGCGAACAGTTGCGACAGATCGCGCGCCGGGCGCTGTGTCTGCACGAGGCTCGAAGAACCCATCCCGAGCTCCCCCTCAGCGTCAGCCGCCGCCTCGCTCGTCGCCGCCGACGGCTCGGCGCTTCGCGTCGCTGAGACCGCATCGGTCTCGTTGTTGTCGTCAGGCTCGGGAAGGCGACACATTCGCTCCCCGACGGAATTCAAAGGACCCATCGTCACGTACTCCTGTGGTTAGACGAGGAGCAGGTCGGTGACCGAACGAGCTGGTTGCTAGAAAACTGAACCGGCACGTTGAGTGTTTCAGCCGACGGCTGAATCGAGGCGCCAAGTAAGTCTGAACGGGAGTCTGGCGATGGTTGGCGGGTCCCTGGCGGCGTGGAGCCAGCGATCCCCGGTGGGCAAGCGTGGCTAGCATTCAGTTGGCCGTGCACGGCGGATCGGCCTCGGGTGACCAGCTCGAGTTGACGCTGACGGACGACATCAACGTCGACATCGAAGTACCGCGCCCCTCGTCAGGAGCGACTCGTCGGATTCCGCGACGAATCTCGGCGACAGCCGGTTTCGAACAGACTCCAACTGGGCGCGGTCGAAACGCTCGTCGACTTCGACCGCGACATCGAATCCCGCCGCCTCGAGCGCCGCGACGACGGAGGCATGTCGCATCCGATTTGGGGTTCCGCGATGGCTACTCATCAATGCCCAAACACGATCGGACAGGCACAGCCATTCGAAAGGGTTGTCGACCGAACGCCACACGTCGTGCGGCAACGTGGCGGAGCCTCGGGATCAAAGGCGTGTCATGACGCGCGAGAGTAGCACAATTCCCGCGCGGCTCTGTGGCGCTGGAGTAACGGGATGATGCTGTAGTGCCCACGCGGGAGCGGACAGCTGAGGATGGGGTGGGCGTTTGCCCGACGTCAACTTCGGTGTTGGGCCTCACGTCACGGCGACAAACTTACGGCCAGCGGCGAGCGCGGACAGAACGGTTTCGCGATCGGCTGAGCGAAGGTACTCTCGAGCGCATGAGCGCCCTCTTGTTCGCCTACGGATCTCTCATGAGGGGAGAGTCCGAGCACGAGCCTCTGGAGCAAGCCACGTGTCTCGGTCGTGCTGTGGTCCCCAGTGCGCGCTTGGTGGATCTCGGAAGCTGCCCGGCGATGGTCCTCGTTACGGCGCCCGGTGCGCCGGATCCCTGGACGGTGGTGGGCGAACTCTATCAGGTCGATGCCGTCGTTCTCACGCGTCTGGACGTCATCAAGCAGCACCCGGCCCTCTTCCGGCGCCAGCTCGTGTCTTTGGACGACGCGCGTGAGGCGTACGCCTACGTCATGACGGACGAACAGCTGCGGGGGCGGCGCCGTTTGCCCCACGGCGATTGGAAAAGACGTTTCGAAGCCCGCCCTCGCGCCGAATTCACCCAGCCGCGTCGCTGGCGCCGCTGAGCGCATTCGGGTGCCGTCGTAGCCGTGCGCGCCGTCACTCCCGATGGCGTGGAGCGATAGGCTGCTTGGCGGCGCGCTCTGGGGGGTGTCGCCCCCGTCCGACCTACTTCAGATCGTGCATCTGACTCATTTCAAATCCTGCAACTGCTTCAACATCGTACTCGCGTCGCTGACTTCGAAGGCACCTGGCTTTTCCACGTTCACGAGTTTGACGACGCCGTCGTCGACGAACAGCGAGCAGCGCTTCATGCGAAGCCCCAAGTCGGGCAGATCGACGCTGAGCCCCAATGCCGTGGCGAACGCGGCCCTGGCGTCTCCCAGGAAACGGACTTTGCCGATACCGCCCAGCGCCCGTCCCCACTCCGCCATGACGTAGCCATCGTTGACGGAGACGCACCACACTTCATCCACGCCCTGTGCCCGCAGTTGGCCGAGAGCCTCGATGTAGCCGGGGACATGGCGCGCCGAACAGGTGGGCGTGTAGGCGCCAGGCAGTCCGAAGATCACGATGCGCTTGCCCTTCGCCGCTTCCCGCACACTGACGGTGTTCGGTCTGATGGGGCAGGCATCTCCGAAGTCCGTGCTTTCGAACAGAGTTGCGTCGGGAAGTGCCGAGCCGATTTCAATCGTCATGGTCGCTGGCCTAGGGCCAGAGCCCGAGGTCCGGAAGCCCCGGAGCCCAGTAATCGGCCCGCGAGCATGGAGGATCACTTTTGGACGGAAAGCTCGTAACGCTCGGGCTCGATGCCGCACCTCCTTCTGAGCGCCGATGCTCAACGAAAAGGAGATACGGATGAATGCCCCAACTGTTCACGCTCTGCGAAGTGTTGCCCCGGATGTCGACATGCTCTCGACCGCGCTGCCGGTTCCCATCGGCGGCTTCCTGCCAGTCAATGCCTTCCTGCTGCGCTCGCAACAGCCGGTGTTGGTGGACGCTGGGGTGAGTGCCTTGGCTCACCCCACCTTGGATGCTCTGAGGGAGCTCACGGATCCGGCGAAGCTGCGCTGGATCTACCTGACGCACATGGACGCGGACCACATCGGCTGCGTCGAGCAATTGCTCGAAGAGGCGCCCGAAGCCCAAATCGTCACGACCTTCTTGGGCATGGCCAAGTTGGGTTTGCGCTTGGCGGTCCCACCGTCGCGGGTGCTGCTGCTCAACCCAGGGCAAACGCTGGATGTGGGCGATAGAAAGCTCCGCGTGGGCAGTCCGCCCTGCTACGACGCACCGGAAACGACGACGCTCTTCGACGAATCCCGGCGCACGCTCTTTGCGTCTGATTGTTTCGGCTCGGTCGTAGCTTCGCCGCGCATCGCCAAGGCCAACGACATCGCCAGTGACGACTTGCTGCAGGGCAGCGTCGGTTGGCTCACCATCGATTCGCCTTGGATCCACTCCGTGCGGCGCGATGACTTGAAGCGCGCCTTGGACCGGGTCACGGAGCTGTCCCCGGAAGTGACCCTCAGCGCGCACCTGCCTCCGGCCTACGACATGATCGAGCAGTTGGCCCAAAACGTCCTGCAGGCGCCGGATGCACCTCCCTTCGTCGGACCCGATCAAGACGCTTTCGAGCGGCTCCTTGCCGCTCAGTAGCCCCGGCACGCGTCCGGCTGACGCCGCGGCGCTGTACGCGCCCACGCGCAGGGGCTATGCTCCGCGCGTGAGCGTGCCGGAAAGCAACGACGATCCGAGCGATGCCGACTTGGCGCGCTGCGTGGCCGAGGGCGCGCCGGATGCGAGTCGTGCCGAGGCCGAACTGTGCCGGCGTTTCGCTCCGCGGGTGCGCTCCTACGGCCTGCGTCACCTGCGCAGCGACGATGCTGCGGACGAACTGGTGCAGCGGGTGTTGATGCTCGTCATCGTCAAGCTGCGTCAGGGGGCCGTGCGGGACCTGGATCGGATTGCATCGTTCACCCTCGGCACGGCGCGCACCTGTGTCCAGACCTGGCGGCGTTCGGAGCGCGAGATGGAACCCTTGGACGACGAAGGGCCGTCGCTCGTCGCGCCCGAGTCGACCCGGGCCTTCGACCGCCAGCGCGTCGTCGCTTGTCTGAACGAGTTGGCCGATCGCGAACGCTCTGTGATCGCTCTGAGCTTCTTCGAGGGCTTCACGGCGGCGGAGATTTCCGAATCCTTCGGCATCAGCGCGGGCAACGTGCGGGTGATGCGTCACCGGGCATTGGCCTCGCTTCGCCAGTGCATGCAGCAGAAGGAGGTGAACGCGTGACGCAGCAGTGCGAAGCTCCGATCCCCTGGGCCGATCTCCTCGCCTATCGGCGCGGTGAGCTGGAGCCAGAAAGGGAGACTGCCGTCGAGGAGCACTACTTCCAGTGCCCGCACTGTGCCGAACTCTTGCGCTGGCTCGAACGGCTCGAGACGGCCACCCGCGAAGCGGTGCAGAGCGGCCAATTGATGCTGACCATCTCTCGGGACACGGTGTCCCAGTTGCGCGCGGCCGGCGCCAAGCTGCGGCTCTACGAGTTGCGCGAAGGCCAGTCGGTCAACTGCACCATCGCACCAGAGGAGCAGATGGTGGTGCTGTGCTTGAAGGCACCGCTTCGCGCGGGGGAGCCTCTGACGATCGCCACCGACGTGCACTACCTCGACGCTGGCGGGATGTCCCAGTTGCGGCAGCCGGCGCTGGCAGATCCCAAGACGGGCGAGATTTGGTCCATCCTTCCGGGGGAGTTGGTCCGCGCCCAGCCGAAGGCTCGCTTCAGCATTCGGGTGGTGTATGGAGAAGGCGAGGGCAACCGATTCAGCGGTACCTTCACCATGAACCACTCACCGTGGGAACAGTCGGAGGAGTTCCTGCAACGGGGCTGAGCCGTCAGTAGAGCTCGACTTGGATGAGCTCTCGATGGCCGTTTCGCTCGAGCTCCAAGCTCACGGTACGCGCCGTGCGCAGGAGGGTGTACGCCTGCAGGGCTGACTGGGAGCCGGTCAGTGGCGTTTCGTTCATGGATACCAGCCGGTCGCCGCTGCGAAGTCCCAGATGGTGCAGCAGGCCGTCTTGCGGCACTCCTTTCAGCCGCAGCCCGAGCGTTCGATTGTCGCGCAAGACTGGGTAGAGCCGTACACCGCCGAGACTCGTCGGCTCGGCCAATACGTCGTCGAGCAGGGAGCGTTCGATGCGAAACCGGCCTTCTCCCACCCGTTCGACTTTCTGTCGAATCGCCTCGCCGACCGCCGAGAGCTTTGCCCGAGGTACATGCAGCGGCGGAGCAGGGGGCCTGGCCCGCATCTGGAACAACGTCACTTGGCACAAGCCGACGTCACCTCGTAGCCACACCGCGGGGCTCTCCCGTCGGGCATTGAAACCGATGTGCACCACCGACAAGGAGCCCACGCGGTCGCCAACCCGTCGCGACGAGGCTTGCGGCTCCCCCGGGCCCCGGAGCTCGGCTACAGAGCCCTCGCTGCTCGAGGCTTCCGTCACGATCGTCACACTGACGTCCGGACACGGCTCGGCTTCGAAGGGATCGACGTCGCTGGGTGGCTCGACAAATGGTTCTGGGTTATCAGCCCCCGCCAGCGAACTCGCCAGTGCGAATGGCTCCGTCGCCCGCTCGAGGGGTTCGTCCGGCGGCAAGCGTGGCCCGCCGCGACTGGCGACGACATCGCGCGCCCGAATCGGCAATAGCGAGTCGGCGAGCAGCAGACCGACCGCTCGCGCTTGCAGCGCCGCCGATCCGATCAGCAACGTCGTGGAGCACCACCACACCAAAACCACTTCCAGTCGCGCCATGATTGCGGCACGATGCGATCATCGTGCCAAGCGGCGTACTGCTGCCGTTGTGACGCCGAAGTGCCGAGAACGCGCTGCCGTTGGCGCAATTTGCGGGGTGCGTCGCGCGGCCCCACCGCCAAGCGCGAGTGACAAGCTGACCGCCGCGGCCGGGCCCAGTTGACGGCTTGTCGTGGCGTGGGTGAAAGGTCGTGGCAGGCGGCGGAGTGACCGAGCGCCGTGGTGGACTACTTGCCGGCGGCCTTGCCCGCACTCGCGCCCGCCGTCTCTTGCGGTCGCTTCAGGATGATGCCCGCCAAGACGACGTTGCCGTTTTCGAGCTTGTCGTACTCGAGCACCATGTCGTCGTAGTAGTGGCGCTCCATGGTTGGGAATGGCCCCTTCTCGCCTCCGTCGGGGATGGTCTCGACGCGCTTGGGCTCGCCGATGTCTTTGATCACGTATGGGGCGTACATGCCGAGCGCGGCGCCTTCGGTGAAGCGGCCGTTGTAGACGCCGTAGGTGCGCCCCGGCTCGTCGGAGAACTTGCGCTCGTCGCCGTGGATGCGGATCTCTCGCACGCCGCCCTGGTCGTCGAAGAGGAAGTCGACGGCGCGTCCTTCGTAGCGGCACACCTGCTTCGTCTTCTCGGTGCACTTGGCGTCCACTAGGCGCTCCACCGTCTCGACCGTGGCACCGAAGCGCACCGCGCCGACGCCCTTGCCGGGGAAGATCCCCAGCGGTCTTCCGACGGGCACCTGGAAGCGCTTGGGCTTGTAGCCCTTGAGCACGGCAGCCGTGCCACCGGGCAAGGGTTCGAGCCTGGGGCGTTTTTCGTCAACGGGAGCAGTGGTCGTGCTGGCTGCGGACTCGGCGCTTGGCGTACTGCCCGTCGGGTTACCGTCGTCGGCTCCCTTCTTCTTGCAGCCGGGTGCCCAGCAAAGGACTGCGGAACAGAGTAGTGCGATGGACCGTGCGCGCATGGAAACCTTCTTTACCATCAAGGGGCGCCATTATTCCCGGGTAGATCCACATAGCGCTGTGCCACCGGCATGCGACGCCCGGAGCCGAAGGCCTTCTTCGTGATGATCAAGCCGGGAGCGGCCTGTCGCCTCTTGTACTCCGAGCCGCGGATCAGGCGCACGACACGCTCGACGGTTGCCGGGTCGAAGCCCCGCGCCACGAGCTCTTCGGCGCTCTGTTGGTCCTCGACGTAGCCCTCCAGGATCGGATCGAGCACGTCGTAGGGCGGTAGCGAGTCCTCGTCCTTTTGGTCGGGTCGGAGCTCGGCTGACGGTGGCTTGTCGATGGTGTTCTGTGGGATGCGCTCTTCGTCGCGGTTCACCCATTGGGCGAGGCGATAGACCATCGTCTTGGGAACGTCGCTGATCACCGCCAGGCCGCCAACCATGTCGCCGTAGAGGGTGCAGTAGCCGACGGCGACCTCGCTCTTGTTGCCCGTCGTCAGTGGCAGCGCGCCGGAACGATTCGAGATCGCCATCACGGTGGCCCCGCGGATGCGAGCCTGCACGTTTTCCCACGTCACGTCGCCTTCCGTCGCTGCGCTCAGGCGGTCGAGGGGCTCCGTCAAACGATCGATGTAGCCAGCGAAGATGCTGTCGATGTCGACTAACTCGAAGCGCAGCCCCAGGTTGTCGGCCAGTTCACGAGCGTCCGCCACCGAGTGCTCGGAGGAGTAACGCGTCGGCATCGCCACCCCCACGACGTTTTCGGCTCCGAGTGCATCGACGGCGATGGTCGCGACGAGCGCCGAGTCGATACCGCCGCTCAGTCCCAACACCGCGCGACGAAAGCCGCACTTCTTCGCGTAATCCTTCACGCCCATCACGAGCGCCCGATAGGCGGCCTCGTCTTCGGCGGGGCTGGTCTCGATTCGTCCGCCGCCTGCGAGAGAGCACGTCAGGATGTCCTCCTCGAAGGCTTTGGCGCGGGCGAGCACACGGCCACTGCGATCGAAGAGGGCGCTCCGGCCGTCGAACACGAGTTCGTCGTTGCCGCCAACTTGGTTGACCATGGCTACGGACACACCTCGCGCCTTGGCGACCTCCGCGAACAGATCTTCGCGCCGTTTCAACTTGTGCAAAGTGAACGGACTGGCGGAAAGGTTGATGATCAAGTCCGTGTTTTGGGCCGTGCACTCC
>JBNKZR010000145.1:0-16409 GCA_050301735.1 Polyangiaceae bacterium | reverse complement strand
GCTGCACAACGGCCTGCGCTGTCGCGAAACGCTCGCGGGCATCGCCGTGCTCAGCGGCTACCTGCTGCTGCCTGACGCGTTCGAAGCCGAGGCACACGCGGCCAATCGACAGACGCCCGTCTTGTTCTGCCACGGCGAATACGATCCGGTGGTGCAGCTCTCTCTCGGAAAACAATCATACGAGGCCGTGCGCGCTGCGGGTCATCCCTGCGAGTGGCACACCTTTCCGATGCCGCACTCCTTGTGCTTGCCGGAAGTCGAAGTGCTGAAGCGGTGGCTGACGGAGCGTGGCCTGCGCAGCGATTGACACACGCGCGAGTCAGAAGGCTGCCTCGACACCGATGCTGGGAAGGACCACTGGACCGATGGCGTTGTTGCGACAGCCGTATGCGTAGCAGCCGGCAAAGGTCGTTTCGCGGTTGAGCGTCGTGTTGAGCATCTCCAACACGAGTGCCCACCAAGCGCCTTCCGTGCCGATCAACCAGCGCTTCTCCAGGCGCGAATCCAAGCGGTAGAACCAAGGGGTGCGCGGTGGCGAGACCGCTGCCTCGGGGTACGCGACTTGCCCGGGAATGCCGCTGTACACGACACCCTTCAAGCCCAGACGCCAGCGCCGACCCAGGTCGAATGCCAGTGCCGCATTGAGCACGTGTGTCCGGTCGTAGCTGGAGACGCCGCCCAGTCGAGATACGGTGCGTGTCGAGCGCGACAGGGTGTACGACAGAAAGCCGCCGACACGGGCGGCGAGTGAACGCCTGAGATAGAGCTCCATGCCGTAGGTGTGGGCCGTGGTTCGCCCGGCGAGCGCGGTCGAGGAGCGGTCGCTGGCTTGCAGCGTGGTGACCCCGAAGATGTCGGTGGAGTTGAGAACCACGTTCTGAAAGAGCGTGGCCGACGCCGTGAGCTCGTGGGGTAGCTTCGTTTCGACTCCCGCGCTGCTTTGAATCGCTCGCTGCAGGCCTTCACTGGCCGCACCACCGAGACCGGGGATGGGGATGGCGAAACTCGGGGGCTGGTGCGCGATGCCCACGTCGTGAGTCAGAGAGACGTCGTTCGTGATGTCGAAGCGGGCCGTGATGCGCGGCTCGGGGGCTAACGAAACGACGCCGCCGTTGTCGTAGACATCGAGGCGAAATCCCGGGGTGAGCGTCACGCCCGCACCCAAGTTGATGACGGTGTCCACCCAGCTGCCGGCAAGAACGTCATCGCGCGACAAGAAGCGGGCTTCGAAAGCCTGGTCCGACTCGTCCAAACGCGATTCGACGAGGGGGTCCAAAACGACCGGGGGAAACCCGGGAGCCGGAAGTATCTGTCGTTCGAAGGGTCCGAATTCCTCATCGTTGTCGAAGTCGTTGTCCTCCGGTCGATTGAAGTCGATGCTGTAGCGCAACAAGCGACCATCGGCCCCCGCACGCAGGAGCACGTCCGACGACAGTCGCCGTTCGTAGTCCGTCCGAAGCCCGATGGTCCGCGACGTGAAGCTGGCGAGGTCTCCCTCGTCAGGGGCGTCGGGATCGCCCCCCAACCCCGTACGATCTTGGCCGAGGGACAACGTCAGCGACAGCTCACTGGCGGAATCCAACGTTCGCGTGTAGCGCGTATCGAGACGATGAAACGTCAGATCGAGGATGTTCTGCTCTTGCCCTTGCTCGTTCGCAGCCCGCAAGAAGTCGTGTGACCCGAAGGAGAAGACGGAAACTCGATCGCGCGGAGTCAGCTCGTAGCTGATGCGCCCTTGATAGTCCCAATAGCCCAGCGTGATGTCATCGGACAGCAACGAAAGCACGAGGCCCGTGTAGGAGTACCTTCCAGCGAGCATGGCGCTGCCGCGCCCTTCGTCGAAGGGGATTTCGAGGAAGGCACCGCTGTCGACAATGCGAATGTTGGCTTCGCCCCGAAAGCGCGACTCGGGCTCGGCGGCCTCCCCGTTGACGATACCGCCGGCGAAGCGCCCGAAACGCACGGGGTAGGACCCCGAGTACAGATCGACGCTGCTGATGAACGCGGGATGAATCACTCCCGGCCCCGCACCCACGTGGTAGAGCAGCGGCACCTGGACGGCATCGAAGAAGTAACCGACGTTGCCCGGCGGAGCACCGCGGATGAAGAAGTAGGGCAAGCCCGAGATGATCGGAGTGACCCCTGGCAGCGCCTCGATTGCGCGAAACGGGTCGCCGAAAGCGCCGGGCATCTGACGCACCTCCGCCCTGCCGAGACTCTTGACGCCCACGACGCGCTCACCTTTGACCAGTACTTCGACCGTCTGCGGCTCGGGCTCCTTCACGGAATCCTGCTCCGACGGCTCCATCGCCGGCGGGACGGGCAACTCTATTTCCTCGAATACCGGCGGCACGAAGTCGACCTCGACTCGGATGCGCGCCGGGATCGGTTTGCCATCGCGCGTCGCTGGCTCGAAGAGCCAACTTGCAGCACCCGCTACGGCAGCGTCCGAAAATGGCTGCTTCCCCTCGACGACCTTCGCTTCCAGCACCCGCCCGTGCACTCCGACGAGCAACTCGACGACGACGCTGGCCTCTTCAGTCTCTGAAGCGGGGTAGTCGACGGCAAGCTCCGAAATCGCGCGCGGGGGAACGATGATCGGCTTCGCGGTGTCTGCGGTCGATGACTCGCCGCGATCTCGGGCTTGCCCCTCACCCACCTCCGATGACTCGCGAGCCGCCCCCTCGGTGCCGGCCGCAGTCGTCGGTCTTTTCGGAGCTGGCGTGCGCGGTTGCTCTTGCGCTTGGGCGTGCGGCAACAGCGTCGAGCAGGCAACACACCAGCCCAATGCACTTCCTGCTATCCTTTGCCGCGACAGCACCACGCCCACCCTAGCTGACCCAAACGCTTCGTGCCCCCCTTTCTCCGCAGACCCCGCAACTGCCCGCTGGTGGTCCCCCCTGGCCGCTGGGGGCGTGCGTTGAGGGTCGGGAGATTGAGACCAGTGCTGCTCATCGGAACTCTACTGCTCGGCTCCAACGCTTGCGACGACGACTACCCGTTGGCACCGACCTTCTGCGACGATTGGTGTCGGGCGACGTCGCGACCGAGCTGCGAACTTCAGCCCAATCACTGCGTTTCCGATTGCGAACTGACCAAGCCCTCGGAAGATTGCTTCGCGCTGCAAGAGGAACTTCTGAGCTGCTACGAACAGGCGCCGAAGGACGCTTTCGTCTGTGCCGGCGGAGGCGTGAGCGGGGAAACGCGAGTCGATCACGACACCTGCCAAACGGAGCGCGACGCACTGTTCGAATGCGAGGCGCCGGGCATCGGCGGGTGCTTGTCGTTCTGCCGCAGCACCCAAGAGGTCCAACTCGCCAGCATCGTCGACACCAAGCCGGGCATGGTGGACAGCGCTGAAGTGCCGACGATGGACGCGGGGCTGGCCGCATGTCCACTCTTGAACCAGCCCTGCGAACAACTGTGTTGGACGCTGTTCAGTTTCACGAGCGAAGGACTGCGAGCGGCGGGTGTGCCCGCGGGCAACGAAAACCAGGCTGGCGGCGCGGACAGCGCGGCGGTGTGCCTTCAGAGCGTATTTTTGGGGTGTTTTGCGGGGGCGGGGGGCACGGCACCCGACGGCGGTTCAGCGCCCGCAACCGACTCCGAAACGGCACCGGACGTGCAAGAGCTCCTCCAAATGTGTACGGAGGGCTAGGCTACCGCATGGGAATGATTGAGCTAATCTACCCGCGTACCGTGCGTGCACGGCGCGTCACGCCGATCACGAACCCGACCGGAGCGTCCGTTCAGCCCGCATTGCGTGTATCTGGGTGGTCTGCTAGCAAGGGCCTTCGCGCGTCGAAGCGTGCAGGACGAAGCCCTATGGCAAAGCTCAGCTATCGATGTTTGGTGAGTGCGCAGAAGGCGATTCAACGAGGTGCGGCCCGCGCGCTGTTCGTTGCGTTGCTTCTCGCACTGGCGACGGTCGCGCCTGCGGCGTGGGCCGAGGCCAACGATCGCGCACCCGCAGTGCACACGGTTTACAGCGGGCACACGCTCGGCAAGATCGCCAAGCGCTACCGAGTTTCCCTCGACGCTCTGTGCAACGCGAACGACATCCCGCGCAATCACAAGATCCAACCGGGAGACAAGCTCGTCGTCCCGGCGCGGAAGGACAAAGACGGAAGCCAAGCTCGGGAGCAGCGCGAGCACCTCTTGAACGGTGGCAAGCCGAAGCCCGCCACGAGCAAGGCAGCGCCAACCACGAAGAGCCCAGCCAAAACCGCCGAGCTCAAGCGGCACAAGGTGTACAAGGGGCAGACACTGGGCATGATCGCGCGGCGCTACCGCATCTCGGTGGATGCCCTCGTCAACGCCAACGCAATGAGCGCGAGTGATCCAATCCGCCCAGGTGACGAGCTGGTCATTCCGGACCCATCGGACAAGGACGGCAGCAAGGCGCGGGCGGCCAATTCGAAGGTCACCGAGTCGAGCAACGCGCCCGAAACGCCGCAGGTCGCAAAAAAGGCGGCAAAGGCCACGAGCAGCAGAAAGCCGCGGGTTCACATGGTGGGGCCGGGCAACACCCTCGGCAAGATCGCCAATCGCTACGGCGTGAGCGTCCAGGCGTTGTGCCACGCGAACGAAATCACCAAGAGCTCACCGCTCCAGGTCAACCAGGAGTTGGTCATCCCCGACAAGAGCGACGAGGACGGCAGCAAGGCGCTGGCTTGGCGGCGCAAGGAACTGCGCGCACTGCGCAGCGGCAGGTCGACGGACCGCAGCTGGCGCGACTACAAGAAGATGGCTTGGAAGCGCGGCTACATCACGCTGGAGAGCCCCAACGGTGACAAGCGCTGGAAGGGCTACGTCATCGGGCCCGGAAACAAATTGCTACCATTGGCACGGCAAAAGGTGACCAAGGTGCTCGCCTCGTGGCGCACGGGCAAGACCAAGACGATTGACCGACGTCTGGTGCAATTGATCGCCAAGGTCAGTGATACCTTCGGCGGCCGCACGATTCGCGTCGTGAGCGGCTACCGCGAGCACTCGCACTCGAAGAGCTCACGGCATCCCGAAGGTCGAGCGATGGACTTCAGCATCCACGGCGTGCCCAACTGGGCGCTGCGCGACTACCTCCGCACGTTGCCGAACGTCGGCGTCGGCTTCTATCCCAATTCGAGCTTCATCCACTTCGACGTGCGCGACAAGTCGACGTATTGGGTCGACGTTTCGAAGCCTGGTGAGACCCCGCGCTACGTGCACATGTCCTACGGAAGCAAGAAGTAGGGCTCTGATGCTCACGGTCGGGTTCGCGTGACCCGTGCCCCGCAAGCCGAAACGTCAGCTCCCTGAAACCAGGCGCACGAAGTCGCTCTGAGTGAGGATACCGACGAGCACGTTGTCGTCGTCCACCACCGGCAGACAGCCCAAGCGCTTGTCCAACATCATACGAGCCGCCTCCTGCAGGGGAGTGTCAGGCTTGGTCGTGAGTAGCTCGGTCACCATCACGTCGCGAACGTGGAACTTCTCTTTCAGAAAACGATCTTGCTCCTGGGACTTGGGCAGCAGATTGCTGGCGGACAGTGCCAAGATGTCCCGCTCGGTCAGCAGCCCCACCAGATGGTCGTCATCCACCACGGGGATGTGGCGGAAGCGCATCGCGGACATCGTGTCCAACAGGTTGGCGAGGCTTTCGTCTTCCTCGACCGTCGCCACGTCGCGAGTCATCACGTCGCCGACGCTCTTGTCATTGCCGATACTCATGCGCAGCTAGGCTGCAAACACCGCGCCAGCGCCCACCTTGCTCGGACGCGATGTACGCAATGCTTACCCGAGCAGAAAGCAGGCGTGCCCAGCGCGTTCCCCGGCAGCTTCGGCGATCAGCCAAGGCAACAATTGCGAGGCCCGCCGCGCCTGACGAAAGGTTTGCGCGACCGTGGCCAGCGCTTCAGGCTGCTCCGGACGACCCTGGCCAGCGCTTCATCGCGCCCAGATCCGCAACCTGCGTGAACCCGTGGCGCTTCAGCACGCGCTGCGCGGCACCGCTGCGCATCCCCGTGCGACAGTACAGCACCAGTGTGCCGGCCTTGTCCCCGAGTTCTCCAACGCGCTGCTCGAGTTCGGCGAGAGGAACGTTCTTGGCGTCGGGCAAATGCCCCGCCGCAAACTCCTCGGGCGTCCGCACGTCGATCAACGGAGCGCCCCCAGCGACGAGCTCGCGCGCCTTCTCTGGCTTCACCTTGCCCGCGTGTTTGGCAAAGCTCAACCAAAGCCAAAGCGCACCAATCGCAATCACGATCCACGTCTGCGCATCCATGCTCAGTGGAGAGTACTTTGCTTCGGCATCACGGGGAGTCGAAAACCGACGCCCGGCTGGCAATACCGGGGGCCGTCATTGTCAGCACTCGACGCCCACGACCCGCGCCCACGCTCGCTCGGCGCCCGTCCCGCCACCGGCGTTTCGCGATCCGCGGGCGCGCTCGCTTCCACGCGCCCGCGGCGGCCCGGGCCGCTGACTTGGGTCGAGGGCCCAATACGCATCGCTCGTCGACGGTTCGAGGACCGCCCGGGTTCGCCGCCCCGAAGTGTCGTCTGCGGGGGCAGGTGCTTCGTCGGTGACGAGTGACGTCACGCTCTGTCCAGGAACGACGCGCCCCGAGCTGGCAAGTGCCAGGACTTGTCGCGCGTCCACTCGCGCCTGCCAGCCGCGCAAGAAGACGGACTGTGACGCGTCCGCTCGTACGATGCGCTCGTGCTGAGCACGCCGCTCGGCAGAGAATGCGCGGATCAGCCTATCGGGTGGCATAGAGTTGATGGCAGCCAGTGTCGCCTCGTCCATCTTCGCCCCCGGGGGCACGGCGATGCCCAGGCGCCCGAGAGCTGCCTTGACGCCCGTCCAGGCGCGGGTGTTGCTGCCCCAAAACCAATCCCCAACCACCACCGCGACACCCGGGTCGTCGATGCGGTGTGAACCGGAGGTCTTCCACAGCGCCCGCGCGATCTGGCGCGCCTCTACCTGCGTCATATTCTCGAACGCTTCGCGGGTCTTGGGCAGCTTGGCAGCACCCGCACAGCCCATGAACGCGCGCTCCGTGATCCCGAAGTGGGTAGCGCCACCGCGATCCGCCTGGTTCTTCACGTTGCGCTTCCATGCATCCAGAGTGCCTTCGAGGCGGGGAACGTCACGCCACCAGAGCTCGAAAGCGTCCGGCCGCTGGCGCGTAGGCGCCGAAGAGCTTCCATCGCTACCCAGCGAGAAGCGCCGCGTCGCTGATGAGGTTGCAGCTGCTGGGTGGGACGAAAGCAGGGGGGAGCCATGGAGGACCGGGGGCAACATGAGCTCCTATCGGGGAGCATCGCCGGGAGTTGCGGACTTTATCGCCGAAGATTTCAGGAGCTGGCGCGCGAAGACGACTGGCTCGGTCGTGGGCAACTCGCACACGCCGCGTTCACACACGTAAACTGTCGGCTTTCCGCCGCGCGCCACCTTGTGCTTCAGCATCGGCACGAGCGTTTGCTGGGCTTCGAGCATGGGGCCCTCGCTGACGACGGACAGCACGCGATTCGGAACGAAGTGAGAGCGCAATTCGCGAAGCAGCGTCTCGTCTGCGTCGGGCGACGACTGCGTAACGATCGCGATCTGCTTGGGCCGGTCCAGGTAGAAGTCGACCGCAAGCAGCATCTCGGAAAGAGACGACGGGGAGTTCGATAGTTGACGCCCGAAAGCGCGCAACATCGCCTCGGCACGTTGCCGAAAACGCTCTTCGGTGGTCAGCTCGTAGAGCCGCAGCACGTTCAGCAATTGCACCGAATTGCCCGAGGGTTCGGCACCGTCCTGTGCCGGCTTCTCCCGCGCAAGCAGCGCTTCGTGCTCGTCGCTCGTCAGGAGATAGCCACCGGCTCGATCGACGTAGTGTTCGTCCAATATCTGATTGAGCTCGAGGGCGGCCTGCAGCCAAGCGAGTTCGTGACTCGCTTCGTACAGGTCCAACAGCCCCGCGATCAGGAACGCATAGTCGTCGAGGTAGGCATCGTCGTGGGGATGAGCATCATGACGCGGTTGCTCGTCCTTGATGCTGCGCTGGAGCCGCCCACCTCCGTGACGGTGAGCGAGCAGAAAAGCCGCAGCCTCCGCAGCCCGAGTCCGGTATTCGGCGTCACCGAAGACCAGGCTCGCGCGTGCGAAGGCGGAGATCATCAAGCCATTCCACGCCGTGAGGATCTTCTCGTCTCGGAGTGGTGCCGGTCGCCGAGAACGCGCGGAGTAGAGCTTGTCTCGGATCTTCTGCAAGTGGCGCTTCAGTGCGGGAACGTCGATGCCCAACTCGTTGGCCACTGTGGCCAGCGGACGCGGAGTGTGCAGAATGTTGCGGCCTTCGAAGTTGCCGCGCCCAGTGACCGCGAACGTCGCGCGCGCCACCTTCGCGAGCTCTTCTCCCAGCACCGTGTGCAACTCCAGGGGCGTCCAGGTGAAGAACCAACCCTCCTCGCGCTGACCGTCGGGCGTGAGACTGTCCGCATCCGTCGCCGAGTAGAACGCCCCTCCGGGCGCCGTCATCTCGCGGGAGACGTACCGAAGTACCTCGCGCGCGACCTGGGCGAAGCGCCCGTTGCCGGTCGCTTGGTACCCCTCGAGATACGCCAGAGTGAGCAGTGCGTTGTCGTAGAGCATCTTCTCGAAGTGCGGGACCAGCCAGTTGGCGTCGGTCGAGTACCGGTGAAAGCCACCACCGACGTGGTCGTAGATGCCGCCCGCGGCCATCTGCTCCAAGGTCAGGGTCGCCATGCGCAAAGCTCGCGCGTCCCCGGTGCGCCGATGCTGCCGAAGCAGAAAACGAATCGGCAGACTGCTGGGAAACTTGGGCGCGCGCGCCAGACCTCCGCGCTCATCATCGAAGCGGCCATCGTAGAACGCGCTGGCAGCCCGCAGTACCGAAACGTCGGGCAATCCTCCTGCGCGCGACGATTCCAACGAACGCTGCAGATTGAGCGCCAGCTTGGCCGCCGATTCGACGATCTGTCCGGGCTGTGCCTGGAACTGAGCGGCCAGCTTGCGTAGTAGCGTCAGGAAGCCGAGCCGTTGCCCACGGTCTCCATCGCGTGCCGGAAAGTAGGTGCCACCTTCAAAAGGTGTCTTGTCCGGGGTCAGCCAAACGGTCATCGGCCAGCCGCCGCGGCCCGTGAGCATGCGCACCGCCGTCATGTAGATGGAGTCGATGTCGGGTCGCTCTTCGCGGTCGACTTTGATCGCGACGTAGTGTCGATTGAGATACTCGGCGATCTCGACGTCCTCGAAAGACTCCTCTTCCATCACGTGGCACCAGTGGCAGGTGGAATACCCGACCGACAGCAGGATCGGGCGACCGAGCTGTCGCGCCCGCTCGAACGCCTCCTCCCCCCAAGGGAACCAATTGACGGGATTGTGCGCGTGCTGCCGCAAGTATGGGCTTCTCTCGAGGAAGAGCCGATTCGTAAACTTGGGACCACCCTCCTCTCGGAGATGTCTCGTGCGCGGTTGGTAGTCGTGACGACGTTCCTTCCACGCGCGCTCCAGCGCCTGCGCAACCTCAGCCGGGAAGGGTTCGGTTCCCGGCAGAGGTCCCGTCGTTGCTCGTCGTCGACTCTCGACTTCGGCGCTCTGCGGCTCGGGCGCTCGTTTCGCTCGCCTTGCCTCCAGGATGCCGCTCCCGATCACGAGCAGCGCCAGGCTGAGGCCCAGTAGAGTCTTTGCGTTCACGCGAGCCAGCATCGCACCGTCAGCTGCATTGGTGAACCCGCATGACTGGTGTAGGCTGTTTCTGGATGGGGCCTGCCCTCGACGCGTCGTTTCTGCTCAAGACCTCTCGCCCTGGGCTGTGGTTTCCGACCTTGTGGCTGTACTTCGTGCCACTGGGGCGGCAGGCGCCGCTTAGCGAGTGGAGCTTCTGGTGGGGGCTCTGGTTCGTCACCTTTCCACTGAACTTCGTCATCTACGGCTGGAACGACATCGTAGACGCGGAGACTGACGCGACCAATCCTCGCAAGGATAGCTACCTCTTCGGTGCACGCCCCGACGAATTGCAGCGCGCTAGGTTACCGAAACTGATTCTGGCTGTGGCCGTGTTGGGGAGCGCCCCGTTGATCGTCAGAGCTGGTTGGCGGTTGTTGCTGGTGGTTGCTCTGATCGGGCTGTTCAATTGGCTCTACAACAACGCCGGTGGTGGGCTGCGCCAGCGCCCACCGTGGGAATTGCTGGCACAGGTGGGCTATCTGTTGGTCGTCCCGCTCAGCGCCATGACCAACGAGGCGCCGCTGCCGGGCCTTTCCGTCTGGGTGTACCTGTCCCTATTTGCCGTGCAATCTCATCTGATAGGCGAAGTGATGGACGTCGTGCCGGATGCGAATGCTGGCCGGAGCACGACAGCCACCGTGATCGGTGTCCATCGCACCAAGCTGCTCATCATCGGCATCGTGCTGGCAGAGCTGGGCGTTGTCTGGTTTTGGATTGATGATCTCCCGTTGAGCGGCATGCTCGTGTTTGCGCTGGCGTGGTTGCTCCTCGACGTCACTTGGTTGTTCCGCAATCGCCGGTATTCGCTTCGACAAATGCGCCTGGCTGGGGTGGGTAGCAACGTGATGGCTCTCTTGTCCGCCGCCTACGTCTGGTACTCGGGCTGTCTCGTCGATTGAGCCGGCCTGCTGGGGGCTGCAGACTCCCGATTCTGGCCCTGCCGATGGCTCTTCATCATCGTGCACCTTCCACCCACCACGGAAAGGCGAACTCCGCCGTGACTGCGGCGGAAGCGAAGAGCTTGCCCCAAGCCATTGCATAGCGGCCGTCGAGGTAGACCCGCGTCTGGGCCGACGCCAAGCCGCCGCGCAACTTGGCGCTCACCCGGAACCACGAATTAGCGTTCCAGCTCGCCCCGGCGTGGATCAGAAACGCAGCAGCCATCGCCTGGTTTCGGGTGCGCCCGACGTCTGGGCTCTCCGCCTGCATCGCCAGCACCAGGATCCCAGCACCCGGCCCGACCTCCATCGACCAAGGCGACCAACGCAGGAACGTGCCCTGTTCCAACAGGAAGAGATTGACGCTCATTTCTCCCTCCCCTCCCGCCTCCACAAACTCGTTCTCCATCAGCGGCAGCAGCGCTCGCCCGGTCAACGCCCAACGTGGGAACTCCAAGC
Source organism: Polyangiaceae bacterium (assembly GCA_050301735.1). Classification (GTDB taxonomy): domain Bacteria; phylum Myxococcota_A; class Polyangia; order Polyangiales; family Polyangiaceae; genus SZUA-265. The sequence continues at coordinate 5,297 of JBNKZR010000145.1, read as the reverse complement.
GCAATCCCAGGTCCGCCTGCGGGGTGACACCTGCTCCTCCCATCGCCAGCGTCGAGCCGAGTCCCGCCAATGCCCAGAGCGGTGGAGGCTCCGAAGTACGTGGAGCAGCGGCCGACGAATCGTCGTCACCGATGTCCCGTGTGTCGGGAGCGCGCCCCTGTGACGCAGACGGTCGCTCGAGCCGACTTCCGGCTCGCGGCGGCGAAGACTCAACTGACCACGCGGCGGCACCTTCCGTTGCCGCACCTGCGGCCGATCCGCCGCTGGTCACCTCGAGCCCACCGTCGGACGCGGCGGGCGGCACCTGCGACGGGGGCAGCAGTTCGAACTCCACGAGCGCGCCGCGCAGTTGCTCCACCGCGAGTAGCGCGAAGTTGGCGTCGTCGTTGCTGCCACGCCGGAGCTCCCAGCGCCGGAAGGTGCCGTCCTCACGTGCGACGAACAGCTCGACACGGTCCGCGTCGCGGACGCGCAAGGCCGCCTTCGCATCACTCGACTGTGCCACTTCGACCAGGGGTCGAGCAGCCGTTTCGACTTCGACGAGACTCAGGCCTTGCGATGTGGCCTCCGCAGAGATGCGTCGCGCCAGCTCCGCGTGGCGCTGTGCATCGAAGAGAATCGAAACCTGCTCAGCTCGAACCCACGGCGCAAGCAACCACACGGCCATGCAGCACCAAGTGACGAAGCAGTCGTGGGCGAACGAACGCTTGCCGCTACTTGGACGATTCGCCTTGGGAGGAGGTGGCATCGAGAACCTGCTGCGCAGCCCGTGCGTGCGGACCATTCGGAAAGCGTTTCGAGTATTCGCGTGCGCTGCGTGCCGCACCGGCTCTGTCGCCGCTCGCGACCTGCATTTCGATCAGACGACCCAACGCCAACGGCGCCCATTGACCATCAGGTTGCTCTCGTAGGTACGTCTCAAACCAGGCGGCGGCTGCGGCGGGTCGCCCGGCAAGACCATCTAGACGACCCAGCTCGAACGCTGCCTGCGCCGCCTCACCACTGCCACCGAACCGGCTTCGCAGCGTACCGTAGGCATGGCGCGCTTGGGGGCGATGTCCGGAAAGCCGAGCGCTATTTGCGAGCAAGAGCAACTCCTCACGACCGGCCCGCTGGCACTGCGTCTCGAACCCCGACAGAGCGACCTGCTCGAAAGCTTCGGCGGCGTGACCTGCTCTGGCCAGATCCTGCCAGCGAGTTGGCGACAGTGACGGGTCTCGACCCATCGATGCACTTCGTTCATTCATCTCCGTCTGCCGCGGCGGCGCCACTTCTAAATGCTGGGCCTCTGCCGAGACTGCACCATCGGGACTCGAAGGCGGCTCTAGCAGCAGTTCGTGAGACGAGTGAACGGAGGACACCGCTGCCCTGCTCGGTCGCAGCGATTCGATCGTCAACGCCTTGCTCGCGCACGATGCGCGAGCAACCTGACCGGCGCTCAGAGGCTGCCCATCGAGGAAACCACAACCAGAAATGGTCACGTGCCCTTCATGGAGAGACAGCTCGAAGCGATCGCTCGCCGCATCCCAACTGACGTCGAAGCGGGTCCCTTTCACTTCGACCACGAACGGCCCCGACCGCACGCGCCAGTCAGATTCGGTCGTGGGCACGACCGCCACGCTCGCCTGACCAGCTTCGAGCACGACCTCCGCACCCTTCGGGCTCAGCTGCAAGATGCGAGCCCTGCCACGCGGCCGCAACTCCACGCGACTACCGTCGGAGAACGCCAGCCCCACACCCTCGTGTTCGTCGGCAGCAATCCATTCGTTGGCGACCCCCGGTACATCGCGCACGCGAAAGCTCAACGCCTCAATGCTCGCCACGGGTTCATGATCCGCCCGCCGCCACACGGAGAGGGCGATGAGTGTCACCGCGAGCAACGGCACAATCGCGGCCACCTGCCACAGCCGCCGTCTGCGGCGCCGCTGCTCCCGCCCCTCGGAGCGCGCCGCCAGTCTTCTCCGCAGCGCGGTGTCCGGCGCCTCGGTCGCCAGCTGTTCGTCTTGCTGCTCCCGCAGCGCGCGACCCAGTTCGTGCAGCTGGCTCAGGTCCACTTCAGACCTCCGACCCACTCACGTAGAGCAGGATGCATGCGAGCGATCGTACAGAACTTGTCCTGAGCCCGGCGCAGGCGGCGCTTGACGGTCGCCAGCGAAACTCGCGTTGCTGACGCAACCTCGGTCAGCTCCATGCCCTCCACGTAACGCAGAGCGAACGCGATCCGTTCGTCCGGAGCCAACCTTTCCATGACCTCGTACGTTGCGCGGAGCGCCGCGCCGACGTCCGAGTCGGCGGCTGGCGCGCCCGGATCTTCGGGCTCTTCCGGCTCCGCAGTCGTGAACCAACGTTGACGGCGACGACGACGTATTTCCGCCCGGGCGCGAAACACGGCAATACTCGCGAGCCAACTCCGGAGCGCGCCCGGATCTTCGAGACGCTCGACGGAGTCGATGGCAGTGACGAAAACGTCTTGAATCAGGTCGCAGATCTGATCATCTGGACCCAGCACGCGTGTCAAGACGCGACGCACGTAGCGATGGTGTCGATCGTAGAGCGCGGAACCCCCAGCAGCGGAGCCAGCGAGCAGCGCCTCGACGATCGCCTGATCGCTCTCGATAGGCAGCCGTACCACGCGTCCCGAGCTTCTCTGCGGGGCGGCATCGCTGACGACGGCACCATGAAAACGGGTCACGAGAACTGAGTGTGCCTGAGCACCGGATGCGGCTCACCCATTTTTCAGCCCCGACCGCGTTCGACGCAGACGGCGCCCAACTCGTCGGAATCACCCGACAACAAATGACTGACCTGAACGACGCGGAGCGCTCGACGCGCTCGGGCAGCACGACGGCGAGCTCAAATTACGTGAGCCGTCGATGGGGTCACGTTTCACTCAGGCGGTGTGACAGGGCTCCACTTGGGAACGCGGAGAGCGTCTGCCCGTGCCCTGGCACGAGGAGGTTACCTACGATGAATCCACGAATGCGACTGGGCTCGACGATGGCCCTGGCGATAGCTCCCGGCATACTGACGATGGGCTGCAGTAACTCGGACTCTGGCTCTGCCGTCATGGACGCTGCCAACGACTACAACCCGACAGTGACGGCTTCCGACTTCGTTGCGGAGATCGATCACCCGTATTTCCCTGCGAGCCCACCTGGAACCAAATGGAACTACGAGGCAGAGACAAAAGATGGCCTTGAGCAAGTCATCGTCGAGGTGCTGCCTGAGAAGAGGGAAGTGTGGGGCGTGATGGCAACGGTCATCCGCGACACGGTCTACCTCGATGGTGAACTAGTCGAAGACACGTGGGACTGGTTTGCCCAAGATACGACAGGCAACGTGTGGTATCTCGGCGAAGAGACCTACGAGTACGAAGACGAGGAGATCGTCTGCGACTGCGGTGCCTGGGAGGCGGGTGTCGATGGGGCACTCCCGGGAATCATCATGCCTGCCGAGCTGGAACCGGGCGACCCCTATTATCAAGAGTTTCACGCGGGTGAAGCGGAAGACCAGGGCCAGATTGTCTCCGTCGACGAGACGGTGGAAGTCTCGGGTGAAACCTTCCACGGCTGCATCAAGACCCACGACACCTCCACCATCGACCCCGAGATCGACTCATACAAGTACTACTGCGCGGGCATCGGCTTCGTGATGGAAGAGGAAGAAGCCGAAGTCGTCGAGCTCGTCTCTTTCGACGACACGACGTACGAACCCGGCATCACTGGGGAGGATCTGTCGCCCAGCTCGAGCAACGCGCTGTTTCCCGCCGCGCCGGGCACGAAGTGGACCTACGAGGGCGAAACCGAGGATGGCACCGAGCGCACCGAGATCGAGGTTTTGGAAGAAACGCGCGAAGTATGGGGCGTCGAAGCCGCCGTGATTCGCGATACGGTATATCTCGAGGGCGAGGTGATCGAGGACACCTGGGACTGGTTCGCCGAAGATGCCGAGGGCAATGTTTGGTATCTGGGCGAGGAGACCTACGAATACGAGGATGGCGAGGTCGCGTGCGACTGCGGCTCGTGGGAGTCCGGCGTGGACGGCGCCCTCCCCGGTATGATCATCCCCGCACAACCCGAAGTCGGTCAGTCCTACTACCAGGAGTACCAGATCGGCGAAGCCGAAGACCGCGGCGAGATCGTCGAAGTTGGCGTGACGGTTACCGTCGCTGCCGGCCGCTTCGAAGACTGCGTGATCACCCGTGACACGTCAGCCATCAATCCCACCGCCGACGAAACCAAGACGCTGTGCCCGGGCGTCGGTGTCGTGCTCGAAGAAGCGGAGGACGAGCGCGTGGAACTCGTGGAGTTCGAAGCCCCATGAAGCGATGCTCGGTAGCCTGACATCGCCTCCGCACTTGCCGACGCCGGTGCCGCCCCCTATCGTTACCGAGTCGTCCGCCGCGCGTACTACCCCAACGAGCCATGATCCGCCGTCTATTAGAGCCCTTAACCCCTCGTTATTCTTCGCTTGTCGTTCTACAACTGGCGCTCACGAGCGTCGCCTGCACGTCCTCGAGCGACGGTGCTGCCGTCGAAAGCACCGAAGTGAGCGACGGGGAAAGCGACACATCGTCGGGAGCAGAGGCGGAGCACACGGCCATGATGGCGACGGAGGAGCCGACCGACGACGCTGAGCCGACCGACGACGGCAGTGCCACAACCGACGACGAGGGCGATGGCAGCGACGCCACGGAGCGCGCCGAGACGGCTCCAGCCAACGACGCGGATGCCTCAGCGGGCAACGATGGCCCCGCGAACAACGCTACAGACGCCGGCATCGAGGTCGAGTTCATCAACCTGCGCGTCGAGGAGATCGGAGCCTCGCGTGCGGTCGTGCGCTTCGAGACGGAGGAGGAGACGACGTGCGAGGTCGAGTGGGGGTTGGCCACGGATGAACTGACGACGACGGCGGTGGATCCCGACATGGACCCGGACGACCCCTACGGTCTGGAACACAACGTGCCGCTCGAGGATCTGCCGTCACAAACGACCATCTACTATCGCGCCAAAGTGGTCACCCCCGACGATGAAGCATTCTTCAGCGAGGTACGCTCCTTCGATACCCTGGCGGCCGATGACGCGGGCGCGCCGCGCAGCAACGTCGCGCTTGCGAGTGCCGGCACGCAGGTGATCGACAAGAGCTCCAACTACGGGGGTGCCGCCGATGACGCTTCCTGGGGCGCTGGTGCGGTCATCGATGGCGCCATGAGCAGCGAGTGGGCCACGGCGGGGGACGGCGACGACGCCTTCGTCACCCTCGATCTCGGAACGGAGCGACAACTCGTGGGCTGGGGG
>JBNKZR010000144.1:0-16463 GCA_050301735.1 Polyangiaceae bacterium | reverse complement strand
CGCTCCTTGGACTGCCGGCGAGGAAAAATTCGCTTTCACCTCGTGTGTGCGTTGGTTGCGCCGGAGCTTCTGCAGCCGGCCCCAGTTCCGCCGCGAGAATGCCGGGAACCGGCCCGAGTCGTGATCGTGGGTGACGGTCCGTGCGGCCTGTTCTGCGCATACCAGCTAGCTCGCTTCGGCATTGCGAGCACGGTCCTCGATCGCGGCAAGCCCGTTCAGCCGCGGCGAAAAGACCTCAAGGGCCTGACCCGCAAGTCCACCGTCGACCCCGACAGCAACTACTGCTTCGGTGAGGGCGGCGCCGGAACGTACAGCGACGGCAAGCTCTACACTCGTTCGCACAAGCGAGGCGACGTGCGCGACGTCATCGAAATCCTCGCCGAGCACGGAGCGCCTCAGGCCATCTTGACGGAGGCCCGGCCGCACATCGGTAGCAATCTGTTGCCGCAAGTCGTCACCGCGCTGCGACAGCGGCTCGAGGGCGTGGGGGTCCGATTTCGTTTTGGCGCGCGGGTCGCGAACGTACTGCTGGGGCCCGGCGAGGAGCGGCGCGTCACTGGGGTCGAGCTCGCCAATGGCGAGCGCCTGGCAGCGGACACCGTCGTCTTGGCGACGGGGCACTCGGCCCGCGATGTCTTCGAATTTCTGTGCAGTGCCGGCCATCCGTTGGAGTCGAAGGGGTTCGCCTTGGGGGTGCGCATCGAACACCCACAGCTCGTGATCAACGAGATCCAATATGGGCGTTGTGCGGGCCACCCGAAGCTACCGAGCGCTGCCTACCGTTTGGTGGATGGTCGGGGTGAGCGCGGCGTTTTCTCCTTCTGCATGTGCCCGGGAGGGTTCATCGTACCCGCCTCGACGTCCCCCGGAGAAGTGGTCGTCAATGGCATGAGCCCTTCGCGGCGCAATTCCAAGTACGCCAACAGCGGGATCGTGGTCTCCGTCGACGCGTCTCATTTGCAGGCTGCAGGCTACCGCGGGCCACTTGGCGGCGTCGAGCTGCAGAGTCGCATCGAGCAAGGAGCGTTCGAAGCCGGGGGGGCCACGCTGGCCGCGCCGGCAACGCGTTTGGTCGATGCTCTGCAAGGGCGAGCCTCGTCGACGTTACCTTCGAGCAGCTACGTTCCGGGGCTGGTTGCGACGAACGTGTTGGAGGTGCTGGAGGTGGGCGGGGTGCCGTTCGCTGAACGGCTGCAGCAGGCGCTGCGGCGCTTTGGCGCCCAGCTGCGGGGCTTCGTGAGTGAGGAGGCCGTGCTCGTGGGGGTGGAGTCGCGGACGAGTAGCCCGGTGCGTGTCCCGCGGGATCGCGACTCGCTCGCCTCGACGGCGTGGCGAGGCTTGTACCCAGGAGGGGAGGGCGCCGGTTATGCGGGCGGAATCGTCAGCGCTGCGGTCGACGGCATGCGCATCGCGCGCAGCATTCGCCAACAACTCGGCGTGCCCCCGGAGGACTAGCTTGCCCGGCGCCGGGAACGCCTCGGTCGGCGATCAGTCCAGGCTTAGGCGCAACAAGCCCTCGCTCACCCCCTCGACGGGGTGATGCTCGAACTCGGCGAGTGTCTCCACTTCGGCGAAGGCGAACACCGGATGACCTGCTTGCAGAAACTGGCGTATCAACTCCGGCGGCGGGAATGGCAGCACGCTGACGTCCGGTCTCCTGCCCTGGAGCTGTTTGACGTACCAGCGAAACACCGTGTAGTACTTCCACTCGTGGGGCAGTGTGTAGGTCGCGATGATGGCGTGCTTGGGCAAGACGTCCGCCACGCGCTCGCCGTATTCCAAGGCAGAGCTGTCTGCCGACAAGTCCTGGGCGGGGTAGAGCCGAACGGCGCGCACCAACAGAGCAGCGCCCACCAAGGCCAGAGCGAAGCGCGGAGCAAGGCCGGGGCCGGCGCGACGCAGAACCCAAAGTAGACAATCCAGACCGAGTGCGGCGACCGCGCAGCACATCGCGGCGGCTGGCAAGAAGAAGACTTCCAGGTCGTGCACCTGGTAGCGGAAGAAGTAGAGCAGGTTGCCGGCGATGCCCGCGCCCCAGGCGATGGCCCACAGAGCTCCGCGTCGTTTGCCGAGCAGCCATAGCCCAGCGATCGCCAGCGGTAACCCGCTGACAGTGACGTGCCGGCCGACGTCCAACGCCACCTCGAGCGCTCGGGACGCGTCCGGGGCTCGCAGGAACCAGTGCTTGAAAACGCCGCCGGTGATCAGGCTCCACGACGATTCGAGGCTGCTCGGGTTGCCGAAATTCATGACTGGGGCCTGTCGCGCGCGCAGCGGCAAGTAGACGAAGACGCAAAATCCCGTCAGCGCGCCCGCCGCTCCCGACACCAGCGCCTGTAGGCGGCGTCGAGTCAGTCTCGTTCCCGGACCGCCGCAGACCCAAGCGAGCCCCACGAAGCAGAGCCCCGCCGTGGCCAAAGACAGGTGCATGCCCAGCCCCAGGCCAGCAACCAATCCGGCCGCGAAGAGTGCCTTCCTGTGTTCACTCCTTGCGGCGCGCGAGGCGAGCCACAGCGCAGCCACCAAGAACGCCACGCCCGGGGTGTATGCTTCGGTCACCGTCGCCTGGCGCCAGAATGTCGGCCCCAGGCCGAGGAGTGCGGCACCTGTGCAAGCGGCTCCTCGACTGGCGCCGAGTTCGCGGCCGAGGAAGTAGCAGCTCACCACCGCGACGACACCGAAGACGGCGCTCATCGAGTTCACGGCCAATGCCGGATCGAGCGGCAGCAGGGTGAACGCGTGGCCGACGAGCGTGTACAGCGGGTATCCCGGGGGGTGGGGAATGCCCAAGGTTGCCGCGGCTGCAATGAGCTCAGCGCTATCGTTCCAGTACACGGTACGGCACAGAGTCGTGCCGTAGAGAGCGGCAAATGCTGTCGTCAGCCCGAGGCTGGCGAGCACATCCGTGCGGTCGAGCGTCGCGGCGTCGGGGGCGAGTCCGGCAGCCGCAATACCCGTGTTTCGGCGCTCGTTCGCGACGGCACCGAGACCCAACGTCTGATTGGAGGAAGTCAGCTCGCCGTGCTGCGTAGCACAATCTGCGTCACTTCTGCAGGGGCGCCCAAGCGCATGGGTGGGCCCCAATAGCCGGTCCCGTTGCTGACGTAGACCCAGGTCTTGCCGACCATCTCCAGGCCCGAAACCACGGGTTGTTGGAGCTTGACCAACCAGTTGAAGGGCCACAGCTGGCCTCCGTGGGTGTGCCCGGAGAGCTGAAGTCCGACACCGAGATCGCGTGCCTCCAGCGCGGCCCGCGGCTGATGGGCGAGGAGCACCAGTTCGCGTGATGGATCGCGCCCAGCGACGGCTTTGGGCAGATCGGCACCGTGGCCGTTTCCGAAACGAGCGGCTTGGGCGTCGTCGATGCCAGCCAGGTCCAAGAGCTGGCCGTTCTGTTCGATGGTGACCCGTTCATTGCGCAACACCCGAACGCCGAGGGTCGTCAGTTCGTCGCACCAGGACTGCGCCCCGGAGTAGTACTCGTGGTTGCCGGTGACGAAGAAGGTGCCGTGACGGGAACGGAGCTGGGACAACTCCGCCACGATGCCACCCAACTGTTCTACGGAGCCGTCCACCAAGTCTCCGGTGATGGCCACCAGATCGGGTGAGAGCCCGTTGACGGTACGCACGACCTGCTGAATGAACTCACGCCCGAGACTCGGGCCGATGTGGATGTCGCTCAACTGTGCGATAGTCAGCCCGTCGAGCTCTTTGGGTAGTCGCTCCAGAGGGACTTCGACCCGTTTGACGACAAAGCGGGAACCGCCGAAGAGGGCCAGCCCGCTGCTACCCGCACCCAACGCCAGCGCTGCGAAGCTGAAGAGGCGATTCATGGCTTCGCGGCGCGTTGGGTCTTGAAGAGGCGTCGAGAGCACACGTTCGGCGACCAGCGTGAGCGTCTTGGTGACGTCCACCGCGAGTACGGCGACCAGGAGCAGGAACATCACTCCCAACCACGCCTGGCTCGGCAGCAGCAGCGAGGCCGAAATGCTGCGCGGCAGGGCCCGGCCGAGAATGAACGTCAGGGGTACGCTGGCGTAGAGCGCAATGCAGAGTGCGGTGAGCGCGCGGTGCCAGCCCACAGGCAAGGCCGCATCGCGCACGAGTCGGGCCCACAGGTAGTAGTGGATCAGGCCCAGCAGGGTGCTCCCGATCGCGATGAAGAGAACGAAGGACAAGACTCGCGCCATCGACTAGGGGGTATGGGTCGGCGGTCCAGGGGACGCCAGTCGCATTTCTGCCGGGTTTCGGTGTGGCGGTTGGGTTTCCCGGCCCGCTCGGGTGCTCCCGACCCGAGTGCCAGGAAATGGCGTATGGGGAGCCAAAAAGCTGCTCAAGGGCAGCGGAGCGCGCTACCGTCCGCGGCCCCATCTCACCAAGTCGGGCGCAAGACGACCCGGCTGTGTTGCAGTACGGCTCTTAGGAGGTAAAAGGCGCCCGTGAGCACCCATCATCCCGAACCCCAGGACCTGGATCCCATCGAGACCCGCGAGTGGCTCGAGTCCCTCGACGCCGTGGTGTCCCAAAGGGGCAGCACCCGCGCCGCTTATCTCGTGCGTCGGGTCGTCGAGCAAGCGATGCGGACCGGGGTCAATCCCGACCTGCCGCTGAACTCCGACTACACCAACACGATACCTCCCGATCTCGAGCCGGACTACCCGGGCGATGCCGTCTTGGAACGACGCATCCGCCGCATCGTGCGTTGGAACGCGATGGCAATGGTGCAGCGCGCCAACCGCAACTTCCCCGACATTGGCGGACATCTCTCGACCTATGCGTCGAGCGCCAGCTTGTACGAGGTGGGGTTCAATCACTTCTTCCGTGGCCCGGGCGAAGACGGGCACGGCGACATGATCTACTACCAGGGCCACGCAGCGCCCGGTATCTACTCGCGCGCGTTCCTCGAAGGTCGTTTGGAGGCCGATCAGCTCGACCATTTCCGGCGTGAGGCTGGATCGCGGCCGGGGCTGTCGTCCTACCCGCACCCTCGGTTGATGCCTGACTTCTGGCAATTCCCGACGGTTAGCATGGGCATTGGGCCGCTCAGTGCCATCTACCAGGCGCGCTTTCTGCGCTACGTTCACAATCGGGGCATCACGGACACGTCGCAGAGCCGCGTGTGGGCGTTCCTCGGTGATGGCGAGTGCGACGAGCCGGAAAGCCTCGGCTCGCTGAGCATCGCCGCACGAGAAGAGCTCGACAACCTCGTTTTCGTCATCAACTGCAACTTGCAGCGACTCGACGGCCCCGTGCGCGGCAACGGCAAGATCATCCAGGAGCTGGAGGCCGTCTTCCGCGGCGCGGGCTGGCATGTGATCAAGGTCATTTGGGGGCCGGAGTGGGACGAACTGCTGGAAAAGGACGTCGATGGTGTGTTGCGCCGTCGCATGAACGAGGTCGTCGACGGTGCGTGGCAGAAGTACACGACTAGCGACGGGGCCTACATTCGCCAGCATTTCTTCGGCACCGACCCGCGCCTGAGCGAGATGGTCAGCCATCTGAGCGACGAGCAACTGACCAAGCTGCGCCGTGGCGGCCACAGTTACCGCAAGATATTCGCTGCCTATCAAGAAGCGGTGAACACCACCGGAAAGCCGGTGTGCATTCTAGCGCACACCGTCAAGGGATGGACGCTCGGGCCCAACTTCGAGGGCAGCAACGTCACCCACCAAAAAAAGAAGATGGATCTGGCGGACATCAAGAAGTTCCGCGACTTGCTCCAGCTACCGGTCCCCGACGAGAAGCTCGAGGAAGCGCCTTTCTACCGCCCCGACAAGAACAGCGAAGAGGTGCAGTATCTCAAGGAGCGTCGCAACATGCTGGGCGGCTTCATCCCCGTGCGTCGCGCGAAGCCGAGCGTGCGCTTGGAGCTGCCGAAAGAGGACCTCTACGCCGAGTTCATGAAGGGCATGGCCAAGGGCGAAGCCTCGACCACGATGGTCTTCTCTCGGCTTCTGGCCAAGTTGCTTCGCGACAAGAACGTCGGACAGCGCGTCGTGCCCATCGTTCCGGACGAGGCGCGCACCTTCGGTATGGACGCGCTTTTCAGCCAGGTCGGCATCTACTCTGCCAAGGGGCAGCTGTACGAGCCCGTCGATAAAGGGCGCGTGCTCTACTACCGCGAAGCCAAGAACGGGCAGGTGCTGGAAGAGGGCATCACCGAGGCCGGATCCATGGCCTCGTTCACAGCCGCGGCCACGAGCTACTCGACGCTGGGTGAGCCGATGATCCCCTTCTACATCTTCTATTCGATGTTCGGCTTCCAGCGGACTGGCGATCAGATGTGGGCTTGTGGGGACGCCATGGGGCGCGGTTTCGTGTTGGGCGCAACTGCGGGTCGCACGACCCTCAACGGCGAAGGCCTGCAGCACGAAGATGGCCACAGTCAGTTGCTGGCAACCACCTATCCGTCCGTCGTGGCCTACGACTGCACCTACGCTTTCGAACTCGCGACCATCATCAAAGATGGCATGCGCCGCATGTACCAGGACCGCGAGAATATCTACTACTACATCACGCTGCAGAACGAGAACTACCCGATGCCGCCGATGCCCGAGGGGGCAGAGGAGGGCATTCTCAAGGGCATGTACCTGTTCCAGCCCTGTGCCAAGCCCAAAGCCAAGCACGTGCAGCTCTTCGGCAGCAGCTCGATCATGCTGCAGGTGCTCCGAGCCGCCCAGATCCTCGAGGAGCAATTTGGCGTGACTTCCGACGTTTGGGGTGTGACCAGCTATCAGCAATTGCGTCGTGAGGCGTTGAGCTGCGAGCGGCACAACCGACTGCACCCGGAACACGACCCGCAGGTGCCCTACATCACGCACGTGCTCAAGGATGCCAAGGGACCGGTGATTGCAGCCAGCGACTACATGACGCTCGTGCAAGATCAAATCGCGCGCTGGGTGCCCAATCGCTACATCGCAATGGGTACCGATGGCTACGGCATGAGTGACACGCGCGAGGCGCTGCGCCGGCACTTCGAGGTCGATGCGGAGTGCATCGTCATCGGCGCGCTCGACGCTCTTCGGCAGGAGGGCAAGATATCGGCGTCCGTGCTGCAGAAGGCAATCGAGACGCTGGGCGTCGACCCCAACAAGCCCAATCCCGCGTTCGTCTGAATCGGCCGACTTGAACGCCCGCTAGCCTGGCGCTCTCCGATGCTGGGCTAGTGCGGTGCTGGGCTACTGCGGCAGCGGTCGGTCTTCGGGATCTGGGGTGCGTCCTTCCGCCAGGTCCTTCAGGCGTGTCAGGCCTTGCTCCATGTGAGCGTCCAACCCGCGTTCGACGGAGTCACGCATGAAGCCGCCGATGATGAACGGCAGCGAGCCGTGGTCTCGCCAAGTGACGTTGGTGGAGCTACCCCGGGTCTCGTACTTGACCGAGCCATCGGCGTTGGGCGTATCGGAGTTGATCCGCGATTCGAACCAGACGCCTTCTTGGGCGTCGGCCCGCACGATGGTCGTCGTGCCCGTGCCGGCTCGCTGTCCTCGGTAGTGGCGTGCCGCACCCACGCCGTGTTCCGGGCCAGAGTAGGTCACCTCCAGGCTGGGATCCGGATGCGTCGTGTGCGCCCATTTCGACCACTGCTGCAGGTCGTCGACGAAGGGGTGGATGTGCGCCGCATCCGCGTGAATCAGGATCGATTTCTCGACGTCCCACTCTCTTGGCAAGACCAACCCGGAGACCAGCAGCAGCGCTGCCACGGCAAAGACCGCAATCGCCACCGTTTGGAAAACCTGCTTCATGGCTGCGCGTTCTTGGCGAATCGGCTCTGGGCGTCAAGGGCTCGCTGAAAGAAGGACTGGATTCGTCACGCTTTGCAGCGGGTCCCGTCAGCGGCATCGAGGTGGGTCCAGCGCGTCCTGCCAGAAGCATCGAGGTGGGTACGTGGGTGTGCTCCGCGTTCCGAGTATCGGCTACCCTGTTCGGGGGCGTGTCTCGCGGCGAGCGAAGCAGGCGAAAAAATTGGAGGGTGCCTGCTTTGGAGCAGCACCGCTGCCATGTCGTTCGCGAGCTGGACACCAGGGTGGGGTGCATTCGCGTGCGCCGGTAGTCTCGCCGAGGCGCGCTTTCGGGGGAAGCGGTTCCCTGTTAAACTGTAGGCAGCATGGCTTACACAACTCAGGCAACTTGGATGATCGCAGCAGCGCTTGCGGTCGCGGCGTGCGGCAGTGACTCGAAGAGCGACGTGTCGAGTCGCGCGGACATGGGCGGCGATGCGGGCGCGACGTCCGACGGCTCGGACGAAACTGCTACCGACGCCGATACGACGGAAGAGACGACTGACGAGACCGCTCAAAGCGCCGTCACCGACGGCTCCACCGATGCGACCACGTCCGAGGGGACGGACACGGTTGCGAGCGAAACGGACGTGGCTTCGCTCATCGACGACGCACCTCCCGCCTTCGAACCGCCAGAGCCCATCTTGCCGGACGAGGACCCGGACACACCGGTCGAAGATCTCAGTGACGAGGACTTCGAGCAAGTGTGCGACGCCTACCTGCAAACGTCCGGCGATCTGTTCGAGAACTACGCCGGCTTCTGCGGCGTGCAGGCCATCACGGAGGCCGAGGACTCTGGCGTCACGGACACGGAAGAGTACCGTGCCGTCTGTGCCGAGGCTCTGGCGGTGTGTGAGAACCAAGCTGCCACGGTGGTGACGGTCGTCGACTCCCTCGAGTGTGTCCAGGATGAATGTACGGCGACGGTCGGCGAGTTCGACGCCTGCCGCACCCAGATCGCCGCCCTCGACGCCGTGCTGTTCGAACCGCTCTCCGGGCTCGACGCGCCGAGTTGCGATGAGGTGACGCCCGCCATCGGCGCAGCATTTTCCCTACGGGTCGCGGCCACGGCGCTGGTGTCGCTAGCGGCATTGAGCGAGGCGGAAGGGGGCAGCATCCTCAGCGACGAAAGCCCCTGCGATAGCATCACGGAACAGTGCCCCGATTTCGCGGTACCGGTGGGTGCAGACTTGTTCGCCCCGGGTGGCGATGCGCCGCCCGATGTGCCCGCCGAACCCGGCGCAGACGCGGGCGCGAACTGAGCGGTGGGAGCGGGGTGAACCCCGCTCCCGGCTCCTTCGTAGTGGTCTCACTCGGCTTGCTGGTGGAGCCAGGTGGCCAGCTTGCGTTGGGCGGAAGGCATTGCCACTTCGTCCAGGCGGTCCAGAGCGAGCCAGCGGACTTCCGCGCTGCTCGGGCCTGGTCGGCAGCGGCCTGTCAGATCCGTACAGCGCCACAGCGTCAAGTGAACACGATACCGTGTTACGGCGTGTTTGACGGAATGCGCCGCGTTAACGGGAGTACCGGTGAGCCTCGCGTGTTCTTTCAGCGCCCGCCGTATGCCAGCATGGGCGGACTCACCCGAGGCCAACTCCACCGTGGGAAAGAGCCATAAGCCGCCCCAACGCGGAGCGTCTGCCGGCAAGCGACTCAGTAGCAGTCGGCCTCGACGCGTGGCGAGGGCGGCGACGTGTTCGACTGCCGTGGCTTTGACGCGTGTACCGAGTTCGGGGAAACGTTCGGCTTGGTCGAGGCGCCGCGCGACGCAGTGAGCCTTCAGTGGGCACTGGTCGCACAGGGGTTTTTTGGGGGTGCAGCGGATCGCCCCGAGCTCCATCAGAGCCTGGTTGAAATCGCCGGCGCGTCCTCGGGGCAAAAGGCTGCGCGCGAGTCGCCACAACTCCTTACCGAGGGGGCTCTTTCGGGGATCTCCCGGCAGAGCGTAGAGTCGTGTGAGCACGCGCATGACGTTGCCGTCCACCAGTGGCTCGTCCAAGCCGAAGGCGATGCTCGCGATGGCGCCAGCCGTGTACGGACCGATGCCTGGCAGTGCGCGAAGTTCTTCGGCCGAGCGGGGCAGACTCCCACCGCGGGCCAGAATGGCTTTGGCCCCAGCGTGCAGACTTCGAGCCCGCGAGTAGTAGCCCAGGCCTTGCCAGTGATGCAGAACGTCGTCTTCGCTGGCCTCGGCCAGCGCCTCCACCGTCGGAAAGGAACGCAGCCAGCGCTGGAAGTACGGCGCGACGGTGGCCACCTGCGTTTGCTGCAACATCACTTCGCTCACCCAAATCGCGTATGGGTCGTTGTGGGCTCGCCACGGCAGGGGGCGTCGGTTGTCGGCGTACCAGTCGAGCAGTAGTCGAGCCACCGTGGCCGCCTTTGGCGCGGCGGGCCGACGGGACGCCTTCGTTTGCTGCTCATGGGCTGGTGGCGGCCGCTTTGGCTTTTGAATCATGGGCGCCTCGGGGTTATGCTGGAACCTCGCTCCAGATGTCTGCCACAACGTCCTTTTCTCTCGAAGCAATCCGTACGGACGGGTGGTTCGAGAGAGTGGGAGAGAAGGTCGGCAGCTTCGAGGCGTTGTGCAGCATCTTGGGGGAGCGCTTTTTCGCCTTCTCCCTCATCACGGGGGCGCGAGTCACTTCGCTGACCGTCGACCGGCGTAACCCCTCCGCGTCGGTGGTCGAGTTCGAAGTGAGCGGGGCGGGTGACGGGCAGGAGCCCGTCGTGCAGCGTCTGTCCTTGGAGCGGTTTCGTCGTCGTCTCGTCAGCGCGCTGTTGGCCACCGAGACCGATCACCCTCCGCCCACCCGAGAAACGGACGTGGAAGGCATCCAACTGCACATCGGTGTACGCTACCTGCTGCTCGCGCCCATCTTCGGGTACAGCTTGGAGCGACTCGAATGTGGCGACGAGGGGTCCACCCTCCGACTGAGCCACGACGGCGAACATCAAGTGATGCCGCTCTCCGAATTCCGCGCGGCGTTGCGGCGCTGGGTGATGGAGGAGTTCGAGCACGCCAATGCCGAGGCGGATGCTAGTCGCTCGGGGTTGGACTTGTCGATCCTGCCCGACGCAGAGGCCGCCGCTGCCAGAGGCGACGACGCGGCAGTGGTTGGTCTGCTCGGAGGCTGGTTGATGCCGCTTTCGTTCTATCTGCGTACCCCGGAGGGGCGCGCTTTGCCGCCGGAAATGCGTGGTCGCCTCTCCCACGCGTTGGGACTGCTCGGCACCGCTCTGGTGGAGGAGGGCGATCTGGAGGCGGGGCACCAAAGTCTCAGATTGGCTGTTCAGTACGCCGTCGACACGGCGGCTGCCCCGGATGCGTACGCCCGCTTGGGCGAAGCATTCGTTGCGACCCAGCGTTTCGACGAGGCTATCGCCCCCTTGCGGCGTGCAGCCAGTTTGGGCGCCGAGCCTTCGCGTGTGTGGCCGGCCCTCGGGCTGTCGCTGTACCGCGAAGAGCGCCTGGTTGCAGCGTTTGCAGCGCTTCTCGAGGCGGAAGCGGCGGGCGTGGAGCTGGAGAGCTGTCACGAACTCAAACGGCAGATCGCTGCTCGACTCCCGGCTTTGGCCGCGTGGCGGCGACTGGTCGAGGCCCCCGCCAGCGTTCCCACCGCCGCCGCCGCGGAGACGATGGTCTAGTGTGACCAAACTTGCGTCCCACCGGCGTGGGACGAGTCTGCCGCCGAACCCACTTCAGGCGTCCGAACTGTGCTAATCACGCTGGCTCGTAGCCAGCCATGACTCAGTACGAACCCGTCATCGGACTCGAAGTTCACGCGCAGCTGTTGACGCAGACGAAGCTCTTCTGTCGCTGCGCCGTGGAGTTCGGCAATGAGCCCAATCGTCAAGTCTGCCCCGTTTGTCTGGGTTGGCCGGGCGCGCTGCCCGTCGCCAACGCCAAAGCGGTGAGTCTCGCCGTGCGGGCCGCTTTGGCGCTCAACTGCAAGATCGTCGAACGCAGCATCTTCGCCCGAAAGCAATACTTCTATCCGGATCTGCCGAAGGGCTATCAGATCAGCCAGTACGAGCAGCCCTTTTCCGAGCGGGGCTACCTCGACATCGACGTGGACGGCGTTTCCAAACGCGCAGGCATCACCCGCGTGCACATGGAAGAAGATGCCGGCAAGAACGTGCACGGCCTGGGTGGCAGCTCCATGGTCGATCTGAACCGCGCGGGCACGCCGTTGGTGGAGATCGTTGGCGATCCGGACCTGTGTTCCAGCGCAGAGGCGGCGGCCTACATGCGGGCGCTACGCGACGTGTTGCTCTTCATCGGCGTCAACGACGGCAATCTGGAGGAGGGGAGCTTTCGCTGTGACGCGAACGTCTCGATCCGCCCCGTCGGGCAAGAGACCTTCGGCACCCGCGTCGAGCTGAAGAACCTCAACTCGTTCCGTTTCGTGCAGCGGGCCATCGACGCCGAGATCGCGCGTCAATCGGCGGTGCTCGATTCTGGCGGCACCGTGGAACAAGAGACGCGCTCCTACGACCCGGATCGTAACATCACTCGCTCGCTGCGATCGAAGGCGGACGCCCACGACTACCGCTACTTTCCGGATCCGGATTTGCCGCCGCTGGTGATCGAGTCCGAGTTGGTGGAGGCGGAGCGCGCGGCTCTGCCGGAGCTACCCGCCGCGCGCCGACAGCGATACCAGCAGCAATTGGGACTCACTGAAGGGGCCGCACAGACGCTCACCAGCCACCCCCGGGTTGCGGAGTTCTTCGAGCAAGCGTTGGAGTTGTGTCCGGCTGCGGTCAAGCTCGGCAATTGGGTTCAAACGGAGGTGATGCGTGGGGTAAAGACCCACGGCCTCGAAGCGCATTTCCCCGTGACACCGGCTCAGGTGGCGGCGCTGCTGAACCTGGTCGAGAAGGGCGACATCAGTGGCAAGCAAGCCAAAGAGGTCTATGCCGCCATCGAGGGCACCGACGAGATGCCGGAGCGAGTCGTCGAAGAACGCGGCATGAAGGTGGTTTCCGACGAGGGCGCGATCCGCGCCCTGTGCGAACAGGTGATTGCAGAAAACCCCAAGGCCGTTGACACCTATCGCGGTGGCAAGACAGGCACCCTGGGTTTCTTCGTTGGGCAGGTCATGAAGTTGTCGAAAGGCTCGGCGAGCCCCAAGCTCGTCAGTGACCTCGTGAAGAAGCTCTTGGACGAAGGATGACCATGACGTTGCCCCTGGAGCAAGACAAACCGCGCCGCGACCCCAAGCCGGATTGGCTCAAAGTGCGTGCTCCCGGAGGGGAGAACTATCGACGTCTCAAGCAGACGTTACGCCAACTGGATCTGTACACGGTCTGCGAAGAGGCGCGCTGTCCGAACGTCGCTGAATGCTGGGCCTCGGGTACGGCGACGGTGATGCTGTTGGGTCACACGTGCACCCGCGGTTGTCGCTTCTGCGCCGTCACCACCGGAAACCCGCGTGGTGCCGTCGACCCTCGGGAGCCGGAACACGTCGCCAAAGCCATCGCCGGTCTGGGCTTGCGTTACGTCGTCTTGACCATGGTCGACCGCGACGACTTGCTCGATGGTGGCGCGTCTCATGTCGGTCGTGCCGTGGTCGCCCTCAAGCGCCATCAGCCCGATCTGCTGGTCGAGACGCTGGTCGGCGACTTCCGCGGGCGGGAGGACGACATCGAGACGTTGCAGGCGGCGGTGCCGGACGTCTTCGCGCACAACATCGAGGTCGTGCGCCGGCTGACCCCGGTGATCCGCGATCAACGCTGCGACTACGACTTGTCCCTCGAGGTGTTGAGGGTGGCGAAGCGCTTCGCACCCGAGCGCATGACCAAGAGCTCCATCATGGTGGGCATCGGGGAAACGGACAATGAAGTGTTCCAAACCCTCGAGGACTTGCGGGGGGCTGACGTGGACGTCGTGACCCTCGGGCAGTACCTGCGCCCGACGCCCAAGCACGCCGCGGTGGATCGGTACGTCACACCGGAGCAGTTCACCGAGTACGAACGGCGGGGTCTGGAGATGGGATTCGCCTACGTGGCATCGGGCCCGCTCGTTCGCTCCAGCTACCACGCCGCGGAGGCGTTCATCGCTGCGCGCGTGGGTCAGCCGGAGCCCACCGGCGTCGACCGCCGCGTCCCTGAACCGGCTCACGGGTCGGGGTTGCTTCCTCCTTCTCAGCTGCTCCGCAAACCTCCGGCGTCAAGTGGCCGTTGAGTCAGTATCGCCGCGTTGAGCGGGCGGTTGCCCGCTCTTCGCCGGGGGTGGATACTTCACTCAGACGGGAGAGCGTGATGGGTTCGGAGGACAGCCTGCTGACGAGGGTCGCCAAACATTTGAGCGAGCCACCGCCCAAGGGTGATGAGGGGGTCGACGCGCAGTCGATGCTTCTGCAGTTGGCCTCAGCCTACAGCTCCGGCAGCGCGACGACGGTGGACTCGGAGGTAACACAGCCGACGGGCTTCAACCCGCATGCCGCGGTGCTGTTCGAGGCTGTGTTGGAGAGTGCTTTTCTGGTGGCCAACGCCGACGGGATCTTCGACGACAAGGAGCGGCAGGCCTTCGTCCAGGTCGTCCACGAAGCCTGTCGGGGCGTCGTCTCCAATGCCCAGATCGAGGCCTTGCTTTCGGATCTGTCCGACTTGCTCGAAGAGGACGGCATCGACAAACGCATCGACATGGTCGGCAAGTCGATCACGCGTCCGGAGCACGGTGAGGAAGTCATTCGGGTCGCGGGGCTCCTGGCGCATGTTTCCGCCGGTGTGAGTGAGGTGGAGCGAGACGCTTTGCAGAAGCTGTGTTCTCGATTCGGATTGTCTCCCGAAACGCTGGACAAGGTGCTCGGGGAAGTCGAGTCCGCGGTGAGAAAATCCTGACGCAGTAGCTGTGTCTTTGGCTCGCCGCCCAGGAACTGGAGCCTTGCTTTCGCGCTCAGCGTGAGCTGGCGATCGTGAGGCGCGCAGGGTCGTGCTCGGATGGGCCTTTGAGGTGACTCTGGCGTTCCATCTGGAGTTCTCAGGTACTAGTGTCTCGGCGCCCGAAGCGTTGCACTTCGTCTCGGGGTCGAGCATCCGACAGGTCCACGATGAGCAAGCGAACGTCCGCCAAACCCAAAGCCGCCTCGACAGCCGGCGCAGCTCCGGGGCCTCAGACGGTGGTCAAGGTATTGGCGGACGACGGTTCGCTGCTACCCGGGGCGACGGCTCCCGCCGACTTCCCACTGTCCATCGAGGCCTACCGCCGCATGGTCGAGACCAGACATCTCGACGAGAAGCTGACGGCTCTGCAACGGCAGGGCCGGATCGGTTTTCACGTCGGGTCGCTGGGTGAAGAGGCTGCGATCATCGGTGCAGCGCTCGCGCTCCGATCCCAAGATTGGATCTTCCCTTGTTATCGCGAGTTCGGGGCCGCGCTGGCTCGTGGTCTCCCGTTGCAGACGTTCGTCGACAACATGTTCGGCAACGAGCGTGACACCGTCAAGGGGCGTCAAATGCCCGACCACTACACGTCGCGCCAGCATCACTGGGTCAGCATCAGTTCGCCCGTCGGCACGCAGATCACTCAGGCGGTCGGCTTCGGCTGGGCGGCAAAACTCAAGCGCGATGATCTCGCGACGTTGGTGTTCTTTGGCGATGGGGCGACGAGTTCCAGCGAGTTTCACGCTGGCATGAACTTCGCTGGTGTGTTCAAGACACCGACCGTGTTCTTGTGCCGAAACAACGGCTGGGCCATCAGCGTACCCGTCGAACGACAGACAGCCAGCAAGACGTTCGCGGAAAAAGGGCAAGCCTATGGCGTCCCTGCGGTGCGCGTGGACGGCAACGACATCTTTGCTGTCATGCAGGAGGTGCACGCGGCTCTGGAGCGCGCCTCAAAAGGAGAAGGCGCAACACTGATCGAAGCGTTGACCTACCGCATGGGGGGACACTCGACGAGTGACGACCCCAATGCCTATCGCGGCCAGGAGGATTTGGACCCTTGGCGCGCTCGTGATCCGATCGCACTCTTGCGCGCGTACCTCGAAGCCCATGGGGAGTGGGACGACGTGCGTGACGCGGCGCTGCGTCGCGACATCGACGAGCGCTTCAAGGCGGCCGTGTCCTCTTCCGAAAAACTAGCCAAGCCGAGCCTCGAGTCGATGTTCGACGATGTCTACGACGCTCCGACTCCCAATCTCGTCGAACAACGTGCCGAACTCCTATCCGGTCCGAGGGCGCCGGAGCACTGACCGAGCGTGCGACGAGCTGCCGAGTCAGTTCAGCCTAACGAGCGAGACGAGTAACGAGATGCCACAACTCAACATGGTTCAAGCGATTGGCGACGCTTTGCGCACGGAAATGCGCCGAGATGACCGTATCGTCGTGCTCGGTGAAGACGTGGGCAAGGTTGGGGGCGTGTTTCGGGTGACTCAGGGCTTGTTCGACGAGTTCGGTGACGATCGCGTGATCGATACGCCGCTCAGCGAGCTGGGGATCATCGGTTGCGCCGTCGGCATGGCCATGTACGGCTTGGTGCCCGTACCAGAGATACAATTTGCCGACTTCATTTGGCCGGCATACGATCAGATCGTCAACGAGATGGCGAAGATGCGCTACCGCTCGGGTGGCGACTACAACGCCAACGTGGTGATTCGCACGCCCGTGGGTGGTGGCATTCGCGGCGGTCACTACCACTCGCAACATCCGGAAGCGCAGTTTCTGCCCGTGCCCGGCATCAAG
>JBNKZR010000143.1:0-16477 GCA_050301735.1 Polyangiaceae bacterium | reverse complement strand
ATCGAGGCCTCGCCATCGACGTCGGCTCCGTCTGGGGCAATACCCACCGTGGTTTCGTGGTCGGACCCTTCGACGACGTGGACCACGTCAGTCGTGCGGCGGTGTCGACAGGAGCCGTCAAGACCAAGAAGTTGGTGTACGACTTCTGGCTGGACCGCCCCGCGAAGAACGTGCACATCGACCTGCGCGCGCAGAGTGTGGCGGCCCGCAGCGTGATCATCGATGTCGATGACCTGCGCTTGGGTCACCAAACCATGGAGTCGGAGCAGCCCAAGGTCCACCGCTTCGGGCCGGTGGCGAAGGAACTCCAAGCTGGGCGACACACGTTGACCGTGCGCTTCCGCGGAAGGCGCCGTTCAGCGGATTTGACGAAGGCCTTCGTCGACTGGTTGCGCGTCTACATCCCCGACGGCATCGACGACGCCTACATAGCGCCCACCAAACACAATTTGCTGCAGGATGTGGCGCTGAACGACGTCCCACGCCACAGCATCGCGCTGCGTGCTCCGGGTAGTGTGCGCTGTCCAACGTTTCCGAGCAAAGGCACGAGGCTGGTCGTCGACCTCGGCTACTGGGGCAGCGGCGAAGGTGTGGCCCAAGTGAGAGTGCGCACCCACGACGGTCGCGACGTGGTGTTAGCGGAGCACAAGGTCGAAGGCGAGGATTCCGGTGGAAGCTGGATCCCGTTGGAACTCAGCCTGGATGCTTTCAGCGAACGTTTGGCGGCGATCGAGTTCGTCGCGCTCGAAGGTCGGGCGGGCGGGCGCGTCGTCTTCGGTGAACCCAAGCTCAAGCTGCGTCGGACCCGAGTCGAGACTCCAAAACCCAAGAACGTCATTCTGGTCGTGGCTGGGGGGCTCGATCGTCGGCTGGTGCCGCCGTGGGTGGAGCGCGAGAAAATGCCCGAGCTGTGGCACATGGTTGACCAGAGCGTGGTGTTCGACGGTTACCGCTCGAGCGCGACCGTGGTCAGCGGTGTGATGGCGAGCTTGCTCACCGGGGCCCGGCCCCACGAACACCAGATGCTCGATTCAGCAGCACGGGTTCCGGACGCCATTCCGCTGATCAGTGAGGGCATGCGGCGCACGAGCGGCAGCTCGGCGTTCTTCACCAACGTGCCTTACACCTTCGACTCGTTCGGGTTCGAGCGCGGATGGAACGAGTTTGCCCAATTCTCGCCCGTGAAGGACTTGCCTGCCACGGAGCCACTGCGAGTCGGACGCAAGTGGTTGGAGGATACCATCGAGCGGGGAGAAGAGGGGCAACGGCTGCTCGTGATTCACGCCAGCGGTGCTCATCCGCCGTGGGATGTGACTCAAGGTGAGGCCAAGGTGCTCCCGCCCAAAGACTACGGTGGCTCGATCGACGCTCGGCGTGCCGCCATCTATCTACGAAACATGCGCAACCGCACCCGCGGCGTTCGCCGGTTGGGTTCATCGGATTGGTTGCGTCTGACGGCACTGCAGGAAGTGGCACTGCGCAAGTTCGATACGAGCTTCGGACTGCTCCGGCGCAGCTTGCAAGAATCGGGCGAGTGGAACGACAGCTTGGTCGTCTTCATGGGCGATGTCGCGATGGGCGCTGCGCCGACGTTGCCGTTCGCGCCCTTTGGGCGCCTCGACGAGAGCCGCTTGGCTGCCCCACTGTACGTCAAGTTCCCCGGAGAGACCGCGCCAGGGCGTACGCAGTTTCGCTTCGGGCCCGAAGTGGTCGCTCGCACGCTTCACGAGTCAGTTGGGGTTTCTTGGCCGGGGTCGGAGTCCACCCCGACGTTGGGCGGAGTGGCCAAGGGTAGCGTGGGATTGTTGACGAGTGGGTTCCTGGCGATGCAGGGTCACAGCTACGCCTACTACCTCGGGCCCTGGCGGCTGCAGGGGGTGTTCAGTGAAGCGCCGAAGCTGTGTGACCTCGAAGTAGACCCGAGTTGTGGTAGCGACCTGTTGGACGCGGAGCCGTTCGTTGCACAGTGGATGTGGCGAGCATTGCTGCGCACCCTGGCCGACCAACGCGACGACGCCTCTCGCCGACAGAGCGCGACCATCGACGATCGCACGCGAGCCGCGCTGCAGGTTTACGGCCTGTGAGCGGAGTGCGACGCGCGCGTCGTCACACTCCGCGGCGTCCGTCCCAACGCTCGACGTGCAATCGCGGCGAGAGCGCGACTTCGTGCTGAACACAGAGCCGTTGCACGACTGGCAGGGAGGAGCGGTATTCGTCGCGCGTGGCGGCAAGCGGCATCAAGCAGACGCGACCGCGCGGCCAAGCTAGTTCAGCCGTCAATGCCAACGCCTCGTCGGCATCCGTTTCCGTTGCCACCACGAGTTTGAGCCACGCTCGACCCGTTGCGCGAAGTGCACTCAAGGCCTCGACGTTCAACCGGCGCTGTGGCGGTTCGCCACTGTTCGTCAGCTTGGGCGAGACGTTCCACTGGGTCACTCGTTTCAGCAACGCGGTCGTGGGCAGGATGGTGCCGTTCGTCTCCACCTCGATCGGCAGATGGTGCGGCAACAGGGCCAACAGTGCCTCCAATGCGCGCCGTTGCAGCAACGGTTCGCCGCCGGTGATCACCAACCGCTCGGCGTTGCGGCATCGCTGGAACGTCTGCTCGAGGGTGGAGACCGTGACGTTGGTGGCGTAATCGTGGCGCTGCCAGTCCCAACTGTACGTCGTATCGCACCAGGAGCAGGTCAGGTTGCAGCCTGCCAATCGCAGAAACGTGCAGGCAGCGCCGGCGCTCGGTCCTTCGCCCTGAACGCTGTCGAAGATTTCGGAGACCTTGAGGCGCGGTACGGACCGCTCCCTGGTGCTGTGGGCGGGTTGGGATGGAGTCATCGAGCTGCCTACGAAAGCCGTGCGACGGCGACCGCGTAGTGTATGGGCTAAGTGCTGTCAAACGGGCGTCGAATCGACGACGACTTGGCGAATTCGGTCAAAGCTGGCGTTGCGCGACGCATCGCGCCCGAAGCGCAGCCAGGGGGAGCCTATCCGGCTGTTGTTGGGTCAACACCGCGGCCGTGATATGAGCGCGAGCATGCCGTCAAGAAAACGTCAGGGGCGCGACCTACGGACCCATCGAAAAGTCGAAATTCAGACCGGGTTTCATCGTCTTGCTGAGGGCTCGGTGCTCTATCGCTGCGAAGGAACCGTCGTCTTGGTCACCGCCAGCGTCGACGACAGCGTCCCGCGCTTCCTCGAGGGCAGCGGCAAGGGTTGGTTGACGGCGGACTACCAGATGCACCCTCGAGCGAACCCTCAGCGCCGCGAGCGCCGGGATGGGCGAAACGGCCAGCTGTCGGGCAGAACCCGTGAAATCGAACGCTTGGTTGGGCGCTCCATGCGCTGCGCGGTCGAATTAGAGCGACTCGGTGAACGCACGATTCAGATCGACTGTGACGTTCTGGAGGCAGATGGTGGCACCCGCACGGCGTCCGTCACTGCAGCTTGGATAGCTGTCGCGTTGGCAGCGAACAAGATGTTTGCTAATGGCACGCTGGAGCGCCCGTTCATCCGGGATCAAGTCGCTTCCATCAGCGTCGGGCACGTCGACGGCGAACTTGCGCTGGATCTCTGCTACGCTGAAGACAGCACCGCGCGTGTCGATCTGAACCTGGTTGCGACCAAAAAGGGGGCGATCGTCGAGGTTCAAGGAACGGCCGAAGGTCAAGCCGTTCCGCGTGAAGACGTGAACTCGATGATCGACCTGGGGCTCGAAGGTGTACAGTCACTTTGCAAATTGCAGCTTCGTGCGTTGGAGGATGCCGGAGTGAAACTCGACCGGATCATGAAGGGCGCGAGCACCTGAGTGCGCGAAATCCGAGCGGCCCGTTGCGGGCATCTACTTGGTGATGCGCGAAAAGACCCGGACCATCTCTCAGAGAAGCTCGAAATGACTAGCCTCGGTGAACACCCCCCAAAGAACGGCGGCCGCGTGACGCTGAAACTGAAACAAGTGGACGCTGAACGAGTGCGCTACGAGTACTCGCTGCTGACCAATGCGACCACGAGCGAAGGATTGCTCGCGGTTTCGGTGCCGGATGGTCTGGTGAGTTTCGAGCGGGGTGAAGTCCGCGACGACGAAGCTTGGATGAAGGACTTGGCCAGATCGTTGGTACGCGCGGCGTGGCGCAACCGAGAGCAGTACGGCTGGCCTCGCCGAATCACGCGTTGGCGCCCGGAGCCGCGAGTCCGCGTGTGAGCGGACTCGGCGGGCTGGCGCCCAGCGGAGTCATCACGCTGCTGACGGACTTCGGGCTGGAGGATCCTTTCGTTGGTGTCATGAAGGGCGTGATGGCAGCGCAGGCGCCGAACGCTCGGTTCGTCGACCTCACGCATCACATCGCTCCTCAAGACGTGTGCGCCGCGGCCTTCTGGCTCGCGCGCTCCGTGCCGTACTTCCCACGGGGGACCGTTCACCTAGTGGTGGTCGATCCGACGGTGGGTACCCTGCGCAAAGCGATTGCCGCACGTGCTGGCGATCAGTACTTCGTCGGCCCCGACAACGGAGTGCTGGGCCTGCCGGCAAGTCCCGCCGACGACGTCGTGGTCGTCGAGCTGGGCGTTGATTCGGCCAGCAACACATTCCACGGTCGTGACGTCTTCGCTCCCGCCGCGGCTCGACTCGCCGTCGGGACACCGCTGGACGCTTTGGGGCCGCGCCTGGGCGACTGGATTCACCTGCCCAGCCACGAAGTAGAGGCCAACGAGGCGGGTGTTCGTGGGTCGGTGGTGGTCACAGACCACTACGGGAACCTCATTTCGAATGTCGTCATTCCCCCGGGAGTGGAAGTACAGGAGGTCCACTGCCAAGGTCGCACCCTGCCCTGGGGTCGGACCTATGCAGATGTGGCGGAAGGATGTGCGGTGGCGTTGCTCAATTCCTGGGGCTATGTGGAGGTGGCCGTCCGGGGCGGCAGCGCAGCCGTATCGCTCGACGCAGGGTCGGGCACGCCCATCGACGTGCGTTTCGCCTCTGGCGTGTGACGTTGATGCGCGGGCGGCTTTGCCCCATGCTTCGCGCATGAGGGTCAGCTTTCTCTGTTTGGCGCTGCTGACGGCGTGTGGTGGACAGCAACGTGCTGCGGCGACGAAGGCACCTGCGGCCGCCCCCATGGCAACCGACGTTGCGGCGGTTCCACCTGCGCCGCCTTTGTTGCGCGCTCTGCGGGCGCTGCAAAGCAGCGACTACGTGGCGGCCGAACAACAATTCGAGCTGGCTACCGAGCGCGAGCCGACGCGGGCGCGTGCGCTGTTGGGCTTGGCCCGGGTGCAGCTGATCACGGGTCGCTACGACGAAGCGAGTCGCCCGGTGCCACAGATCGATGGTGAGTCCGCGGGCGAACACGTGCTCGTGAGGGCTGCGGCGTTGAGGGCGTTGGGACGTTTGGATGACGCGGTAGTGTTGCTGCAGGGTGGACCGCGCTCGCCAGCGGCCCGGTTGCTCCTCGGTGAGGTCCTATTGGAAATGGGACAACGCGAGGCTGGTAACGCTGCGTTGATGACGTTGGTCGAGGACTACAACGAGGACGTCATCAGTCCGAATGATGGTCCGGAGTTGGCGATGGTCGGTCGTGCCGCGCACTTCCTCCGCAGCCCGGAGGATGCCAACGACGCGTTCAACCAGGCGGAGATGGCTGGCGCCAAAGACCACCGCACCCTTTTGTGGAGAGCGGAGCTCTTCCTGGACAAGTACGACGTCGGTCATGCTGAGGAGGTGGTCTCCGAGGTGTTGGAGCGCGCCCCGAACCACCCCGACGCGCTGGTGTACATGGCGCAGGTTCATCTGGACCAGGCGTTGGACTTCGAGACGGCGACCGGGCTCTTGCGCGCTGCCTTGGAGGTGAATCCAAAGCACGCAAGAGCTCACGAATTGTTGGCGGGCATTGCTCTTCGAGACATGCACTTGGAAGGTGCAGAGGAGCACGCGAACCGTGGTTTGGAGATCAACCCGAGAGATTTGCGGCTTCTGAGTACGCTGGGTGCCGTCCGATTCCTTGCCGACGATGACGCGGGTTTCGACGAGGTGAAGAAACGCGTGCTCACGTTCAACCCGCACTACTCGAAGTTCTTCGAGGTCATCGGGCGCTATGCCGATTGGGAGCATCGCTACGGCGAAATCGTCAAGATGATGCGGGAGGCGATCGCCATCGACGGCGATGACGCGAACGCGCACGCTCAGCTCGGCATCAATCTGATTCGCAGTGGTGACGACCGGGGTGGCGTCGAAGCCTTGCGCACCGCCTTCTCCAAAGATCCGTACAACGTCCGTGTCTACAACACCCTCAATCTGTACGAGGAGACCATCCCCCAATCCTACGTCGACGTCGAAGCCGGCACGTTCAAGCTGCGCTACCCGAAGGCCGAGCGCGGAGTGCTCGAACGCTACGTACCCGGGCTGCTGAACGAAGCGTGGACGAAGATGCGCCAATACTACGACTTCACCCCGTCCACCCCCGTCGGAGTGGAGCTCTATGCTGAGCGCCCGAACTTCGCCATTCGCACGAGCGGCCTACCTCGGACCGCGATCCAGGGAGTCTGCTTCGGGCAAACGCTCGCCTCGATGAGTCCCCGCCACGAGGAGTTCAATCTCGGGATGACGCTGTGGCACGAGCTGGCGCACGTATTCCACATTCAGTTGTCCCACAACCGCGTGCCTCGCTGGTTCACGGAGGGGCTGGCGGAGTACGAGACGCTCGTGGAGCGCAAAGAGTGGGCTCGCGAACGCGATCAAGAGCTGTACTTGGCATTGCGTGAAGACCGACTGCCGAAACTCAGCGCAATGAACGAAGCATTCACTCACGCCGAGGACATCGGAGACGTCGCGGTCGCGTACTATGCGTCGAGCCAGATTGTGGAGATGCTGGCTTCGAATTACGGGCGACAGAAGTTGCGTGCGATGCTCGTGGCGTGGGGTGACGGCAAGCGCACCGAGCAGGTGTTACAGGAGGTGCTCGGCAAGACCCCGAATGACCTGGACGCCGAATTTCGGGCGTTCGTCGACAAACGCCTCTCACGTTTCAAGACGCAGTTCGTGCCGATGCGTCGCGTCGGCGACCCTCGTGCCGTTCAGCAGCGGGCGGAGGCGGCCCCGGAGGATGCGGAAGCTCAGGTGAAATTGGCACTGTTGGCCTTGCGCCTGGGTGAGCTAGACCTGGCCTACAAGGCGGTGGGTCGTGTGCTGCGCGCGAAACCTGGTCATCCCCACGCACTGTGGATCAAGGCTAGGGTCGCTCTCGAAAGAAACGAGCACGAGCTGGCGGGGGCGTTGGCGCAGAAGCTGTTGGATGGTGGCTACGATGGCTACGAGGTGCAGATCATCCGCGCTAGGTCCGCGCTCGGTCGCGGTGACCAAGCTGAGGTCGGTTTGGCCTTGCGCAAGGCTCACGAGTTCGACCCCAGCAAGGCGGAGCCGCTGTACGGTTTGCTCGATCGCAGCGCCAAGGACCCAGTCCAACGCCTGGCGTGGTTGCAGCGACTAAGTGAGGTAGATGAACATAGTGGTCGCATCTATCGGGAGTTGACGGAGCGCTTGTTGGACGCCAAGCGCATCGGCGAGGCCGTCGAAGTCGCCAAGTCAGGGGTCTATGCGGCGATGGAGGACCCAAGCGTGCACGTTGCCTACGCGCAGGCGCTGGCCAGGGCCGGACGTCAGCGGCAAGCGCGCTTCGAGTTCGAAAGTGCGCTCGATTGTCCGGTAGAAGCGCCTGAGCTCGCGGCTGCGCATTTGGCGTATGCCAGGTACCTCCAAGCCCAAGGCAAACCGGTAGAGGCGAGCAAACAGCTGACGCGCGCACAGAGTCTGGACCCCAAGCTCAGCGGCGAACAGCTGCCCTAGCTCGGGGTGGCAACTCCAGGGGTGTTCGGGTCAGAAGCCGGCGAGGTTAGGACTCCCCGCGCAGGCCCAGCGCCTTTGCCTTCTTGTACAAGTGGCTCCGCTCGAGGCCCAACCCGCGGGCCGTCTTCGCCATTTGCCCGCCGTGCGCCGCCAGGGCCTCCTGCACGATGATTCGTTCCGCCTCTTCGACGAGCACCCGCAACGGCACGCCGGGACGATACAGCCCTGCCGTCTTGGGGGTGCTGCTCATGCCCAGGGCGGAGCTCACGTCGCCAGCGTCGATGCTATCGTCCGGTGAGAGAATGACTAGGCGTTCGATCAGGTTGCGCAGTTCGCGCACGTTGCCTGGAAACGAATGCGCCGAGAGCGCTTCGAGCGCTTGTTCCGTGAGTTGCACGCCAGGTCGCCCATGGCTCTGACGGGCGAGCTCCACGAAGTGACGGGCGAGGGCCGGGATGTCTTCTCGACGAGCGCGCAGCGGCGGCAAGGTGAGCGGGATCACGTTCAGGCGGTCGTACAGGTCAGGCCGGAATTCCCCATTCTCGCAGGCCTCGGCGAGGTTCTTGTTGGTTGCCGCGACCACACGTACGTCCACCTCGATGGTTTCACTGCCCCCCACCCGTTCGATCTCGTTTTCCTGAAGTACTCGCAGGAGCTTCGCTTGCATGCTCGCCGGCATGTCACCGACCTCGTCCAAGAAGAGGGTTCCGCCGTGCGCGCGCTCGAACTTGCCCCGACGTAGCTTGGTCGCTCCGGTGAACGCCCCTGCTTCGTGGCCGAAGAGCTCGCTCTCGATCAGGTCCTTCGGTACCGCCGCGCAGTTGAGCTTCTCGAGGGGGCGCTTGGCGCGGGGCGAGAGGCGGTGGATGGCTCTCGCGACGAGCTCTTTGCCAGTGCCTCGTTCGCCCGCGATGAGCACGCTCGCGTTGCTCGGCGCCGCACGCTTGAGGTGCTCACTCAACGCGTTCATGGCAGAGCTGGTGCCGATGATCTCGTCGAAGTAGCCTGCCTCCGCCCGTAGAGCTTGGGCCTCTGCCTCGGCCCGCGTCAGGCGCAGAGCGTTCTCGATGACGAGCAGCAACCGGTCGGTCGATAGGGGCTTTTCCAGGAAGTCGGTGGCGCCGAGCTGGGTAGCGCGCACCGCGGTGTCGATCGTGGCGTGCCCACTCATCATCACGACGGGGGTCAGGTTTCCCGACTCGCGCAGACGGCTCAGCACATCCACGCCGTTCCCGTCGGGGAGCGCGACATCCAGCAACACGAGGTCGTAGGTTCCTTGCCGTACGCGGGTCTCTGCCAGTTGGGCGCCGCCAGCGACGTCGACGCGGTATCCCTCCAGCGACAGTGCCTTCTTGAGAGTGCTCAGGATGGTGGCCTCGTCGTCGACGACGAGAAGGTTTCCTCGGCTCATGGGAACGCACAGTAGCCGATTCGGAGGGGGGAACAATGTTGCGCCGCATCGCCCCCCAAGCCGTGGAAATCACAGGTAGCTCCCCGGGCATCTCGGCCGCCGCCGTTCTATAGTGAGCAGTCTGTTGGCGATGAACTCCAAAACCCCGACCGCTGGCACGCTCGAGGCCAGACCGTTGTACCAGCTGCTGCTCGTGGCGCTGGAGCGAAAGCTGTCGGGCACGTTGGTGTTGGAGAGCAAAGACGGAGCAAAGAACGCGCTCACGCTGGTTGACGGCAACGTCTGCAAGGTGAAGGTAGCCAGCGAGGTAGCGAAAATCGGCACCGTCTGTGTCGGTGCGGGGCTGGTTACCAAGGGGCAGCTCGATAAGGTGCTGGCAGCTTCCGGCCCCGGCCTGCTCGGTGAAGCTTTGGTTCAACGCGGGCTCATCGACGCGCAGCAGCTGCAACGTGTGCTCGAGGACCAAGTCCTACAACAGATGGAATGGCTGGCGAAGCTGCCACCGGACACGGTGTTCGGGTTCTACCCGAACAAAGACTACTTGCAGCAGTGGGGTGGTGACGCTCGCACAGTCGATCCCTTGCGAGTGATGTGGGCGTGCGTTCGCGCCAGCGAGATCGCCCGCAGCTTCGTCGACAACACGCTGGCCTCGCTGGGTGCCCGCCCGTTGAGACTTCATCCGTCGTCGCGGGTGGCTCGCTTCGGGTTCAGCAAGCGGGAACAGGCGTTGGTCGACGTGCTGCGCGCAAAACCCCAGCCCGCCGGAACGCTGCTGGCGTCAGGAGTGGTGCCCGCGGCGGAGGCACGCCGAATCTTGATCATTTTGATTCTGACCCGCCACATCGACCTCGGGGTGAGCATGCTGCCGCTGGGGGTCGCCCCGAGGCAGCAGCCGCTGACTAGCGAGCGTCCGCGGCATCGCATTCAACGGGCGAGCATGCTTTCAGGCGCCCAGAAGACACCGGCGGAGCCGAGTGCCGACGGAACGGAGGCGAGGTGCCAGGCCCTCCGCGACGAGGCAGAGGCGCTGCTGCAGTCGAATTACTACGACCTACTGGGCGTCCCGAGCGACGCGCCCGTGCAGGTGATTCAATCCGCGTTTCTCGGCAAGGCGAAGCAGTGGCACCCTGACAAGCTCGACCCCGCCCTGAGTGCGGTGAAACCGACCGTGACGAAGGTCTTTTCGAAGATGACCGAAGCGCACCAGGTGCTCACTCATGGGGAGCAACGTGCTGAATACGACAAGGTGCTGGAAGGCGACGGTGCCGCCGATGAAGAACACGAAGAAATACAACGCGTCCTGAAAGCGGCCTCCACTTTTCAGAAGGCCGAAATCTTGGTCAAGCGTGGTGAGTGGGACCAAGCCAAAGAAGCGGCAAAAAAGGCGTCCGAGGGAGATCCCGAACAAGCCGAATACGAAGCACTCTACGTGTGGCTGTTGGCCCGCGAGATCAAGAACGGCAAGAAAGAGGATTACGTGCAGTTGGTTAATCGCCTGGTCAAGGCGGTCAAGCAACAGCCGAACAACACGGCGGTGCGCCTGTACCGGGCACGAGTGCTGAAACTCGCGGGCATGGAGAACGAGGCGATGCGAGACTTCAGATCTGTCGTCGAGGCCCAACCCCACCACGTCGAAGCCCAGCGCGAACTACGGCTGCACCGCATGCGGACGGGCCCGGGCGAGAGCGAAGAACCAGGCCTGTTTGGCCGTTTCTTCAAGAAGAGCTGAGTCGTTCAGCGTCGTGTCGCGCCTTGCAGAGCGCCTGTTTGGCGCAACGCTTCGTACAGCACGATGGCGACTGCATTGGCGAGATTCAGGGAGCGCACGGCACCAACTGTAGGGATCCCGATCGTCTCCGCGGCGCGGGCTTCGAGCAGCGGCTCGGGAAGGCCTGAGCTCTCTTTGCCGAAGACCAAAAGGTCACCCGGACTGAACTCGACCTCGTAGGCGCTTCGGGTTGCCTTGCCTGACAAGAACCAGGTGTTGCTGCCTGGCTGTCGGATCTCTCGCTCGGCGGCGTCCAGAGTCTCGTGCTGCGTCACCTGGACCAGATGCCAGTAATCGACTCCGGCCCGGCGTACGGCATGTTCGTCGATGCTGAAGCCCAGTTTGCCTATCAGGTGCAATGGTGTCTGCGTCGCTCCGCACAAACGCGCGATGTTTCCAGTGTTCGGGGGTATTTCGGGCTCGACGAGGAGCACGTGGAAGGGCTGAGCGGCCCCAGCGCTTCTCAAGCGGGGACCTGGGAGGGAGTTGGTGGGCAAGGTGCGGCATTGTGCCCCCCGCGTCCGGCTTGCGGCAAGCCCCGCAAGAGCCCTCTACCTTGACGCGCGTCCCCGTCCCCAAGTAGCCTCCGGTCCGGAGTTTGGCTTGGGAAAACAAGCGTATATAGCGGTCCTAGCCGCTCTCGGGCTGAGCCTGACCTCGGCATCGAACGCGAAGGCCGACTCGCTCGACCCCGCGCTGTCCCGGCTTGTGGTGTTGCCGGCGTGTCACGGCGGCGGGAGCTCGGCCGACCCCGACGCGGTCCTGGGTGAGATCGTCGATGATGAGGCCACCCGCGATCGCATCGCAGACGAGTACGTCCGTATGGGTCTGCCGCGGCGAGATGGTCTTTGTGCACCCGACAATCAGGCCTTCAAGCGTCTAGTGAACCAGTGGGGGTTTGCCTTGGCTCCTGCGTCCGGATACTCCGCGCGCACCACGGGGTTCGGTGGCTTTCACTTGTCGTTTCAGGGTGCTTACACCGCCATCGACAACGATGCTGATTATTGGAAGCTGGGCGTGCAAGGTGATCGCGACGCCTCGACAGGTGCGGCCCCCGAGTTCGGGCAGCCTCCGTCGGTGATTCAGCTGTACTCGTTGAACATCCGCAAAAACTTCGGAATGGGCGTCGAGTCTTTGGCGAACGTCGGTTTCGTCCCCGACAGCAACATCATCAACGGCGGAGCGGACATCCGCTTGAGTCTGCTGGAAGGCTTTCGCACTGGGGTTCTGGGCTACTTGCCAGACCTGGCTGTCGGCGGCGGCATCCGCACGATCAGCGGCACCGACCAACTCCAGCTCACGACCGTGGTCGTGGATGCACGCATCTCGAAGCCGTTCACCATTGCCAGTTCCTCGGTTCTCACCCCGACGTTGGGCTTTCAGTACCTCTGGATCTTCGGGCGCTCGGGGCTCATCGACTTGACCCCCGCGACGGACCCCCTTGGCTACTGTGGCTACACGGGCCCGGACATCCCGCGCCAAGGATCTTCGCCGACGAGAGAGTTCGACGGACAATCCATTTGCGCCGGCGGTAGCGCACTCGACTTCAACAACAACGTCGTTTTCGAGCACGCGGACTTAGAGAGGCAGCGCCTGATCTTCGGGCTGAACTATCGCTACGAGATGGTGACCGGTGGCGTGCAGTTCATCACGGATATGGTGGACCCAGCCGATGCTCAGGACTCCGATCGCGATGCAGACTACTTGTCGGAGTGCGACGAAGACGGTGGGAACTGCGAGTCAGTGCCGCGTCAGTGGCAATTCTCGTTCGAACTCGGCGCGGCTTTCTGAACGAAGCGACGTTCAATGAAGCGTGTGGCTCTCGGTGGATGCCGGTGCGACGTCGGTTTCCGCCTCTTCAGTAGCTGACTCTTCCGGGGCATTGCCGCCGAAACGAAATCCCAGCGCCGAGGTCAGCAAGCTCAGTGCGGCGCTGACGTGGAGTCCCCAGCCCCAGTGGTATTCCAGCGGCACCATCGCTTCCGTCGGCGATAGCAGCACGAGCAGCAGAGCTTGGCAGGCCGTGAGGCTGCAAAACAGGATGACGACCGCTCTGACCCCTCGCATCTGGTTGATGGTGCGTCGCGAAAGCACGAGGGGGATGTTGATGAACCAGCCGAGCGCACCGCCGGCGAACCAGAAGCCCCTTGTGGAAAAGAGATCGAAACCGCTGAGCGAGCGCAGCTCGGGTTTGATGAGCACGATCCACGGTGCAAAGAACGCCGCCAAACCGAGCGCCGAGCCCAGAGCAAGCAGTCCCCGATTTCGGCCCAGGGCGAGCCACGGCAGCTTGCGATCCGCGGGATGTGTTTGCTCCCATTCCTGCGCCATCTGTTCGCGCACCTCGAACGAAGGGGGAAGGTCCGCCAAGGGCTTGAGCACGACGCCGCACACTGGGCAGGTCTCCGCCTCGCCGGATTCGTACAGCTCTCGACAGAACGGGCAGGCCAGGAGCGAGGTCGCCATGGGCGCATAAAGGTACAGCAAAGGCCAGCGTTTCAGGGAAGACAGATGCAGCGCCATGCAAATGCGGTTTCGATCGCGTACGCATGGCAGGACTGGTTGCGGAATCGATCGGCGGAGGCCCGTGCTTCAGCTATGGTCTTGCTCGGTGAAAGAACGACGACCGATCGATCTCGACGACGTGGCTGAACGTTTCCAGTTGCCCAAAGAGGCCCCGCACCTCGAGGAAGCGCTGACTCACCCGAGTTTCACCAACGAGCAGCGTGAAGGCCGACATTATCAACGTTTGGAGTTTCTGGGTGATGCGGTTCTGGAGTTGTGTGCCAGCGAGGCGCTGTTTCGGGCCTTCCCCAAAGCCGACGAAGGAGAATTGACGCGCTGCCGCGCGAGGCTGGTCAACGCCGAAGCGCTTGCCGAGTTTGCGCGCAACAATGGCGTGCCGAACGCGTTGCGTTTGGGGCGAGGTGCGGAGGCGACCGGTCTGCGCGATGGTACCAACGTTCTCGCGGACGCCGTGGAAGCGCTCATCGCAGCAACCTATCTCGATGCCGGGCTCGATGCGGCCCGCGCCCTGTGCGAGCGCATCGTTGACAGTGGGCTGTCGAATCGGGACAACGGTGCGGCGTACGACCCGAAGACGACGCTTCAAGAGGACGTTCAGTCTGAGGGCATCGCCACGCCGCAATACGACGTGATCGAGACTTGGGGGCCTCCGCACGAACGCTGGTTCAAGGTCGCCGTCAGCGCGGGGGAGCGACGTCTGGCTGAGGGCGTTGGGCGTTCCAAACGAGCAGCGGAACGCGACGCGGCCGCGCGTGCTTTGGAGGCTGCTCGGGTGACCAGCGCCGGAGGGGATGCCGCGTTGCGAAAGGATGGCGACGAATGAACGAGGCTATCAAGCGCAGAGGCTTTTTCGCGAGCACACTGGTTGTCACACTTGCTGCGGCATTCCCCGCGTGGGCTGGCAGCTACTTGGACCGAGCCAGCTTCTTGGTCTTCGAGGCCAATGCAGAGTTGTCCGCCGTGCGGCGCAAGCTTCACGACGAGGAGTTCGCGCGAGTCGTTCACCACCTGACGGCAGCGCGAGTGCGGGCCGCCCGGGAGATGATGGTGCCGTCGGAGGTGGTTCAAGCCCATCCGCACCTGTTGTTGTTGCTGGAGAACGCCGAGCGCGCGACACGCGCTGCCGTGGAGCGCAAGCCGAAAGAGTTCGTCAAGTTCCTCGAACTGGCGCGGGACGAGGAGCGGTTGTTTCGCGGGATCCTCAAGCAGCTGGGGTGGGAGCTCCCGAAGTTTCGAGAAAGCTGACACTGAAGTCTGCGCGGTCTAGCGGTCGCCGCGGTCGGACTTCTGGGGCTGAGGGTCGACCGCTCTGCGGCGCGTCGGCGCTTGTTCCGAATCCTTCGTTGGCACTGGGCTCAGAGGCAAATGGTAGACGACCCTCTCGAGCAAGTCTGGCTCATGGGTCGTCAGGTAGCGGTCCCGAAGCGTCTCGAGCAGTTCACTTCGCGCCTGCTGTAACTTGTGGCGGGTCAACACGGCGGATATGGCCTCGCGTTGCTCCTCCAGCGTCTCGTGCTGTTGCTTGCGCGTTCCGCGGCGCCAGACGAGGGCGTAAGCGTTCCCTTCGCGCACAGGCTCGCTGACGATCTCACCGTCAGCCACGGATCTGGCGGCAGCGTAGATCGCAGCATCCACCCGAACTTGAGGAACGTCCGTCGTTCCGTCCGCGCGCACGAAGCCCAAACTGCCGTCACGGTGTTTGGTTGCCTCGTCGATCGAATGGATGCGAGCCAGGTTCCCCCACTCGTAGACGCCCAAGCGCTTGTCCACAACGGCCTTGAGGACCTCGCGCGCCTTCTTCTCGTCAGGGACCAGGATGCGCCAAATCAGGATGGCTTCTGGGCGCAGGTAGCGGTCGCGGTGGTCGTCGTAAAAGGCGCGGATTTCGTCCTCCCCAATCTCGATGGTGTTTTCGAGTAAGCGCTCCGTCGCGCGAGCGAGCGCACCGTCCAGCAGCGGTACGAATGCAGCATCCTGGGCGATGCGGTCGGTGGCGTACTCCGTGAGCAGGGCCTGAGGCACGAACACCTCATCAACGATGTTGCGTATGCGCGCGAGGCGGGCTCGCGGGCTCGCGGGCAGGTCGGCGAGCGGGGTCTGGTCGAGCCAGCGTTGAATCTCGGCGCGGTCGTAGGCCGTCGCGCCGACTTGGATCACGACCTGCTGGTCGCCAAGTGTCGAAGCCAGACACAGCGGCACCAGCACGAACAGCAGTGCCCGGATGAACACGGCTGTCGTCGGGATTGGAGTCTTGCTGAGAGGCTCTCGCGGCGGCATGCCTGGTCAAGGCTGTACCCGCCTTGCGCGACAAACGCAATCGAACGCCGTGCTCAGCTGGCGCGCGCCACTTGAGCTTCGGCCACGCGCTGCACGTGGACCTGCGCCTGTTGCGAGAGTCGCGGCTCGGCCGTTGCCCAGGCTTCTGGGCTGGCGTCGATCCCCACGGCGCGACGGCCCAGGCGATGTGCCGCGGCGAGAGTCGTACCGCTGCCCGCGTAAGGGTCGAGGATCAAGTCGCCGGGGTCACTGAGGCTCAGGATCAGGCGCTCGAGGAGGGCTTCGGGTTTCTGGGTTGGATAGCCCGTTCTTTCACGTGCCACCGGAGCTACGATGCCGATTTCCCAGACGTCCCCAAGAGGAGCGCCCGGTGTGGCTTCCGCAGTCGTACTGGAGCGTAGGCGTCGACCGTTCTTGCCGACGACAGCCTGCTGCTTACGGCTGCCCCAGGTGGCGCGCGTCGATGCTGCTAGGGGCTCGTAGAGCTGGTTGAAGCGTGGGCGCGCCGAAGGATCCTTCACGTAGCGAAGCAACACATCGTGAACGCGCTGGAAATTGCGGGTCTTTGCCGGCCAGCGGCGATAGCGCCAGATGATCTCGCTCGCGAATGCGTCCTGTCCGAAGATTTCGTCGCACAGAACTTTGACGTAGTGGCTAGTCTTGC